>JALHNS010000152.1 GCA_022843445.1 Gemmata sp.
CGCGCCCGTTGTGCCCCACGCGCCCGCCGCTGCCGTTGTCGCACCGCCCGCGACCGTGCCGGAACCGCGCGCGGAGCCGGTCGCGCCCGCCGCGGAGGCGAAGGCCGACCCGAAGCCGCTCGCGACTAAGCGCAGCAAAGGCCCGGACTGGTGGCTCATGCTGAAGGCGTTCCTCACGAAGGGCCGTGGCATCGCGTCGTTCGCGCCCAGCTCGCGGTTCATGGCTCGCAAGATCATCGACGGCATCGACTGGGCCAGCGCCAAAACCATCATCGAACTCGGCGCGGGTACCGGCCCGATCACCGCCGAACTGGTGAAGAAGGCGCGCCCGGAAACGAAAGTCATCGTCATCGAACTGGACCCGAACTTGTGCGGCCGGCTCCAAGAGCGGTTCCGCGACGTGCCCAACGTGGAAGTGATTCAGGGCGACGCCAGCAAGTTCGGCGACCTGCTCGCCGAGCGCGGCATCCCGAACGTGGACCACGTGCTGTCCGGGTTGCCGCTGCCGTCGTTCCCGCAAGCGCTCCGGGCCGCGATCCTCGCCACGGCGGCGCGCACGATCGCACCCGGCGGCACGTTCCGCCAACTCACCGTGATGCCGCTCGTCTACTACAAGATGTACCGCCAGTACTTCGAGGACGTGCGGTTCCGGTTCGTGCCCTTCAACCTGCCGCCCGGCGGCGTCTACGTGTGCCGCGGATTCCGCGGCTGAGTTCTCGGTCGTTGGTTGTTGGTTATTCGTTGTTGTCGCGCCGGCGCGCGCCGGTCGCGGTGCCAGAGAAGTACCAACAACCAGTAACCAGTAACCAATAGCCGACCCCATGACCGGCCTCCTTGCCCCGCTCGCGGGCACGCGCCTCGTGCGCAAGTTCGCCGATTCCGTGATGGTGCGCCACGCGCACCGCCGCGTCGCCGCGCTCGACCAAATGGACGTGGCGAAGGTGCAAGAGCACACGCTGCGCCGGCTCGTGCGCAAGGCGAAACGCACCAAGTTCGGCCGCGACCACGACTTCGCCCGCATCGGCTCGGTCGCCGACTATCAGGCGCGCACCCGCGTCCGCGATTACGAGTGGTTCTGGCAGACCTACTGGAAGGATGCCTACCCGCGGCTCGACAACGTGACGTGGCCGGGCTTCATCCCGTACTACGCACTTTCGAGCGGCACCACGAGCGGGGCGACGAAGTACATCCCCGTTTCGCGCGAAATGGTGGCCTCGAACCGCAAGGCCGGGTTCACGACGACCGCGCTGTTCCGGCACGCGCACCCGGACGCGAAACTCCTCACCGGCAAGTTCTTCTTCCTCGGCGGCAGCACCGACCTGCGGAAACAAGCGGACGGCTCGCTCGCGGGCGACCTGAGCGGCATCGCGGCGCGCGAGGTGTACGACGTGCTGCGGCCGTATGTGTTCCCGCCGTTCGAACTCAGCGTCGTCACCGATTGGGACGAGAAGGTGCGCCGGTTCGCCGAACTGAGCGCGCGCATGCCCATCACGGCGCTCAGCGGCGTGCCGTCGTGGATGCTCGTGATGTTCGCCAAACTGAAAGAAGTGACCGGGGCGAAGACCGTCGCGGAAGCGTGGCCTGAGTTGCGCCTCGTGATTCACGGCGGCACGAAGTTCGACCCGTTCCGCGAGGTGTTCAAGCGCGAGATCGGCAGCGACCGCGTGAAGTTCTGCGAGGTGTACCCGTGCTCGGAGGGCTTCATCGCCACCGAAGACCCGCGGTACAACTTGCTTCGCATCGTGCCGGATCACGACATCTTCTTCGAGTTCGTGCCGGTCGAAGAACTGGGCAAAGACAACGCGACGCGGCACACGCTGGCGAACGTGGAGATCGGCCAGCAGTACGCGGTCGTGCTCACCTCCTGCGCCGGCGTATGGTCGTACCTCGTGGGCGACACGGTGGCGTTCGAGAAGCGCACTCCGCCGCTCATCCGCTTCACCGGGCGCACGAAGTACTTCCTCTCGGCGTTCGGCGAGCACCTGATTTCCGAAGAAGTGGAGAGCGCGGTGGCGCACGCGGGTCGCGCGTGCGGCGCGGACGCGATCGACTTCCACGTCGGCCCGGTGTTCCCGCCGACCGGCCGCGCCGGGCACCACCTGTATCTGATCGAATTCGCCGCCGGTGTGCCGGACCTGACCAAGTTCGCGCAGGAAATCGACGCCGAACTGACGCGCATCAACGAGGACTACGGCCCGCACCGCGTGAACGACCTCGCGATGGGCATGCCGGTGGTGCGCGCGGTGAAACACGGCGGGTTCGCCGAGTGGATGAAGGCCCGCGGCAAGTACGGCGGGCAGAACAAGGTGCCGCGCATGGACAACGGCGGCACCATGACGAGCGATATGCTCGCGTGGTTCGACGCGCACGGGTGGTGAGCGGAGAGGAGCCGCTTTCAAGAGTAGGTCGCTCGCGGAGCGAGCGACCATTGCGGCGCGAACCACGCACAGGTGATTATCAGCGCCAAAGGCAACTCGCGGAGCGAGTTGCCTACACTTGAAAACGCGGACCACACCACCATGTCTCACACGCCGTTCGCCGGTCTCGTCCCCGCAGTTCTCACGCCGTTCACGCCGAACGGCGACCTGAGCCTGAGCGGCGTCGAACCGCTCGCGCGGAAACTGGTTGCCGACGGCGTGTGCGCCGTGTTCGCCGGCGGCACCACCGGCGAGTTCGCTTCGCTCACCACCGACGAGCGCATCGCACTCGCCGCTCGCTGGAGTGACGTGCTGAAGGGCACCGCGGTTCGGTTGGTCGTTCACGTCGGCGCGAACAGCTTGCACGACGCGCGCGCGCTTGCCGCGCACGCGCAGGGCCTCGGCGCGGCGGCGATCGCCGCGGTCGCACCGAGTTACTTCAAGCCGAAATCGCTGGACGTGCTGATCGAGTGGTGCGCGCAACTCGCGAGCGCGGCCCCGGGCACGCCGTTCTACTTCTACGACATCCCGGTGCTCACCGGGGTCGCATTGCCGATGGTCGAGTTTCTGGAACGCGCCCCGGCCCGCGTGCCGACGCTCGCCGGCGTGAAGTTCACGAACCCGGACCTGATGACGCTCCAGCGCCTGCTGCGCGCCGGTGGCTTCGATGTGCTGTACGGGATGGACGAACAGCTCCTCGCGGCGCTCGTGCTCGGCGCGAACGGCGCGGTGGGTAGCGGGTACAACTTCGCGGCCCCGCTGTACAACCGGCTCATCGCCGCGGTGCGAGCGAACGACCTCGCAACCGCCCGCGACCTGCAGTACCGCGGGGTGCAGTTGGTCGAAGTGCTCGCGCGCTACGGTTACCTGAGCGCCGCCAAGGAACTGTTGCGCTCCAAGGGCATCGACCTCGGCCCGGTGCGCCTGCCGAACACGGACCTCACCGCCGACGCCCGCGCCGCGCTGCGCCGGGAGCTCGGCGCGCTCGGCGCGTAACGCCGGCTACTTCTCGACGAGGCGGAACTGTTGCAGGTAGTAGTGCGGCCCGAGCGCGCTCCGGAACGTGTCGGGCGGTTGCAGGCGGAACCGGATGCTGCTGCGCCCGGGCGGGAGCGTGATCGGGAACACCTTGCGCTCGCCGTGCCGCCGGTCGTCGTCCGGCCCGAGGTTCGGCCCGGGGCGCTCCAACTCGAACTCCGCGTCCAGCGCGCCGGACAAGCGGAAGCGGAACGCGCCGGACTGGTTCACGCTCAGCGCGAAGCTCATCTCGAACGTGCGCGTGCGGTCTGTCGGGTTCACCAGCACGAGCGCCCCGTCGCGCCCGCCCCAGACGTACCGCTCGCCGCTCGCGGGCGTTTCGACGTGCTGGAACTGCCCCAGCCACAGCGGGGCCACCCACTCGCGCTCCACTTGCGCGCGCACCATGAAGAACTTGTCGTCCACGCGGCGGAACGCTTCGCGGTACGGGCGCAGGTCCAAGAAGAACTGCACCCCGTCGTCGTGGATCACCATCGGCAGCGGCCCGGAGCCGGGCGCGACGCGCTGCATTTCCTTGTTGAAGTTCGCGATGCGCGTGCTCACGCGGTCGTCCGGGCGGGTCGAGTACCCGCGGCCGTCGACGAACAGCGCGTCGAACCCCGCGACCACGATCCGCTGGAGCAGTTCGTGCGGCGGTTGGCCCTCCACGTCGCGCTGCCACATGTCCGTTTCGCGCCGCTTGATCGCGCCGTAGCTCCAGTGCAACGTGCTCGTCATCAGGTACCCGCGGGCGTGCTCGTAGTTGCCCATCTTGTAGACCGGCGGGAACTCCGGGTACGGCACGTACGGCAGGCAGAACACGCGCGTGCCCGGCGGCACCAGCGCTTCGGCCCGCGCGAAGAAGTCGCGGTCCGCGCGGAACCGCTGCGCCTGCCGGTCCACCGCGTCCATGCCCTTCGCGTTCAGCGGGTTCCAGCTCCACGGGGTCTCGTCGAGGTACCCCAGCGCCAGTGCCCCCGCCAGCGCCGCCACCCGCCACGCCCGCGGGCCGGTGCGGGTGAGCGTGAACCGGTCCAGCCAGTACACCGCCGCCGCCAGCACCGGCACCGCGAGGAACACGCACAGCCGGTTGTACGCGCGGATCTGCGGCGACACCATCAGGTTGAACAGCGACCCGAACGCCCCGATGGTGCCGAGCAAAAACAGGAACAGCGCCAGCGCGCCGAGCGGCTCGTAGAACCGGCTGCGGCGCACCGGCAGCACCACCGGCGCGAGCAGCGCGAGCAGCCCGGCCGCGCCGATCAGCCCCAGCGACCCGGCGGTCTCGCTCTCACTCGGCCGGTCCGGGTTCGAGAACCGCACGCGCAGGTTCGCAAGGGGGGCGACGTTGTGGTCCGCCCCGGGCAGCAGCAGGTGTGCCAACTTCAGCCCGTACAAGTCGGCCTCGAGCGGCACCCGCTCCGTAATCACGTTCGCCCCGTTCTTCCACTGGTAGACGTACGTCGGCACGTGGTACGCCAGCCCGGTGGCGAACACCGGCACCACGAGGAGCACCGCCGAGGCCATCGCCTTGTAGGTGCGCAGCGCGATCCACGCGTACAGGCCGGCGAACCCGTAGCACGCGCACGCGAAGAACGCGTAGTACGCCCCCGCGCTGGCGGTCACGATCCCGCACAGCGCGCACAGCAGCGCCGCGCGCGACGCCAGCGCGCGGCGGAACGTGCCGTCGCCGTTGGGCGCGAAGAACGGCACCGTACCGCGCATCAGCGCCAGCGCCGGCACCAGCGACACCGGCACCCAGTAGTACAGCGCGAGAAAGTAGTGGTAGTGGTACCGCTCTTGGTGGTACGGCAGGAACGCGTACAAGATGCCGCCCAGCGCCGCGGCCGGCAGCGTGAGTTTCAGCCACCGCAGCACCCACATCATGGTGAGCACCGTCAGCGGGTACGCGAACAAACTGTACGCGTTGTACGCCCGCAGCGGCTCACCGAAGACCGCCCCGAACCCCCGCAGGATCTGGAAGTGCAGGTGGTCGATGATCGGGAAGTCGTACAGCTGCTGAATGCCGGGCGCGCCCAGGCGCTCGGTCTCGTAGATGCTGCCCGTTTCGAGCAGCGTTTTCACCAGCGGCAGGTACAGCAGCGAATCGAGATCGTACAAAAACGGCGCGTCGAGGTCGCGCGCCCACAGGCGCATCCCGACCGTGACGAGGACCGCGGCCAGCGCCATCGCCCCGGCGTACCACAGGAACCGCACCCGCCACGACGGTTCGGGCACGAGGTCCGCGGGCGCGGGGTCGGGCGCGAGCGCGGATGGAGCGGGCGCGTCGGTCATTCGCGGCGTGATCCAAGTGGAGAGTGGGCCAGACGATTACTTAGAGAACCGGCACGCGATGTCACCCCTTCCCGTTACCCGCTTGGTGATCGGCTGCGGCTACCTCGGTCGGCCCGCCGCGGCCCTCTGGCGCGCCCGCGGCGACGCCGTTTTCGCCCTCACGCGCCGCCGCGCCGACGCGCTCCGCGCCGCCGGCCTCGAACCCGTGACCGGCGACGTGACCGAACCCGCGAGCTTGCAGTTGCCCGCGGCCGACACGGTGCTGTACGCGGTGGGCCTCGACCGCGCCGCGGGCAAGCCGATGCGCGACGTGTACGTGCGCGGCCTCGAAAACGTACTCCGCGCGCTCCCGCCCACCGGGCGCTTCGTGTACGTGTCGAGCACGAGCGTGTACGGCCAAACCGGTGGCGAGTGGGTATCTGAAACGAGCGCGACCGAACCGGTGGACGAGTCCGGCAAGATCGTACTCGAAGCCGAGCAACTCCTGCGCGCGCACCGCCCGGACGCGATCGTGCTGCGCTTCGCCGGCATCTACGGCCCGAACCGCCTGCTGCGCAAGCAACCCATCCTGAAGGGCGAACCGCTGATCGGCGACGCCGACAAATGGCTGAACCTGATTCACGTGGCCGACGGCGCGACCGCGGTTCTTGCTGCGGCGGAGCGCGCCGCGCCCGGCACCACCTACAACATTGCGGACGGCGGCCCGGTGTCGCGCCGCGCGTTCTATTCGCTTCTCGCTCAACTGCTGAACGCCCCGGAAGCGCAGTTCGACCAGCGCCCCGAACCCGGGGCCGCGAACCGCCGCATCGACGCCTCCAAAGCGCGCGCCGAACTGAACTGGACGCCGCAATTCCCGCACGCGAACACCGGTCTGCCGGCGGCGGTCGCGGACTCGACGCACTAACCTCTCACGGAGCCGAACCATGTTCCGCACGCTCGCACTGCTGGCGCTCTTCGCCGCCCCGGTTCGCGCCGACGACAAGCCCAAACCGAACGCGCTCACCGCGAAGGAAATCGCGGACGGCTGGATCATGCTGTTCGACGGCGAATCCACCTTCGGGTGGAAGGTCGAAGGCGACGCGAAGGTTAAGGACGGTGAACTGTACGTCGGCGGCGAGAAACCGACCAAACTCACCAGCACGGGTTCCCTCTGCGGTGTCGCGCTGAAACTGTCGTACCGAACGGCCGACGGCGCACCCGCGAAGGGCGGACGGATCAGCCAAGGAGAGGTCTTCAAAGAGTTCGCCAAGATCGTCCAAGAAAAGAACAACATGCCGTGGACGAGCGGGCGGCAGGTCGCAGCGCCGATTGTCATCGACGTACCGGCCGGGCAGACCATCGTCTTCGACCGACTCCCCGTGCAACCCTCCAACGGGGATCGAGGCACCCCACCGGTTCTCACTCCGCTGTTCAACGGGAAAGACCTGACCGGGTGGAAGGTGAACGCCGCGGACCCGAAGCGCATGGCGTCGAAGTGGAGCGTCACGAAGGACGGCGAACTCGCGGTGAAGGACGGCCCCGGCGACCTCGTGTGCGAGAAGGAGTTCGCCAACTTCGTGCTGCAATTCGAGTGCAAGACGAACGGTAAGGCGCTGAACAGCGGCATCTTCTTCCGCTGCATCCCCGGGCAGTATCAGAACGGCTACGAGGCGCAGATTCAGAACGCCTACAAGGACGACGACCGCACCAAGCCCGCGGACTTCGGCACCGGCGCGATTTACCGCCGCATCGCGGCGCGCAGAGTGGTGAGCAACGACAACGAGTGGTTCACCATGACGGTCGCGGCGAACGGGAAGCACATCAGCACGTGGGTGAACGGCTACCAAACGGTGGACTGGACCGACGACCGCAAGGAGAACGACAACCCGCGACAGGGCTACCGCGCCGCGAAAGGTCCGCTCTCCATTCAGGGTCACGACCCGACCACCGACATTCTGTTCCGCAACATCCGTGCGAGCGAACTCCCGGCCAAGTGAGTAGGCCAAGGGGGGCGAGTTGGCCAGTTGGCCATCTCGCTTTTCGCCTAGAAATCCCTGCATCCGGGGCGAGTTGGCCAAGGTGGCCAACGTGTGGGGTGCCGGTCCGCCGCGGGGGAAAATCGGGCCGCGGCGTGCCCGTTTCGAGTTCGCGCGCGGAAACGAATGGCCCTACGGCGGAACGGGGGCCGTTGCACGATTTTATACACTTGTCCAGAAATTGTCAATCGCGCTACCGACCCACGAGCTTCAGCGCGAGCCACACCCCGATCAGCCCGGCCGCGACCGACCCCAGCACATACGCGGTCGCGGCCCCGACGCGGTTCGCCTGAAGCAGTTCCAGCGCTTCGAGGCTGAACGTGGAGAACGTGGTGAACCCGCCGCAGAACCCGGTCCCGAGCAGCAGGTACCAGTGCTTGCGCGCGTCGTCCGGCTGATTCAGGCACAACCCCGCGACGAACCCGAGTACGATGGAGCCGCTCACGTTAATGGCGAACGTGTGCCACGGGAAACTGAGCGCGCCGTACGCCTCCTTCACGGCCGCGCCGAGCCAATAGCGGGCGTTGGCCCCGGCCCCGCCGCCAAGTGCGAGCAGCACGAACGTGTTCAACCAATCGGGCATGGCGAGTCGTATTTGGTGTTTGGTGTTTGGTGCTTTGTAGTCGGTCTTCAACAGAGTGGGTCGCTCATGCTGCCGTCGCTGTCGCGGGATGGCTTCCTTGATGTCGATTGGGACCGCGCCGCGTTCGACGATTTACTCGAGTTCTGGGTGCGGTCGTTCGACACCGCGCGGACCGACGACACCGTGATGAAGGTGCGCGCCGGGGTCCGCCTCTGGTGCTTCCCGCGGGCCGCGGGTGCGGAACTGGAGCGCGCGCTTTCCGGCGCGCTCGCCGCCGCGGGCGTCGGAGCCGCCGTGCGCCGCGCCGACGACACGCTCACGATCACCTTCGACGCGCCGGCGCTGGGGCTGGTGGTCGCCGCGCTCGGCACACGGGCCGCGCGGGGTCTGGCGGTCGAAGTGTCGTTCGCGGTGGAACACGGCGGCGCGCCGACCGCGTTCTGCCCGAAGAGCGCGACGCTTGTCGCGCTCGGCGAAACGCGGGCCGAGGGCGTATTCGTCAAGGCGCTGTGCGGGCACGCGGGCGCTGGGCCGAACCCGGGCGCGTGGACGTACGGCACCGAGTGGGACGGGCCGATTCTCGATGCGTTCGAGGAGTTCCGCGCCACGCGCGCCGTGTCGCCGCAGTTGATGAGCCTCGCGCACGAGTCCGAACAGAACCGCCGGACCTTGGCCGAGTACCTCGCGCGGCAGGAGCGCGCGAGCGCCCCGCGCCGCGAGTGGCCGTTCGCGCTCCGGTTCGTGGTGTACGCGGCGCTGTGCGCGCTGCCGGTGCTGGCGATGCTCGCGATGCAACTGCTGGAAGCGATGCCGCCGAACCAGAACAAGTTGCTGTTGCGACTTGCCGGCGGGCTGTCCGCGATCACGTTCACCATCGTAATGCTGCGCGAACTCGCGGACGCACCGGCGCGCCGCCGCGCGCTCCGCGCCGCGAGCGACGAAAACTACCGCACCCTCATGCGGTACGCCCCGCTTCCGCCGACCGACGAACTCGCGCAGCAGTTGGACGATCCCCTCGTGCGGAACGTGACGGCCGACGTGCTCGCGGAGGGGTTCACACTCGCCGGCGACGGAGCGGACGTGCCGCACGAGAGCGCGACTGTCGTTCACCGCGTGTTCCGCGCGCCGGACGGCGTCACCTATCTGGTGTTCGCGTTCGCGACCGAGTCCCCGATTCGAATCGAGAACGCGAACGTGTGGCGCGCCCGCTGGCCGGTGGTGTGTACGTCGGTGCTGTGCCAAACGTTCCTCCGCGAGGCCGACCGCGTCGAAACGATGAACCACGAACACCCGTTCGCGGCGCTGGGGCGCACGCCACCCTGCGTGCATTTCGCCACGGTGCCGCCGGAAACGTACTGGCTCGACCAGTACCGGGAGCACTTGGAGCGCGTGAAGGATTGGGCCGCCGATACCGGCTCGCGCCCGGTGAAGCACGAACCGTTCGAGCGGTACGTCGAGCGGCAGAACGAAATCACCGAGTTGGAATACGTCGCGTACTGGAACCGCCCCGCCCCCGCGCCTTCGGAGTGAATTGCCGTGCTGCCGTCGTTGCACCGTTGGACGCTGATCGACCGGTATTGGGGTCGCGCCGAGTTTACTGACTTGGCGCGGTTCTGGCTGACCGCGTTTGAAGACGTGCGCCCTGTGGGCGCACGCGTGACTTGGCGCATTGCGGCGCGCGTGTGGGGCTTTCCGCGGAGTGTGTGTGAAGCGCTGGCGACCCAACTCTCCGTCGCGCTTGTGAACGCCAAGTTGGGCGCGCCAGTCGAACTCGCGGACTCGGACACGATATCGGTCGAATGGCGCGGGAACGAACACCAGCGCCCGCCGCTGTGGCTCGTGGTTGCAGCTTTGGGCGAAGCGCTGCCGCCCGGTCTGGCGGTCGCGTGGTCGCTTGCGCTGGAACACGACGGCCGCGCGCGTCCGCGGCACTTGTCGGCCGCGACCGTGTTTCTGGTCGGCGAAACGAACGGCGCTTCGGTGCTTGTGAAAGCGCTGAGCGCCAATCCCGGGACCGCTCTCGACCCGCTCGTGTGTGCCGGTGGCGGCGAATGGGACCTCGTTCTTTTGGAGACGTTCCGCCGGTTCGCCGAATCGCGCGCACTCGCGCCGGGCTTTCTTCGCCAGTTGTTCCCGCGTGCGGTGCCGAAACCTGATCCCCGAGTCGATCCGGTTGTCGGTACTCGGAACGCGCGCCTCGGCCGCCGCCGGTTTCGGCGGCGCGTGGTGACGGCGCTGTTCCCGCTGCTCGCCGGTCTGGTGCTGTTCCCGGTTCTCATCGTGCTCGACGAACTCGCGTGGGCGTGCCTCGCGGTACCCATCTCGTGCGCGGTCGCGCTGGTCGTTTGGTTGGTGCTGTATTTCATCGAGCGTCGGCGCTGGGCGGACAGCTTCCGGGCGTATCGCTTTCGGTACGACTACCAATACTGGGAAGTGACCCGGTACGCGCTCGTGCCGTCCGTTCGCGGATTCGATGCGGCAACACTCGAGGACGACACGGCCACGCTCGTTCGCAAACTCGCCGATCCGCTGGTGCGCAAGTTCACCGCCGAGGTGCTCGAAGCGGGCTTCGTCCACGTAGCAGACGCAGCGAGCCTTCCACACGGCCACGCGACACTGATCCACCGGATCTTTCTGGCCCCAGACGGAACGACGTACCTGACCCTCGGCTTTGGTGTCGGTACCGTCAGCGGCAAAGCGCGCAGCGTGACGTGGTCGATGCCCCTCTTGAACGCCTTGTGCCAGACGTTTTTCCGCGACGACGACCGATTTGAAACTGGCAACTACGCGCACGCGCTGCTCGAACTCGGTCGGGAAGTCCCGGACCTTCAGTTCGCCGAACTTGCACCGGAAACCCTTCCTCTCGACGTGTACCGCGCGCACGCCGAACGGGTGCGCGCGTGGGCGGAGCGAACGGCGGCCGTCGCCATTCGGCACGAATCCCCAGAGCAAGTGCTCGCGCGCCAGAACCTGATCGCGGACCAAGAGTATCGGGTGTATCGCAAGCGCCCCTACGACCGGCGCGACCACATGCGCTGGTTCCTCGCCCGCGAAGAACCGCAGGTACAACCGGAGTAATGCCACCCCTTCAAGTTTGCCGATGATACCGATTGGGCAACTGTCCTTGTGGTAGTGCCCGCGCGTCTGCTAATGTGTTCGCATGAACACGCTCGCGCCCGAACTCACGGAAGCACCGGCCATGACGGCCCCCGACGCGCTCCTCGATTCCCCCGCCGCGCACGACCCGCGCGCCGCCACCAACGCGCTGTTCGCCGATGTCGTCTTCGACCGGCCGCTCGATCACGCGTACACCTACGCCGTTCCCGCCGCGCTCACTGAGAAGATCGGCGTCGGGAAGCGCGTCGAGGTGCCGTTCGGGAAGGGCGGGAAGGCCACCGCGGGGTTCTGCGTGCGCGTCTCGGACCGCGCACCGAATTTCGGCTACGAGATCAAAGACGTCAGTCGCGTGCTCGACGACGAGCGCACCGTGGACGAGCACGTCATGAAGCTCACGCGGTGGATGGCCGACTACTACCTGTGCGGGTGGGGCCAAGTGCTGCACGCGGTCGTGCCCGCGGGCGTGCGCGACAACGCCGGGACGCGCGTCGCCACCTTCGTAGAGCCACTGGCGAAAGACCAACTGCCGAACCCGCTGCCGACCGTCACCCCGCAACAGAAGGCCGCGCTCGAGAAGCTCAAAGCGGAGAACCGGCCGCTCGAACTCATGCAGCTCGCGCGGCTGGCGAAGTGCTCCGCGGGCGTCGTCGCCGGGCTTGTGAAAAAGGGGCTGGTGCGCAAGTTCAGCGAGCGCATCGAGAATGAGGGGACAGGGGACAGGGGACAGGGGACAGACGAACAGGAACTGACCCCTGACCCCTCTCCCCTCTCCCCTCTCCAGTTGAACGCGGACCAAACGCGGGCGTGGGAGCCGATTCGCGACGCACTCAACACCGGCGGCTACCACCCGTTCCTGCTTCACGGCGTGACCGGCAGCGGCAAAACGGAAGTGTACCTGCGCGCCATCGAAGAGACGGTGCGCCGCGGCAAAGAAGTGATCGTGCTGGTGCCGGAAATCTCGCTCACCCCGCAAACGCTCGCACGGTTCAAGGGCCGCTGCGGGAACCTCGCGGTGCTGCACAGCCACCTCACCGACGCGGAACGCGGGGGCTACTGGCGGCGGGTCGCGTCCGGGCAGGTGAACGTTGTCGTCGGCGCGCGCAGTGCCGTGTTCGCGCCCACGCGCAAACTCGGCCTCATCGTCATCGACGAAGAACACGAGAGCAGTTTCAAGCAAGAATCGACGCCGCGGTACCACGCGCGCGACGTGGCCGTGATGCGCGCGCGGCTCGAAGGCATTCCCATCGTCATGGGCACCGCGACGCCGAGCCTCGAAAGCTGGGCGAACGCGGAGCGCGGCGCGTACACCGTGCTGAGCATGCCGAACCGCGTCGAGAGCCGGCCGATGCCCCCGGTGAAGGTGGTGGACCTGCGGCACGAACCGAAGCAGACCGGGAAGTACGGCGCGATCGCCCCGACGCTCGAAAACGCGATGCGCTCGACGCTGAAGGCGAAGGGGCAGATCATTCTGCTGCTGAACCGCCGCGGGTTCAGCACTCACGTTCACTGCGAAGGCTGCGGGCACGTCGCACAGTGCGCGCACTGCGACCTCGCGCTCACGTTCCACCGCACCAAGTCGGCGCTCATGTGCCACTACTGCGGGTTCGAGACGGCCCCGTTCCAGCAGTGCCCGGCGTGCTCGCAACCGTCGATGCGGTATCAGGGCTTGGGCACCGAGAAACTGCAAGCGGAGATCGAGGAGAAGTTCCCCGGCAGCGTCTGCCAGCGGATGGACTCCGACACGATGCAGAAGGCCGGGAGCCACCAGCGCGTTCTGGATGCGTTCCGCGACGGGCTGATTCACATTCTCGTCGGCACGCAGATGATCGCGAAGGGCTTGGACTTCCCGAACGTCACGCTCGTGGGTGTGGTGAACGCGGACGTGGGTCTGCACCTCCCGGACTTCCGCAGCGCGGAGCGCACGTTCCAGTTGCTCGCGCAGGTGGCCGGCCGCGCCGGGCGCGGCGAGAAGGGCGGGCAGGTGCTGGTGCAAACCTACACGCCGGACCACCCGTGCATCACGCTCGCGGCGAACCACAACTACGGCGACTTCGCGAAGCTCGAACTGTCGCACCGCAAGCAGCACCGCTATCCGCCTTACGAGCGGATGGCGCGGCTGATCGTGCGCAGCGAGAAGGAAGAAGCGGCGGCTCAGTACGCGGACCAACTCGCCGCCGCGTTCCGCGAAGCGATGCAGCGCGTGCCCGCCCCCGCGCCGAGCGGGTTCGTGAGCCTGCCGAGCGCAAGCACCGACACGCCGCCCCCGCGCGCGGGAAGCGTGCGGCTGTTGGGGCCGGCGGAGTGCCCGGTGTTCCGGCTGAACGACTACTACCGGTTCCACTTCCAGTTGCAGAGCGAAAGCAGCGCGGTGCTGCACGACGTGCTGCGCCGCGTGCTGGCGCTGAGCAAGCCCCCGCACGGCGTCGAGTTTCAGGTGGACATCGACCCGTACAGCATGTTGTGAGCGAAGCCGAACTGTCGGATTTCCCTTCGCACGACCGCGCCTCACCCGGCGGTTCCTTGCCGGGTTTCGCTGCCGCCCGTAACAAATCCTCGCACCGGTACGCGGTTCCGCGCGAACCACACCGGCCGTTCGTTCGTCTCGACTCCGCCGCCGGAGCCGACCCGCAGTCCCTAGGACGCTCGTGACCATGAACCCGTCCGACCTCACGCCCGATTCGCCCGCGCCCGTTCTGCCGGAAGCGCCGCCGCCCGTCGCGGAACCCACCCCCGCGCCGGTGGAAGCGAGCGCGCCGGTCGAACCGAGCGCGGCACCCGAAGCCGCACCCGAAGCGCCGCGCGAGCCGGCGCTGCCGCCGCAACCGATCCCGGACGTGCCGCCCGCGCCCCAACCGCACGACCTGTCGCGCATCGCACAAGACCTGCAGATTCGCAAAGCGCAAGTCGAAGCCGTGGTGCAGTTGCTCGACGACGAAAACACCGTGCCGTTCATCACGCGGTACCGCAAGGAGCGCACCGGCGGGCTGAACGAAGAAGTGATTCGCCGCATTCAGGCCCGCGTCGGGCTGCTGCGCGCGCTCGCGGATCGCAAGCGCACCATCCTCAAGAGCATCGCGTTCCAGCGCAAACTCACCGACGATCTCGTCGCGGCGGTGCTCGCGGCTGACACGCCGAAGCGCCTCGAAGACTTGTACCTGCCGTTCAAGCCGCGGAAGAAGTCGAAGGCCACCGAAGCCCGCGAGAAGGGCTTGGGGCCGGTCGCCGAAGCCATCTTCAACCGCGACCCGGCCGTCGCGAACCTGAACGACGTGCTGCCGGGGTTGGTCGATCCCGACAAGTGGCTGCTGAACACGGACGAAGTGCTCGCGGGCGTGAAGGAAGTGCTCGCGGAGATGGTCGCCGACAGCGCCGACGTGCGCGGGCCGATGCGCGCGTTCACGTGGGACACCGGCGTGCTCGTTTCGACGCGCATCGAAACGGTGCCCGAAGGGAAGGGTCGCGAGTACGAGCCGTACTTCGACTTCCGCGAACCGGTGAAGGACATCCCGCCGCACCGCGTGCTCGCCATCAACCGCGGCGAGAAGTTCAACGTGCTGCGCGTCCGCATCGACACGCCGCCGGACATCGCCAAAGAGATCGTGCAGTTCCACCTGCGCCTCGCGGACCACCCGCACCGCGAACTGATGGAAGCCGTCGCCTTCGACGCGCTCGACCGGCTCATCAAGCCGAGCCTCGACCGCGAAGTGCGGCGCGAACTCGCCGAGCGCGCCCAAGACAGCGCCATTCAGGTGTTCGCGAAGAACCTGCGGAGCCTGCTGCTTCAACCGCCGCTCCGCGGGAAGAAGGTGCTCGCGGTCGATCCCGGTATTCGCACCGGCTGCAAGCTCGCGGCGCTGGACGCCACCGGGAAACTGCTCGAAGAAGCGGTCGTGTACCCGCTGGGTCAGAAGAAGAACGCGGACCACGCGAAGCGCAAGCTCGAACAGATGGTGCGCAAGTACCAGATTTCGGTGGTCGCCATCGGCAACGGCACCGCGTGCCGCGACGCCGAAGAACTGGTCGCCGCGCTGATCGCTGACCTCAAGCACCGGCGCGAGAACCCCAACGCCGAACCCGCGCCGGAACCGGCCGCCGACGCGCCCGCGCCGGTCGCGCCGCCGCCGCCGGTGGTCG
>JALHNS010000153.1 GCA_022843445.1 Gemmata sp.
GAGCGCGAGGAGTGCGCGTGGGAGCATGGCGTGGGGCCGTGAGGGTGCGGGAGCGGGCGGACGAAGTGAGTATGTGCGAAGGGCCGCGCCGCGGGAAGGGGCGAACCGCGGGCGGGCCCGGCGGGGCCGCGCGCCCACTTGGGGCGCGCGGCGCACCGGTCAGTCCGCGCCCTTGATCATCTTGCCGATCTCGTCGCCGGTAATCTTGGCGCTGGTCACCACGTCCTTCTTCTTCACGTCGGTCTTAATGGTCTTCACCACGTCGGCCAGCGGCTTGGCTCGCGGGTCGGCCGCGGTGACGAGCGGGACCAAGCCCTTGATGCCGTCCACCAGTTTCGACATCGCGCCGGCCATGTCTTCGGCCGCGTCCTCGTCCTTCATGCCCATCGTGATTTCGAGGGTCACGTCGCCGGTCACCTTGAGCACGATGCTCATCGAGTCGGTGTTCGGCAGCGCCTTCTCGAACCCGGACAGGTCGACGGGCAGTTGGCCGGGCACCTTGATGTCTTTGAACTTGCCCTTCGTGATCGAGGCGACGAACATCGTCGCCTTCGCGTCCTGCTTCTTCACCAGCGCGACCAGTTCGGGGCTGATGGCGGGCTTGGTCGCGTCCTTCTGCTTGAGCGCCTCGGCGACGATCTTCTTGTCGTTAGCCGCGACCACGGTGGTTTCGTCCACCACGGTGCCGTACACCGGGTTGCCCTCATCGGGCTGGTACTTGAACAGCGTGGTGCCGCCGTCCTTCACGATGCTGAACTTGTCGCCGTCCTTCTTGCTCGCGGCGTCCGCGGCCTTGAGCAGCTTCTCCGGGTCGAACTTGCCGTGAATGATGAGCAGGCCCTTCATGTCGGTTTGGTCCTTGCCCGACGAGCCGGCCCAGATGGTCTCGATGTCCTTGAGCGGGTCGAGGCCCATGTCTTCGAGCAGCTTCTTGGCCTCTTGGCCGTCCAGCGCCTGCTTCAGTTGCTCGAGCGCGTACTTCTTGATGATGTCGGAACCGACCAACTGCTTCATGTTGAAGTAGATGACGGTGTCCGCGTCCTTCGGGAGCAGCTTGTCCGGCTCCGCGGCGCGGGCGGGGGCGGAGAAGCCGGCGGCGAGCGCGACCGCGAAGACGAACCGCGACAGGCGCGACATGCGACGATCCTTTCGGTTGAAAGCGGGCCGGGCGCACCCCGGCCACGGGGTATTGTACCCGCGAGCGGGGGCCGCGGTTTCGCGGAAGGTGAAAAGCGCGAACTGATGGCCCCGCCGGCAGTTACGCCCCGGCGAGGACCGCGAGGTGTGCCGCGCGCACGCGCGCCGTCGTGTCGGCGAACGCCGTCAGGAACGCCACCGGGTCGCCGTACCCCAGCCGTCGCGCGAGCTTCGCCAAGTCGTCCGGCGCTTCCGGCAGTTCCGTGAGCGGGCGGTCCGTCACGATCCGCAACCGGGCTTCGACCGCCCGCAGGAAGGTGTAGCCGTCCCGGAGTGGCGCCGCGTGTTCCGCCGCGAGCGCCTCAGCCCGTTCGAGCGCGTCGAGGGCGGCCCACACGTTCGGCTCCAGCACCTCCGGCCGCTCGCGCCCGTGCTTCAGTTGAAGCACCTGCACCGCGAACTCCACGTCCACCAGCCCCCCGGCGGCGCGCTTCAAACTGCGCGGCGGCGCGGTGGCTTCGAGCTTCGCGCGCATGGCCCGCGCCTCTTCGACGACCGCCGGGCACCACCTGCGGCCGAGCGCCGCGGCGCGCATCGCGTCCCGCGCCGCGAGCGCGAACTCCGGTTCCCCGCACACGACGCGCGCGCGCGTCAGCGCCATGCGCTCCCACAGTTGGCACGCGGGGCCGGCGAAGTACCGGTTGAACTCCGACAGCGGCAGCACGAGCGAGCCGGATTTGCCGGTGGGCCGCAGCCGCATGTCCACGGCGTACAACCGGCCCATCGGCCCCATCGCGCTCGCGGTGCGGATCGCGCGCTGTGCCAGTTCGGTGAAGTACAGTTGGTGCGCCTCGCCCTTCTCCGTCGTGCCGTCTTCGGCGTACACGAGTAGCAAATCGAGGTCGCTGTGGTAGCTGATCTCGCGGCCCCCGAGTTTGCCGAGGCCCACCAGCGCGAACGGGCACCGCGGTTGGCCGATCTTCGCGCTCACCGGGGGTTCGACGCGCGCCACGATCTCGCCGAGGATCGTATCGGCCACATCGGAGAGCGCCGCGGTGGTGGCCCGCACTTCGGCCTTGCCGAGCAGATCGCCCACGCCGATGCGCAGGAACTCTTTGTCTTGGAAGCTGTGGAAGATCGGGTCCGGGTCGGTCGCGCCGCGCAGCAGTTCGGCCAACTCCGCGCGCAGTTCGACAGCGGTCCGCGGTTGGTCGAGCACGAGCGAATCGAGCAGCTCGTCCACCATGCCGGGGTTGTTGATGAGCAGGCCCGACAGGAACGGGCTGCCGGCGCACAGCTCCACGTACAGTTTCAGCGTGGCCGGGTTCGCGCTGAACAGTTCCCACAGCACGGCCTTCGCGCCGAGCGAGGCGCTCACCCGCTCGAGGTTGTTCAGGGCCTCGTCCGGGTCCGGGGTGTCGGCGAGCGCGCGGAGCAACTGCGGCGCGATGCTGGCGAAGAAGTGCCGGCACCGCCGCGCGGAGAGGAACGGCACGCTCTCGCGCGCGAGCGCGGACAGGTTTGCGTAGGCCTTCTGTACGTCGCGGAACGGGTAGCGGCCGAGGCCGGCGCGCACGGTCGCGCCGTCCGGGTCCGGGTCCAGAATCAAGTCCGACTCCGGTTCGGAGCGCTCGTCTTCGCCCTCGAACGACTGGTGCAGCAGGTGGTTCAGAATGGTGCGGTCGAGCGCGGTCTTGTCGCGCAGGTCCTTCAAGAACAGGTCGAGCGGATCGACCAGCAGGTCGCGCGTGTCCAGCGCCGGCGGGTCCGATTCGTCGAGCGGCGACCGCCTTTGGGGAGCAAGCGCGGAACTCGGAGCGCGGAGTTCGGAACCGAAATCGGGAACCGCCGCTTCTTCTTCGCTCCGCGCCTCGCGCTCGGCGTTCCGCGCTTCGGTGTCTTCGGTTTTCGCTCCGCGCTCCGCGCTCCGCGCTCCGCGCTCCGCATAGCCCATGCGCCGCGCGAGCTTGCGCAACTCGTCGCTCGCGGCCGGGAGCTTGTGCGTTTGCAGGTCGAACAGCAGTTGCAACCTGTGTTCGGTTTTCCGCAAGAAGCGGTAGGCGTCGGCGAGAATGTACGTCTCTTGCGGGTTCAGGCAGCCGGCGATTTCAAGCGCTTCGAGCGCGAGCAGCGTGTTCCGCTGCCGCACCGCCGGTAGGTCGCCGCCGTTCAGCAGTTGGAGGAACTGCACCGTGTACTCGATGTCGCGGATCCCGCCGCGACCGGTCTTCACGTCGCGCGGGAAGTCGGCGTCTTCGGGCTGCGCGCGGTGCGCCTTCTGCTCCATTTGCCGCTTGAGCGCCTTCACCTCGTTGATTTCGGAGAAGCTGAAGTACTTGCGGTACACGAACGAATCGACCGCGCCGAGGAACTCGCGCGCGAGGTCCGAATCACCCGCGACGTGCCGCAGCTTGATGAGCGCCTGCCGCTCCCACGTCCGGCCCATCGTGTCGTAGTAACTGAGCGTGGACGCAAGGCTGCGCGCGAGCGGGCCGCGGTTCCCTTCGGGGCGCAAGCGCAGATCGACGCGGTACGCGCTTCCGCGATCCGTGTGAACGGACAGCAACCGCACGACTTCGCTCACGACGCGGCCGAAGAACTCGGCGTTGGTGACGCCCGCGCGCCGGCCGGTGGTTTCGCCGTCGGCGTCGTAGACGAACATCAGGTCGATGTCGCTGGAGTAGTTCAGTTCGTCGCCGCCGAGTTTGCCGAACGCGAGCGCCGTGAGTTTCGCCGGCTTTCCGCCGGGCGCGGCCGGCGCGCCGAACTTCGCGCTCACCGTTCGCAGCGCGTGCTGGAGCGCGACCTCTATGCTGGAGTCCGCGAGCCGCGACAGTTCGCGGGTGACTTCCTCAAGGGGCCGGTCGCGAATCACGTCGTTGGTGCCGATGCGGAGCGCGTGCCGGTCGCGGAACCGGCGGAACGCTCGCAGCACCGCGGCATCATCCACGGTCGCGGCGGCGTCCACATCGGCTTTGAGCTGCGCGGTGAGTTCCGCGGTACTCGGTGCGCGGCGCGGCTGTTGCGATACACCCGCGAGGAGTTCGGGGTAGTTGGCGAGCGTGTCCGCGAAGAACTGCGACGTGGCGAGCAGTTGGAGCGTGGCGTCGAGGTCGCGCGCCCGGTGTTCGAGGAGCGCCGGCAGGTGCGCCCGCGCTTCGGGCTTGGCGAACAACCGCTCAAGGTTGTTGAGCGCCATATCCGGGTCGGCGGTGCGCGGCAGCAACCGCACGAGCGGCGCGAGCAACTCCGGCACCCGCGGCCCGAGGTGCGCCGCGAGTGCGGCAAGGTTGCGCCGCCCGCGGTCGGCGTCGCGAACGGCTTTCAGAACGGCGTCTTCGTGCGCGGCCATGCGGCCATCATACCGCGCGTTACTTCTTCTGCGCGGCGCTCACGTCCCAAAGCATCATCTCGTACAGGTTGAAGGACGCCAGCGTTGTGCCGTCCGGCTTCCACGCGAGGAACCGCACGTCGTAGTGCCCGGTCAGCGGCTCGCGGGCGCGTTTCGTCGCCACGTCCCACAGTTGAATGGCGTGGTTCACCTCCTTACCGCTTTCGATCCGAGAGACGTACGCGAGCGTCGATCCGTCCGGGCTGAACGCCAGTACGGGGCCACCCCAGTTGTGCCAGCGGCCGGGCGCGTCGAGTTTCGCGTACTCGCGCCCGGCCGCCACGTCCCACACGCGCACAAAGCCCATCTCGGCCGAGCGTGTGCCCTTCTCGTCCGTGTACGCGATGTACTTCCCGTCGTGGCTGAGTGACAGAGCGACGGCGTCAATGGGTATGCGCCGGTGCTTGCCGGTCTCAACGTCCCAGAGCGTAACTGCGGTGACCCCCGTAACGTTTGGGACTTTTGTCGGGCCTTCATCACCCGACTTTTCCGGCGGCTTCGGTACGAACGGCGGGCCGGCGATCACAGTCTTTCCGTCCGGGCTGATGTCCCACGCGGTCGGGTCCTCGACGGATGCCGGGAGCTTGGCGCGCAGCTTCCCGGTTTCGACATCCCAAACAACAACCACTCCCTCCTCAAATGAGGCCAGCACGCGCCCGTCGCGGCTCCACTTCGGTGGGCGGTTCGCTTTCTCGTGTCCCTTGAGCGTGGTCCGAAGGCGATTCGCGGTGATGTCCCAAATGTCGATATCGTAGGCGTCTCCGGGTGACGTGGCGGTCTTGCTCGGGAGCGCCGCGTACCGCCCGTCCGGGCTGGTGACGCAGTAGTTCCAGACATCTTTGCTCCCCGGTTTGAATGCGAGAGCCGTCTGTTCACCGGTAACGGGGCTCCAGAGCAAGGACTCGTTGGCTCTCGCGAGCACCCCGACCGGGCCGTTTGGCATCCAACCGGCTCCCTTGAAGTACGGTTGTGCGTTTTCTTCGTCGGTCGCCGGAATCGCGAACGTGGCGTACCGGTTCGTGCCGGCTTCGACATCGATGAGGCGAATTTCGGCGCGGTCGTCGAGTTCGAAACCCCAACCGGTTGGCCTGTGACCACGGAACAGACACGCGAGTGTCTTCCCATCGGGGCTGAACCGTGCGGCTCTCACCAAACCCTCACCATCAGCGAGCGTCGCACGTTTCTTGCCCGTCCGAGCGTCGAGCAACTTGAACGTAACTCGTTGATCACTGCCGAGTCGTTTCTGCACCCCTCGCGTCAGTAACTGACCGTCAGGGCTGATGTGGGTCAAACCAGAAAAATTGAGTTCACTATTCGCATCCGCCGTGCGCCGGCGTTCGTGAACTTTGCCCGTGACCGCGTCGAGGCTGACCAACTCCAGAGAATCGGCACTCGGGCAGGCTGCGGTGACAATCCGGCCGTCGGTGCTCCACACGAGGGCGCGAAACTTTGCGAGAAACCCCGACGGATACTCCGAGTAGACGTATCCATCGACCGTGGGTGCGAACTCGTGTCGGGCGCGCGGGCGCGCCGTCCCGACCTCGAAAACGACTAGCGCGACGTGCAGCTTGCTCCAATCTTTCTTCTCTTTGTTGTTTTTCGCATTGTCTGTGGTGGTGTCCGGAGAGAACGCGAGCGCCGCGAGCGCTGTGCCGTCCGGGGAGAACGCGAGTGCCGTCACTTTCTCCTCGTTTATCGTCGGCGTGCTCCGGGGTTTCTTCGCGCGAACGTCCCAAACGGTGAGCGCGTTCCCGGTGTGGAATGCGAGCAGCGCGCCGTCGGCGCTCCACGCCAGTGCCGACACCGGCCCGCCCAAATCGCGGAGGGCGTCGGTTTCTTTGCCGGTCGCCACGTTCCAGAACCGAATCGTGCCGTCACTGTGCCCGACCGCGATAGTGGTTCCACTCGGATCGAACGCCAGCGAACCGATTCCGCGAGCCTTCGCACCGGTGCCGAGTGTGGTTCGCACTGCGAAAGTTTCGACGTCCCAAAGCGTGACGCGCTCGTTCTCGCCCGTCACGTCGGTCGTGATCGCGGCGAGCAACTTCCCGTTCGGGCTCCACCACAGATCGGGGCCGCGAACGTAGCCCGTCATCCGGTTGCGCGGAACGAGGCGTGGAGGCAGTTTCGCCGCTACCGGGCGCGGCTCCGGTGCCAGTTCGACCGTTCGCGGGCTGTCGGGAAGTTTGGGCGCGGGTTCGTTCGGTGGAGTTGGCGGTTCGGGAGACAGGGCGACGACTGCGACCCCGGCCGCGAGCGCGAGCGCCGCCACCGCGCGCAAGTAGCGGCGACCGGGTTCCGCAACGGCAACGAACGTTTCGAGAGCGCCGACGCCCGACGGCGCTTCTGACGCTTGGAACCCGAGAGTGATGGCCGCGATACTGAGAGCGTCCGGCACGCTCGCCGTGAGGCCGGTCGCGTCGAGCACCGCGCCCGCGGCAAGCACCGGGGCCAACCCGCGGCGCACCAGCCGCGCGCGGAGCAGTTCGCCCGCCGCGTCGAGGCGGCGCTTGAGCGTGGCGAGCGACGTTCCTAACCGGCGGGCGGCTTCGTCTTGCGTCAAGCCGTCGAGCCAGCACAGCACCACCGGGCCGCGGTACTTGTCCGGCAGCGCGTCGAGTTCTTCGTCCAGCGTGCGGCGCACGTCCTTCCACGCCACCTCCGCGAACGGATCGGTCGGGTCAGGCACCGTTTCCGGCGGCGCGCTTGCGCCGGCGCGCCGGGCGAGCGCTTTGTGCGCCACGCGGAGCGCGACGCGGTGCAGCCACGCCGGGAGCGCGGCGGCGTCGCGGAACGAATCGGCCTGACGCGCGAGCGAGAGGAACACCGCCTGAAATGCGTCGTCCACATCGGCGGAGCGACCGAGCACGCGGTGACACACGCCCAGTACCATCGGCCCGAACTGCTGTACGAGTCCGGCGAACGCCTCCGGGTCGCGCCGGGCCGCGTACCGCGACAGCAATTCGGCCGCGGGCAGTGCCGCGAGGTGGTCCGCGAGGGCTTTGCGGGCGATATCGGTGGGAGTCGCGTGCATGGCGGGCACCGGGTTCGGGGGCACGTCTCACACAGGTGCCCGCACCAGCACGAAGTAGCTCAGAAAAATCACACCAGCGGAAGCGAAAACTTGCTCGGCTTCGCCATCGGCACCACGGGTGCGGGTTCGCGCGCCTCTTCGACGCCCACGCGCTCGGCGATTTCCGCCGTGCCGTAGAGCGTGAACGGGGAGGCGTCGGTGATTTGCACGCGCACCGTTTCGCCCACCAAGCGCATCGGGCCGTCGAAGACCACGATGTGGTCTTTCATGCTGCGCCCGGTGAGCTGCAACAGGCCCGCGCCGTCGCGGTCGCGGCTCGTTTTCGCGCTCAGGCGACTCGGGCCTTCCACTAGCACTTCCACCGTTGCGCCGACTTGGGCGCGGTGGTCGAGGCGGCTGTTCTCGTTCTGCACCGCGAGCAGGTCGTTGTTGCGGCGCTTCTTCACGTCGTCCGGCACGTCGTCCGGGTAGCGGTCCGCGGCCTTCGTGCCCCCGCGCTCGCTGTACTTGAAGATGAAGCTGTTCTTGAACTTTGCTTCGCGCACCAAGTCCATCGTGAGTTGGAAGCTCTCTTCGGTTTCGCCGCAGAAGCCGACGATGAAGTCCGAACTCACCGACACGCCCGGCACCAGTTCGCGGCAGCGGGCCAGCATCTCGCGATAGTACGCGGCGGTGTAGTTGCGCTTCATGCGCTTCAGCACTTCGTCGCACCCGCTCTGTACGGGAACGTGCAGGTACTTTACCACCTTCGGCAGCTCGCGCACCGCGTGCAGCAGGTCGTCGGTCATGTCCTTCGGGTAGTTCGTCACGAACTTGATGCGCTCGAGGCCCGGCACGTCGTGCATCCCGGCGATGAGGTCGCTCAGGCGCGTGCGCCGGTCGCCCGCTTCGTAGACGTAGCTGTTCACCGTTTGGCCCAGCAGCGTCACTTCCTTGCAGCCCTGATCCACGAGTTGCCGCACTTCCTGCCAGATATGTTCCGGCGGGCGGCTCTGCTCCGGGCCGCGCGTGCTGGGCACCACACAGTAAGTGCAGAACTTGTCGCAGCCGATTTGGATGCGCACGAACGCTTGGAACGGGGTCGGGCGCATCGAAGGGTCGCGGGCCGGGTCGTAGCTCACGAAGCTCGCTTCGACCTCGTGTCGCCCGGCGTCGGCGCGCCCGAGGCTCACCGCGATCTGCGGCGCGCGCGTCTCGCGCACCTTCGCCACCAACTCCGGCACCGCGGCCAGTTGCCCGGTGCCGACCACCATATCCACGTACGGCGCGCGATTGCGAATCAGCTCCTGATCCTTCTGCGCCATGCACCCGAGCACGCCGATGACCGCGTCCGGGTTCTGGCGCTTGAGGTGCTGCACGCGGCCGAGCGCGGAGAACGTCTTCTCTTCGGCGTGCTCGCGCACCGAGCAGGTGTTGAAGAGGAGCACGTCGGCTTCGGCGGGGGTGTCGGTGAGGTCGAACCCGTTCTTGCGCAGCGCGCCAATCACGAGTTCGCTGTCCAGAACGTTCATCTGGCAGCCGACGGTTTCGATGTACACTTTCTGCGTCATGGTCGGGATACCGTTATGAGACGGGGCCGGCCGAACTCTAAGCAGAGAGCATACGAACGCGCCCGCGGTTCACACAGGCGAACCGCGGGCGCGCAGTTGAAGGGAGCGGTCAGCCCGCTTGGAGTTGCCCGGCGAGTTCGGGCGGGAGCGGAATGCCGTAGGCGTCGAGCGTCATTCGAGTGGCGACGAGGTGGTGCGGGATGACGCGGTTCGCCGGGCGCGCCGGGAGCAGCAGAACGGCTCCGCTCTTCGTGTGGCGATATACGTTCGTATTCGCGTCGCTCTGTTGGACGCTGAAGTCGAGCGCGCGGAGCGCGGTATCGAGTTGCTGGTATGTGAGGTCGCTCACGACTCCCCTCCCACCGCCTTGAGGATGCGACCGTTCTTGAGAACGCGCAATCGTGCCACTGCCCGAACCGTGAGCGATTGCCGTTTGGGAACTGACACCCGCACCGTCTTCGCTCCGGGTCGCGGACGATGCGCCGGTGTTGCGAAGTGGTCTTGCGTGTGCAACCAGTACGCCCGGCGCGTGTCGGCGCAGAACAACACGAGGAGCACCGGTTGCGACTCGTCCTTCCACAGATTGTAATCGCGCACGTCGAGATCGAACGAGTAGTTTTCTCCGCGGGCGACGAGTTTCTCGGTCCCCTTCAACTGCAAAAACAGTTGGCCGGGTTCCGCGTACCCGTGCTCGTCGAACGTCATCACAACGAGATCGTAGCCGTAATCGCAGTGAACGCGCTGTGCGACGTGGCCCGCGTCGATCACGACGCGCTCCACATGATTCACACTCTGGTCCGCGATAATGTGCTGTCGCGTGCGCCGCTTGCGCGGCCCGTCGGGAAACGAGAGCATTCGGGCGATCCTCCGTTACCAGTGCATCACATAGCCGCCGTCCACGTTAACGGTTTGCCCCGTCACGTTTGCGGCCCGCGCGCTCGCCAGAAACACCGCCATCGCGGCCACGTCTTCCGGCGTCTGCCAGCGGCCCAGCGGCACCAGCTTTTGCACCTTCTCGCCCGCCCACGCGTCGTAATCGAGCCGCGATTCCGGCGGCTGACGGTCGGCCCACGCTTGCCACACGAAGCGGTTCAGCGGCGTTTGAATCATCCCCGGGCACAGGCAGTTCACGCGCACGCCGAACGGCGCGAGGTCCTTCGCGGCGCACTGCGCGAAGTTAATCAGGCCGGCCTTCGCCGCGCTGTACGGCGGGTCGGTCTGCGAACCGATCTGCCCGGCCACGGACGACAGGAACAGCATCGTGCCCGTGCGGCGCTCCGCGAGCATCGGCGCGAAAGCGTGTGCGACCGCGGCCGCGCCGATCAGGTTCACGCGCAGCACGCGGTCCCAGTCTTCGACCGCGAGGCTCCAGAACGGGAACCCGAACTTCCCCGACCCGATGCCCACCGCGAATACCACATGATCCACCGCCCCGAAGTGTGCCCACGCTTCGCGCGCCGAGGTCCGCACCGCGGCCGGGTCGGTCACGTCCACGGTCCACCCGCGCTCGGCGCTCGTTGAAGGGAGCACGTCCCACACGCCGACGCGGGCACCTTCGGCCGCGAACGCGGACGCAATCGCCGCCCCGATACCGCGCGCGCCGCCGACCACGATTGCCGAACTTCCGTCCAATCCGAGATTCACGGTTCGCCCCCAACGCGGGTACACTTCCACCTCACCCACAGGATACCGCGATGGCGACCAAGACGCCTCAGCCGTTCCCGCACCCCGCCGCCGTTCACGACGGCGAAGCCGACATCCTCGCGCGCGTGATTGCGAACCTCGCGGACCACGACGCGAAGCTCGTGTATGCCGACTGGCTCGAAGAGCGGGACGACGCGCGCGGCCCGCTCTTGCGCGACTTCGTGCGAGCGTATCGCGCGAAGGAACCGCTGCCGGACGTGAGCGCCGCGCCGGAACCGTGGCGCGACCTCGTCGGGCTGACGCTCGTCGCGGATGCCGTCGCGGTGAACCCGGCGTTCGATCTCGACCTGCTGCTCGCGCACGCACGGCCCGCGCTCACGTTCAAATCGGAAGCGGCGAAGGACGAAGACTTCCCCCGCGGCGGGAGCAAGTTCGGCGGTTGGCCCGATCTGCCCGCGGGCACGGCGTGGCCCCGATTCGACGGCACCGCGCTCTCGTTCCTCGCGCAGTTCGACCTCGGCGCACTCGCGCGCAGTCCGGTGTGCCGCGAACTGCCCGCCGGGATGCTCTCGGTGTTCTTCGACACGCGCTCGGACGGTTGGGACGGCGGGCTTGTGGTCCACACGCCGCCGGGCGTCGAGCTGCGCCGCCTCCAACCGCCGGACGAACTCGCAACCGGCGCGTACGGCGAAGACCGCCGCTACAAGCCCGCGGCGCTCGCCTTCACCGAAGCGCTCACGCTGCCGGATTGGGGTTCGCCGTGGTACGGTCACGGCGGACCGCTCGTGAACACCCAAAGGGCCGGCGACTTCGCAGGGGAGCGCCCCGGGTTGGGCCACCGTCTTCTTGGGTACGCGCACGCGCTGCAAAACGACGTTCACCAGAAACTCAGCGTGCGACACCTGCTCACCATCGACTCGGACGACGCGCCCGGGTGGATGTGGGGTGACGTCGGATTGCTGTACTTCATGATCGACGAAGACGACTTGCGCAACGGCCGCTTTGACCGCGTCACAGTCGAGATGCAGTGCGGCTGACGTTCTCCTTTCAGAGGCGCGCCGTGCCCACGAAAAAGTCTAAGGCGTTCCCTTCGCCCGCGGCCGTTCACGACGGCGAAGCGGACATCCTCGCGCGCGTGATCGCGAACCTCGCGGACCACGACGCGAAGCTGGGGTACGCGGATTGGCTCGAAGAGCGCGACGACCCGCGCGGCCCGCTGTTGCGCGACTTCGTGCAAGCGTTTCGCGCCAAGAAGAAGTTGCCGAACACGGAGGGCGCGCCGGAAGCGTGGCACAATCTCGTCGGGCTGAAGTTGATGGAGTTGATCGCCACTGAGGGGCTAACACACAAGGCCGAACAGGTACTCGCGCTCGCTCTGCCGGCGCTTGAGTACGAGAAACTCGGGCCGGGCAGAGTGGCCCTCGGCGCGAGCCGCATCGGGGGCCGGCCGGACCTGCCCGCGGACGCGGAGTGGCCGACGTACAACAATAAACCGCTCGGCTTCCTCGCGCAAATCAACTTCGCCCAACTGCGCGCCAGCCCGGTGGCGCGCGACCTCCCCGCGGGCGGCGTGATCTCGATATTCTGCCTGCACGATGCGAACCGCCCGGTGAACCACTTCGGCACCGGCACCTACCGCGTGCTCTACAGCCCCGCGAGCGCGAAGCTGACGCCCCGCGACTTCCCCGACGAGCTACCCGAAGACGCGCGCCCCGACGTGAGCCGCCTGCGGTTCTCTGAGGTGCAAACGCTCCCTGACCTCAAAGGCTCACGGGCGCTCAAAGCGCTGCTGAAGAGCAAGAAGGATCAGACGAAGTACGAGAACGTTCACTCCGGTTTTCTCGGCAACGACGGACTCCTCGGGCACCCGATGCTGCTGAAGCGCGCGAGTACGAAGGCCGCCCGGCACCTCATCACGCTCGGCGATTTGGACGGCTGGATCGACGACGACGTGATGTACTTCCTCGTGTCGGAAGCCGACCTGAAGCGCGCCCGCTTCGACCGCGCGAAGATGGTACTACGGCAGTTCTGATGCACCGCGTCACAGCACCAGCATCGCGTCGCCGTAGCTGAAGAAGCGGTACTCGTTCGCCACGGCTTCTGTGTATGCGCGTTCCAGCAACGCGCTGCCCGCCAGCGCGCCCACCAGCAGCAACAGGGTCGTGCGCGGGAGGTGGAAATTCGTGACCAGCGCATCGACCGCGCGGAACGTGTACGGTTCGTGGATGAACAGCCCGGTTTCGCCGCAGTACGGTGTGATTGTGCCGCCGCTCGCGGCCGTTTCCAACGTGCGCGTGGTGGTGGTGCCCACCGCGACCACGCGCACGCCGCGCGCTTTCGCTTCGCGCACTGCGGCGGCGGTGTCGGCGGTCACTTCGCACCACTCGCGGTGAATGGTGTGCTTTGTCGGGTCCGTTTCCTTCACCGGCGCGAAGGTGCCCAACCCCACGTGAAGCGTGACGCGGGCGGTGCCGACGCCGCGCGCCGCGAGTCGCTCGAACACAGCCGGCGTGAAGTGCAACCCGGCGGTCGGCGCGGCGACGCTCCCCGCGGCGCGCGCGTACACGGTTTGGTAGCGGTCGCGGTCAGCGGCTTCTTCGCGGCCCTTGCGAATGTACGGCGGCAGCGGGATGTGCCCGAAGCGCGCGAGCAGGTCCGGCGGCGCGCCGTCCGCTTCCGGTTGCATCAGCCAGTGGCGGTCGTCGGTGCGCCCGCGCAGAATCAGCCGCAAGCCGGTGTCGGTGACGAACGCGGTGCCGGGGTCGGGGTAGCCGCGGGTCTGCGCGAGCATCTCCCACAGTCCGTCGGCGGTCGCGCTGAGGAACAGCCCCTCCCACTTCCCGCCGGTCGCCTCGCGGTGCCCGACCACGCGCGCCGGCAGCACCCGCGTGTCGTTCAACACCACCAAATCGCCGGGCGAAAGCAGTTCGGGCAGGTCGCGGAACACGCGGTGCTCGAGTGCGCCTTCCGCACGGCGCAGCACGAGCAGCCGCGCCGCGTCGCGCTCCGGGGCCGGGTGCTGGGCGATCAGGTGTTCCGGCAGGTGGTAGTCGAAGAAGGGCATTACACGAGTTCCAAGTTCCAAGTTCCAAGAGTTCCAAGCCGTGGAACTCTGGAACTTGGAACTTGGAACTACCTTATTTGAAGTTCTTCAGCCACTCGTCGAAGTCTTTCTTGTTCTTCTCGACGGTCTTCGCCGGGCCGAGGAGCGTGAGCGAGTACACGTCTTCCTTGCCCTCGAAGATGACGTAGATCTGGCGCTGCTTCTCGACGCGGGTGATCTTCGCGTTCGGGTCGAACGGCGGGAACTTCTTGAGCAGCGTGCCGGTGATGTCCTGATACACCGCGTCGTAGGTGCCGACTTTCATCTTGGTGACGGCCGGCTTCGCGTCCTTCTCCAACTCGAACTTCTTCACTTGGCGCTCGAGGTTCTGCTCGGTGCTGCCGCCGCCCTTGGTGACGAACAGCGCGAGTTCGGCCGCGCCGTCGTCGCCGGGCAGTTTGAACTGCCCGACGCGCAGGCCGAGCTTGTCCATCGGGGTTTCCTTCTTCCACCCGGCCGGCGCGGTAGACTTCATACCACCCCATTCGACCGGTGTGCCCTTGTCGTCGGCGGCCAGCCCGCCGGCGAGTACCGCGAGCAGTGCGGCGGCAATCAGCGTGCGCATCGAAAGTGCCCCAGAGCGAGGAACGGTGCGATCCCGACACCGGGGCATTTTACGCGCGCCGCTCAGAAGTACAGAGCGATACCGACCGTGACACCGGACGGCCGGTAGTAATCGCCGCGCGTGTCGTCCGGCGCGGCGCACTGGTCGAGTTGCTTCGGGAACCGGCCGGGGCCGTACCACACCGCGCGCGACGGATCGACCACTTCGGGAACCGCGCTCACGCCCCGCGGGGCCGGGGCGACTTCCATCGGCGCGCGGGCCGGGAACTCGATCTGCTCGAACGGCGCGCCGTCGTCGGTCGCGGTGCGCGGCTCGAGCAGCGCGTCGATGTTGGTTACGTCCACCACCTGTTCGAGCACGACCGGTTCGGCGCTCGCGTCCGGCGCGGCGGGTTGTGCCGGCGGTTGCGGCGCGGGGGCGCGCTTCAGCGCGTGCGAAACGGCCGCGTAGCTGACCAGCCCTACCGCCGCGGCGATCAGAATCCAACTGCGCATGTGCGCGCCCTCCTCCGAGTGGGGCGGAGATAGCGAGGGGGCGAACGCGGGACAAGCTCAACCGCGCACCGGGGCGCGCTCCGCGGCGCGAATGTGCGCGAGCAGCCGCCCGAGCGCGGCGGCGCGGTCGCGGGCCGCGGTTTCGGCTTCGTCGGCGGTCACGAGCGCGAACCGCACCCGCGCACCGGGGCGCAGTTGCGCGAGCGCGTCGAGGTCGGCGCGAATCACGTGCGCCACCTTCGGGTAGCCGCCGATGGTCTGCCCGTCCACGCCGAGGACGATGGGTAGGCCGTCGTTGGTGATTTGCACGGCCCCGGGCGCGACCGCTTCGGACGCGAGTTCGCCGGCACGCCGAGAAAGTGCCGGCCCGGTCAACCGCACACCCATGCGGTTGCTCGCGGGCAGCACTTCGTAGTCGTGCGCGAAGAACCCCGGCGCGAACCAGTCCGCCTGCGGACCGGGGAGCGCGCGGAGCGAAGGTGGTTCACCTCCCCCCCCCGGCCCCCCCTCCCTGTCTGGAGCCGCGTGCGACGCCGACCCTGCTCCCGCAGTCTCGGCTGCACGCGGCAAGGGAAGGGGGGAGACGGACGCAGACGCCTCGCTGCGCTCGGCGTCCGAAGAATCAGCGCCTCGTTCGTCGAGCGCAGCGAGA
>JALHNS010000154.1 GCA_022843445.1 Gemmata sp.
CCCGCCGAGAGGCTCGGCGCGCTTCCCGCCAGCGGCCCCGATTGGGGCGAAGCCGACCAAGTGAAAGCGTGGCGCGCGAAGTAGGTGCGGTGGTCCGCGGACCTCGGGTCGTGCACCTACGGCAGCCCGGTCGTGAGCGGCGGGCGCGTGTACATCGGCACGAACAACGAGCGCCCGCGGAACCCGCGCGACACACGCCCGGTGATGGGCGCGCCGCCCGAACCCCTCGATAAGGGCGCGCTGATGTGCTTCGACGCGGCCACCGGGAAGTTCCTCTGGCAGGCGGTCAGCGACCCGCCGCCGGTGCTGGGCGTCGCGGACTCGTGGCCGCGCGTCGGCGTCACGTCCACGCCCGCGGTGGTCGGCGACCGCCTCTACTACGTGAACCTGCGCGGCGCGCTCGTGTGCCTCGACGTGAACGGCTTCGCCGACGGCAACGACGGCATCAAGGCCGAGAAGTACGCGACCGAAACCGACGCGGACGTCATCTGGGAACTGGACATGCGCCGCGACCTCGGCGTGAACCCGCACTGTACCTCGAACGGGTCGCCGCTCGTCGTGGGCGACCGCATCTTCGTTCACACCGGCAACGGCGTGGACTCGTCGCACATCAACCTGCCGGCACCGGACGCGCCGAGTTTGATCTGCGCGGACCGGCACACGGGCAAGGTGCTGTGGAAGGACGCGACGCCGGGCGCGCGCGTTCTGCACGGGCAGTGGTCGTCGCCCGCGTACGCCGCCGACCCGGTGCCGCAGGTGCTTCACGGGCAGGGCGACGGTTGGCTCCGCGCGTTCGACCCCGCGACCGGGAAGTTGCTGTGGCAGTTCGACGCGAACCCGAAGGGCGCGAAGTACGAACTCGGCGGCACCGGCGACAAGAACGACTTCGTCGCGATGCCGGTGGTGTACAAGGGCCGCGCGTACATCGGCACCGGGCAGGACCCGGAGCACGGCGAGGGCACCGGCAACTTGTGGTGCGTCGATCTGACGAAGGCCGTGGAGCGCGGCGCGAGCGCGCCGAAGCGCGACGTGTCTGCGGAACTGGAACCGGAAAAGGCCGGCGCGGACCCGAAGCCGAACCCGAACAGCGCGGTCGCGTGGCGGTACGGCGGACCGGGCAAGCGCCGGTTCGCGCCCACCGACTTCCTGTTCGGGCGCACGCTGAGCACGGTCGCCATCGCCGACGACGTGCTGTACGCGGCCGAACTCGGCGGCTACGTCCACTGCCTGAACGCCAACACCGGCGAACCGTATTGGGTTCACGACGTGAAGGCGAGCGTGTGGGCGTCGCCCGCGCTGATCGGGGACCGCGTGTTCCTCAGCGCGGACGACGGCACCCTGTTCGTGTACAAGCACACCGCGAAGCCGGAGCGGTTCGACCCCGCGGCCATCGGGCAGGCGGCACCGAACCTTCAGGCCGCGAAGCAAATGCGCCGACTCGCCCGCGTACAGTTCGAAGAGAAGGTTCTTGTGGCGAAAATCGAACTCCCGAACGGTGCGTGCGCGACGCCGTGCGCGGCGGGCGGCGTGCTGTTCGTGGCGAGCGAGCGCGCGCTGTTCGCACTCAAGGCGCGCGACTAGAACCGCTTTATCGTGGTGCGACGCTCCGCGTCGCATGCGCTCGGCAACCCCGATACGGGACTCGTTATGCGTGTCGCACACCCAAGAACGACGCGGGGCGTCGTACCGCGATAAAGCGCGCTATCGTGACGCTCGCAGAACGGCGCGGAGCGTCGTGCCACGCCACAGCACCAAAGGGTTCCCGCGATGTATCCGTCGGGCCGGTGGGACGGGTTCTGGGTTCAGGCGCACTTGGGCCGCCAAGCCATGACGCCGTTCTCGCTCCACTTCGCCGACGGGCGCGTCACCGGCGACGGGCGCGACGTGGTCGGCCGGTTCACCTTCGCCGGCACCTACGACCCGCGCACCGGGGCCGTGCGCATGGCGAAGCAGTACCTCGGCAAACACGCCGTCCTGTACGAAGGCGCACCGGACGGCGAGGGCAGCATCGCCGGAACGTGGAGCATCGGCGACGCATACACCGGCACGTTCCTGTTGCGCCCGCGACTCGCCAAACCCACCGGCGACGAACCCATTCAAGAAATCGGTTGACGCCCCCCCGCGGCGCGCGGGTACACTACACGTCCCGCCGCGTTCCCCCCCCGCGAGGCTCCCGCCCGTGTTGCGCATCGGTTCCCCGCACCGTCGCGAGTTCCTGCGCGCCGGCGCGCTCGGGCTGGCCGGCGTTTCGCTCCCCGCGCTCTTGCGCGCCGACGCGCGCACCGGCGCGCGCCCGAAATCGGTCATTTATGTGGTGCTCGACGGCGGGCCGAGTCACATCGACATGTGGGACCCGAAACCGGACGCGCCGGACGAAGTGCGCGGGCCGTTCAAGCCCATCGCTACCAAACTCCCCGGCGTGCGGTTCTCCGAACTGATGCCGATGCAGGCGAGCACCCTCGACCGGCTCGCGGTGCTGCGCGGCGTGCGGTCCGTGGAAAACGATCACTTCTTGAGCGAGGTGTACAGCGGGCTGCCGCGCGGCGCGGGCAAGCGCCCGGCGTTCGGCTCGGTCGCGGCGCGCGCCCTCGGCCCCGCCAACGGCGTGCCGCCGTACGTCAGCCTGAACCGGCCCACCACGGATCAGTTCGAGTTCGAGAAGCCGTATTACGCCGGGCCGCACCACGCCCCGTTCCGGCCGTTCGGCGACGCCCTCGACGACCTCGCGCCGGCGAAATCGCTGGAGCGCCTCGCGGACCGCAAAGAGCTGCTCAAAACCTTCGACACGCTGCGCCGCGACATCGACCGGCACGACGCCATTCGCGGCGTCGATCAGTTTCAGGCGCAAGCGCTCGACCTCATCACTTCGCCCCGCGTGCGGGACGCCTTCGACCTGTCGAAGGAGCCGAAGCGCAACATCGAGCGGTACGGCACCGGGAAGTACCCGCACCAGACGGTGAAGAGCATCATGTACGATTGGGACCCGAAGCCGTTCGTGCTCGCGCGGCGGCTCGTGGAAGCCGGGGCGCGGGTGGTCACGCTCCGGGCCGGTTCGTGGGACCACCACAGCGGCCCGGAGGCCGACATCTTCCACGCGCTGAAGCACATCGTGCCGGTGCTCGACAAAAGCGTTCACGCGCTGGTCACGGACCTCGAAGCGCGCGGGTTGGCCGACGACGTGCTGGTCGTGGTGCTCGGCGAGTTCGGCCGCACGCCGAAAATCACCCCGCAAGGGCCGGGGCGCGAGCACTGGGCCGACGCCGGGTGCGCCGTGTTCTTCGGCGGCGGCCTCAAGATGGGCCAAGTGATCGGGGCCACCGACGCGCGCGGCGAGCGCGCCACCCGCGGCGAAACCACGTTCCAGAACCTGATCGCGACGATTTACGCCGTGCTCGGAATCGACCCCGCCACCGCGCTCCCGGATTTCACCGGGCGGCCGCAGTTCCTGTTGGACGACCCGAAACCAGTTGCGAGCCTGTTTGCGTAGCGGCGGTTGCGCCGGTTGTGCCGCTCGCGCCGCTCGCGCTAGGAATTGTCGCTTTCGCGCGCCCGGTTCTCACGCAGTTTTTCTGGGGCGCGCGCCGACAGCATCGGTGCGACACCAACGGAGAAGCACCCATGCGCCGCCTCGCGTCCGCCCTCGTCCTCGCCCTGTTCGCCGGTTCGCCCGCGTTCGCGCAGCCGCCCGCGCCGAATTCTGAGAGCGGCGGCCGAGTTGCGCCGCAACTCTCATCTGACACTCATCTTCCAATTTACAAGAGCGGTGGACAAATTCTGGGGCGCGACGGCATCTATCCCTACGACACCGGCGAATACCTACTCAGCGGGACCGACGGACTCGCGCGCTACCGGGGTGGCTTCACCATGGAGCTGCCGGCCGCGGGCAGTGTCGTGTCCGGAGGAAAACACCGGTTTCACTCGCACCCGGGTTTGTTCCGCCGGTAGTCTCCGCCCCGCGGTCCTTCCGTTTAGGAACTTTGGTCGCTCGCGCTCCACTCGCGGTGCGTGCGGCGATCTTGCGGCACACGAAATTCGCCACCACCACTAAGGAACCGGTGCCCGTCCGGAACGGACGGCGGTGAGGCCACACAGAAAAGTTCAAGAGTCGCGGAACCCGGCCGGACCTAATATTCTCGTACCTATTGCCCGGTGCCACCGGGCCGTTCGGTCGACTCCCGCCTTGTTACTCGCGCTGTGAGCTTCCCGCTACCTCCCGAATGCCGCCGCGGTTCGCGGTGTTCGTTCCGCGGTTCGCGCCGGCCGACCTTCGCACACTCCGCATTCCAAGGAACCTCCCATGCCTGCCCCGTGGCTCCGCCGGCTGATCAACAAGCGGTTCTCTCCCAAGCCCGTTCAACCGGTCTCGCGCCGGCTGAACCTCGAGTACCTCGAAGACCGCAGCGTGCCGGCCGTCGCGACGTGGACCGGTGCGCTGGTGCCGGACCAGACCATCACGCTCCCGGACGGCAGCACGATGCTCGTCGCCGGCGACTTGCGCTGGAGTTCGGCGGGCAACTGGCTGAACAACCAGCGCCCGGGCGACAACGACGACGTGATTTTCCCCGCGGGCACGCCCACCACCAGCACGTTCTTCGGTGGTGCGAACTCGCGGATGGACATGAACATCACCATCAGCACGCTCACCATTCTCGATAACGACTTCTACATCGTCGAAGCGGCCCCTCCGACAATGGGCGGCGGTGGCGGCGGTGGCGGCGGCGGCGGCGGTAGTCCGCCCCCTCCGCCCGCGACGCTGAACATCACCGGTGCGATCACCGCGAACTACACCGGCACCAGCCAGATCCACTTCGACTACCGGCTGAGCGGGAACGCGCAGCAAATCAACGTGGCGAGCGGGGCGACGCTGCTTTCCGCGGGCGACGTGGAAAACGGCCCGGACCCGAACAACCCGTCGGTGACCGCGGCGCAGGTGGGCATTCTGAAGACCGGCGGCGGCACGCTGAGCTTCAGCGCGGACAAGAACCGCGGCACGAACGTGGGCACCGGCGGTGCCGCGAACCTCACCGTCGGTTCGCAGAACGTGTTCACCGGGGTGGTGGTCGTCGATCAGGGTACACTGGCGGTGACCGCGACCGAAATCACCATCCCGCTCGTGGGGACCATCTCGAACTCGCCACTGGGCACGCTCGACGGCGCGACGGTGGTGCGCAACGGCGCGACCCTCGCGGTGGCGACGGTCGGCGACGGCGCGGCGCTTGCCGAGTCCGTCGAAATCACGGGCACCGGTGTGGGGGCGGCCGGCGCGCTGGTCGGCGCGGGGAGCATGACCGGCGGCATCACCATCACCAACTCGGCGAGCATCGGCGTCGGCGGCACGGAGAGCAACCGCCAAGCCCTCACCCTGAACGGGGCCATCAGCGGCGGCACCAGCACCCCGGGCGCGTTCGCGCTGACCAAGGTGGGCGAGGGGCTCCTCACGCTGAACGCGGCCAACACGTTCCTCGGCGACGTGTTCGTGGGCGACGGCATCCTGCGGGTGACGCACGACGAGGCGCTCTCGCCGCTGGGCGGCGTGCCGCTGGCGAGCGAGGTGAACCCCTCGACCGGCGGCATCGTGTTCGTGAACAACGGGGCCTCGCTCAACCTGCGCGGCAACCGGTTCATCAACACCGAGACGGTGATCCTCAACGGCAACGGCGCGCTGGACAGCGTCTCGATGCAGCCGCTCGGCGCGCTCTCGGCGAGCACGCAGGGCAGCGGCACCAGCACCGCGACGTGGGGCGGGAAGGTGATCCTCGCGAGCGACGCCGCGATCGGCAACGTCGACACCGCGACGCTCGTGTTCGACAGCAGCAGCAACTCGGCCCTCGCCACCAGCGGGCTGCTCTTCGGGAGCAACGCGCTCACCAAGTTGGGGCAGGGCACGGCGGTGTTCCAGACGAACAACCCGAGCTTCACCGGCAACGTGAACGTCAACAACGGCGTGGCCGTGCTGCCGGTGTCGCAGGGGCTGGGCGTGAACCCGGCGGTGGGGGCGCCGAGCGTCATCACCGTGAACAGCGCGAACGGCATCGCCGGCACGCTCCAAGTGGTCGGGACCGACCTCACGATCACGAAGGGGCTGAACCTGAGCGGGTTCGGGTACAACTCGCGGGGCGCGCTGCGCGTCGCCGAGGTGCTGCCGGGCAACACCGGCACGAACACGTCGGTCACGTGGGCCGGCCCGTGGACCATCCAGAACACGACCGCGATCACCGTAGAGAACGAGGCGGCGCTGCTGGTGAGCGGCAACATCGCGGGCGGCGCGGTGGGCGCGAACATCGAGCGCAACGGCACCGGCACGATGACGCTCACCGGGAACAACACGTACTTCGGCGCGCTCACGCTCCGCGAGGGCCTCACCGTCATCACCACCAACTCCGCGCTCGGCGGGGTGGGCGGCGGCGGCACGCTGGTGGCCGGCGGGGCCACGCTCCGCATCACCAACGGCATTACCGTTACCGACGAGGCCGTTACCCTGTCCGGGAGCGCGACCACCCCGGCGGTCCTCGAACTGCTCAGCGGCGACACCACCTTCGGCGGGCAGTTCAACGCGGTCGGCACGCAGGGCGGCGAGGCCACCATCCTCACCAACGGCACCGCGTCGCTCACCATCACCGGCACGCTCGCCGGCGACGCCGCGATCGACAAGAACGGCACCGGCTCGCTGATCATCGCCGGCACCACGAACAACACCAACACCGGCACCCTGCGCATCAACGAGGGCGCCGCGGTCTTCAACAAGGCCACCGGGCGCAACGCGGTGTCCGGCGCGGTGGTCGTGGGCGACGGCGCGGGCGCGAACAACAGCGCCCGCCTCACCTACGCCAACGACAACCAGATCGCCGACAACCGCGACCTCACGGTGAACGCGGACGGCCTGTACAACTTGAACGGGTTCAGCGAAACGATCCGCGGGCTGACGCTGACCGGCGGCGAGGTACTCACCGGCACCGCGACGCTCACCATCGGGGGCAACGTCGCCACCAACGCCTCGGCCGAAGAGTCGATCATCACCGGCAACCTGAACCTCGGCTCGGCGACGCGCACGTTCACCGTGGCCGACGGCGGGGCGCAGGTGGACCTGCGGGTGAGCGCGGTGATCTCCGGCGGCACCGGCGCGGGGATCACCAAGGCCGGCCCCGGCGTGATGGTGCTGGGCCGCTCGAACACCTACACCGGCCCCACCACCGTGACCGCGGGCGCGCTCGCGGCCGGGATCGCGAACGCGATTCCCAACTCGCCGCTGGTCGTGAACGGCGGCTCGTTCGCCCCCAACGGGTTCGCCGTCACCGTCCCGCAGTTCAGCGGCACCGGCGGCACGCTGAACCTCGCCACCGGTTCGCTCACCTTCGGCCGCGACAACACGCCCCAAACGTTCGCCGGCAGCGTGACCGGGGCCGGAACGGTGACCAAGGTGGGCACCGGGGTGCAAACCTTCACCGGGAACGGGTCCACGTTCTCCGGCACCGCGAACGTGACCGCCGGCGAACTGCGGGTGAACGGCAGCCTCGGCGGCACCGCGAACGTGGCCGCGAGCGCGACGCTCTCCGGCACCGGTACCGCGGGCACCGTGAGCGCCGGCGGCACGGTTTCGCCGGGCGCGACCGCCACACCGGCCACGCTCACCGCGGGCCCGGTCAGCTTCGTGAGCAGCGGGCAGTTGGTCATCGACTTCGCCACCGGCGGCGCGGACCGGCTCACCAGCACGGGCGCGGTGAACCTGAACAACGCGACGCTCGTCGTGCGCGTGGCGAGCCTGCCGGCCGCGAACACCACCCGCGTCGTCCTGTCGGGTACCAGCATCACCGGCACGCTCCGCACCGCAACCGGCGCGACGCTGACCAACGGCAGCACGTTCAACTTGAACGGGCGCATCTTCCGCGTGAACTACACCACGACCGAAGTGCAACTGACGTTCGTGTCGGCGGCCGTGAACACCTCCTTCACGTCGAGTCTGAACCCGGCGACGCCGAACGCGAACGTCACCCTCTCGGTGAACATCGCCGCGCAGAACCCGGTCGACGGCACCGTGGTGGGGTCGGTCGCGTTCTTCGACGTGACCGGCGGCCAACCGGGGACGCAGATCGGCGCGACGCAAACGCTCACCGGCGGGGCGGCCTCGGTCACCACCTCGTTCGCCACCACGGGGACGCGGACCGTTGAAGCCCGGTACCTCGGGTCCGGCGTCTTCGGGGCGACCACCGTGAGCCTGACGCAAGCGGTGAACAACGTCACGGCCGCCACCGTGACCGCGGCCCCCGGCCCTGTCGCGTTCGGCACGCCGGTCACACTGACCGCGACCGTGACCAGCACGACGATGGGCGCGCCCACCCCGAACGCCGGCGTGGTGCAGTTCCGCAACGCCGCGACCGGGGCGCTGCTCGGCTCCGCCACGGTGAACGGTGCCGGCGTGGCCAGCACCAGCGTCGTGCTGCCCGCGGGCCGGCTGACCATCGTGGCCCAGTACCTCGGCACCGGCGACTTCCGCGCGAGTTCGGCCACCGTGCAGCAACTGGTCACCCGCCAGACGCTGATCGCCACCGGCGCGCCGGCGGGGTCCAGCGGCGTGATTCGGGTGCTCGACGGCGAAACGCGGCAGGAACTGCTCGCCATCGCGCTGTTCGGCGCACAGGGCACGAAGGTGGCCGTGGGCGACGTCAACGGCGACGGGTTCAGCGACCTGATCGTGACGCAAGCGGCCGCAATCGCCAACCCGACGATCGGCATCATCAGCGGGCGCGACTTCGGCCTGCTGGGGGTGTACCAAGCGGCCGGGTTCGCCGGCGGCGTGAACATCGCGGCCGGCGACGTGAACGGCGACGGGCTCGCGGACGTGATCGTCGGGTCGGCGACCAACGGCGACCTCGTGCGGGTGTACTCGGGGGCCAGCCCGAACGTGATCGCGCAGTTCAACGGGATGTTCGGCCTGAACACCGGCGTGACGCTGGCCGCGGGCGACATCGACGGCAACGGCACCGCCGAGATCATCGTGGGCACGGCGACGCAGTTCTTCTTCGCCGCGGCCTACAACGCGGCCGGCCAACTGGTGGCGAACACGCCGGTCCAGTTCGCCCAAGCGTACACGCGGGGCGTGAACGTGGCCGCGGGCGACCTCGACGGCGACGGCACCGCCGAGATCGTACTCGGGTTGGCGGCCGACCCCACGGTGGTGACCTTCGACCCGCAGACGCAGACGATCCTCGGGCTGTTCGGCGCGGGCACCGCGGGCGGTGTGAGCGTGAGCACCTCCGACGTGAACGGCGACGGCGTCGCGGAAATCCTGACCGCCCCGACGCTCGGCGCGCCGGTGGTCCGCCGGTTCAACCTGTTCGGTGCCCCGCTCGAAGACCTGTTCGGGCCGGTCGTCGGCCTCACGGTCGCCGGCAGTTCCGGGCAGTGAGCCGCCGTTCGCGGGGACCCGCGGCCCGCGCGCCCCGGCGCGCGGGCCGTTGGCGTTTGGTCCCCGGTGCGCCGCGCCACCGCCCGTTCGGGCCTACTGCTTGAAATCGCCCTCCGCGGGCTTCTTGTCGATCTCGCCGACCACGACCCCCTCGAACGCGATCTCGCGCGCGAACTCCGCGTGCGCGCCCACGAACTTCGTCGCCTTCCCGTCCTTCGCGTCGACCGGCTTCAGCGCCACCGTGAGCGCGGGCACGTCCGTGCCGTCTTTCGCTTTCGTCGGCTTGGTGGTGAGCGTCAGTTCGGTCGCGGCCACCGCGAGCGGCTTGGCCTTCGCGTCGTGCCCGTCCAGCATCAGCACCGCGCACTCCTTCTTGTCGCGGCTCACCGTGAACTCGCCGTGGTACTTGCCGAGGTCGAAGATGGTTCCGCCGTTGGGCCCCGGGCCGTGGTCGTGCTCGTCGTCCTTCTTGTTGCCCTTCAGCGGTTCTTTGCCGCTGTCGGGCTTCTTGTCGTCGATCGGCTTCTTGTCGCCGCAGCCGGCGAGCGCGCCCAACAGGAGCGCCAGACACAGGTACTTCGTACAGTTCATCGCATCGTCCTTTCAACAGGGGAGGGAATGGGGCGGAACGTCCGCGTTCCGGTCGAACCGCCGGCGTCAGCCGGTGGGTAAGCGCAGAAGCACCCGCCGGCTCACGCCGGCGGTTCGACCGGCAGTTGGTTCCCGCGCTCGTGCCGCGCGTCGGCGGCGCGGAGCAGGTCGGCGTCGGTTTGGCCCGCGCGCGTGAGTATTTCCGCGTCCGGGCCGGAGAACTTCCAGAACAGGCCGGGGTGAATTAGGAACTCGCAGAACGTGCTGGTGACGAGGCCGCCGAGGATCACCGTCGCCACCGGGTACAGGATCTCGAGGCCCGGTTTCTGACCGCCGATCACCAGCGGTACGAGCGCGATGCCGGCCGTGAGCGCCGTCATCAGCACCGGCGCGAGGCGCTCGAGGCTGCCGCGCACCACCGTTTCCACCGAAAACGGCTGGCCCTCTTCGCGCATCAGGTGAACGTAGTGCGTCACCAGCAGAATGCCGTTGCGCACCGCGATGCCGCCGAGCGACACGAACCCCACGAGGCTCGCCACCGTCAGCGACTGGTTCGTGATCACCAGCGCGAGCACGCCCCCGATGAAGGCCGTCGGGACCGCGTTCAGAATCTGGAGCGCGATGCGCACCGACGGGAACAGCAGCAGCAGCACCACGAGCACGCCCGCGACCGACACGAGCGCGAGGCCCGCGATGAGCCGCGTGGCGGAGCGCTGCGCCGCGAACTGCCCGCCGAACTCCACGAAGTACCCCGGCGGCAGCGCGGCGCGGGCGCGCACGCGGGCTTCGATCTCGCGCACGGCACTGTCGAGGTCGCGGCCGGCCACGTTGCACCGCACGGTCTGGCGGCGGCGGACGTTCTCGCGGTTCACGAGGTTCGGCCCGCTCGCCGCGGTGGGGAAGTCCGCCACCTCGCGCAACCGAATCTGCCCGCGCCCGTTCGGCAGTTCGAGGCGCAGTTCACCAAGTTTGTAGGCGTCCGACCGGTACGGCTCCTTCAGCTTCACCACGAGATCGAACCGGCGCTGGCCTTCGAGCACCACGCTCACCGCTTCGCCCTTGAGGGCCGTTTGCACGAACTCCGCGACGTACTCGCGGCTCAGTTGGTGGTGCGCGAGGTCGTCCGCGCGGAGCACCACGTGAACTTCGTCCACGCGCTCCTGCGGGTCGATGATGGGCAGCGTGACGCCGGGCACGTCGGAAATCGCGTCGCGCGCGCGCTCGGCGATTTCGCGCAACCGGTCGAGGTCGTCGCCGTAGAACTTGATCGCCACCTGCGCGTTCACGCCGGAAAGCATGTGACTGATGAGGTGCGAGAGGGGTTGCTCGGCGTCGATCTCCGCCCCGGGCACGTTCGCGCGGAGGTCGGCGAGCATCTCTTTCAGGAACTCGTCGCGGCGCACGCCCGCGTCCGGGTTCATGGTGAGGATGTATTCGCCGGTGTTCGCGGGCGCGGCGTGCTCGTCCAGTTCCGCGCGCCCGGTGCGCCGCGCGAAGTGCAGCACCGGGCCGTTCGGGTTGTCCGCACCCTTTTGGAACAACTTGAGGCGCGCGTCGATCAGCGCCGACGCTTCGTTCGAGGCCTTGAGCGACGCGCCGCCCGGCAGCGCGACGTTGATCTGCACCGACCCTTCGTCGAACTTCGGAAGGAAGTCGGCACCGAGCGTCGTGATCCGCCACCCGCAGTACGCGACCGCGAGCCACGTGAGCAGCAGCAACAGCCCCGCGCGGCGCGTGCTGAAGCGAATCAGGAACCCCGCGCACCACTTCAGGAACCGCAGCAGCAGGCCGTCTTTGTGCGCGCGCGCCGCGGTCGCGCGCGACCCCAGCAGGTAGTAGGACAGCACCGGAGTGACGGTGAGCGACACCAGCAGCGACGCCAAAATCGACACGATGTACGCGACGCCGAGCGGCACGAACAGCCGCCCTTCCACGCCGCCGAGCGCGAACAGCGGCACGAACGCGAGCACCACCACCGCGGTCCCGAACACGATGGCCGAGCGGATCTCGCGGCTCGCGCGGTACACCACCACCACCGCCGGCGCGGGGTTCGGGCTCGCCGCGTTTTCGCCCAATCTGCGGTGGATGTTCTCCACGTCCACGATCGCGTCGTCTACGAGTTCGCCCATCGCGACGGCGATGCCGCCGAGCGTCATCACGTTGATGCTCAGTTCGGTGCCGGTGAGCGCGCCGACGAGCCGGAACACCAGCGCCGTGACCGCGAGCGACAGCGGGATCGCGGTGAGCGTGACGAACGTCGTGCGCACGTTCAGCAGGAACAGGAACAGCACGACCACCACGAGGCCGGCGCCGATGGCGAGCGCCTCTTCGACGTAGTACACGCCGCGGTCGATGAACCCCTTGAGTTGGAACAGGTTCGCGTTCGTGGCGACATCGGCGGGCAGCGCCGCTTCCACGTCGCGCAGCGCCGCCTTCACCGCGTCTGTGAGCGCGCGGGTGTCGGCGTGCGGTTGCTTGACGATCGTCACCACCACGCCCGGCGCGCCGTTCACGCTCGCGTCACCGCGCTTCGGGGCCGGGCCTTCTGCGACCGTGGCGAGGTGGCTCAGCAGCACCGCGCGCTCCGGCCCGGGCTTCACCACCACCTTCTCCAGATCGCGCAGCACCCGTTCGGGGTCCGGGCCGAGGCGCGCGAACACGCGCACCGCGCGCTCGGTCTGGCCCTCCTCGATGAACCCGCCGCTCGCGTTCAGGTTGTTCGCCTTGATCGCGGCTTCCACCTCCGCGAGCGACACGCGGTGCTCGTCCAGCTTCGTCGGGTCGATGAGCACCTGATACTGCTTGCGGTCGCCGCCCATCACGATCACTTCCGCGACGCCAGCGATGCGGAGCAGCCGCGGGCGCACGAGCCAATCGACCGTCGCGCGCAGGTCCATGCGGTCTTCGAGTGGGGTGCGGAACGCGACCGCGTGCGTACGACCCTCGTGTACGAAACTCGCGGTCCGCCCCGGGTCGCCGGTCCACGCGAGCCGCGCCACGTTCACCTTCTCCCACGTCTCGGGCTTCGCCCGGTCGCGCGGCTTCCACACCGCGAGCGCGAACGTGTCGCCGCTTTTCGTGCGCTCGACGACGAGCGAAGTGCCGCTCACCGGCGCGAGGTCGCCGCCGTTCGGACCGGTGCGCCGGTGAACGCCGAGGTGCATGATCTGCCCCATGATGCTCGCCTGCGGCATCAGCACGGGCTTCGCGCCCGCGGGCACGCTCACCGTGGCGAGCCGCTCCGCGACCACCTGCCGCGCGTGCCGCACTTCCGTGCGCCAGTCGAATTCGACGTAGACGATGTTCATGCTCTGCCCGGACTGGCTGCGCACCGCTTCCACGCCGGCCGCGCCGAGCAGCGCCGTTTCGATGGGCTGCGCGACCAGCGCTTCGATCTCTTCGGGCGAGAGGCCCGGGCACTCGGTCAGTACCACCACCCGCGGCCGGTCGAGGTCCGGGAACACGTCGATGGGCATCGTCGCGGCGGTGTAGCCGCCGAGCGCGAGCGCGACGACGCACCCGGCCAACACGAGCGGCCGGTGCGCGAGCGCGAAGCGAATGACGGCGTTGAACACGGTGCGCCCCGAAGCGTAGTTGCGGTCTGGAGACGTTTTTTGTTCGTGTTTGCGATTCGCCCCTCACCCGGCCTCGAAGACTCGGCCACCCTCTCCCGCACTGACGCGGGGAGAGGGCAAAGGTCAAAACGCGCCGCTTTCGTATTGCCCTCTCCCCGCGCGAGCGCGGGAGAGGGTGGCCGAGTCTTCGAGGCCGGGTGAGGGGCCCTTCGAGAACTCAACCGCTTACGCGCACAACTCGCGCCGGTTACTTCTCCGGGTCGCCGTTTTTGTGGAGGCTGCCGTCGGCGTGCATGTGGTAGCCCTTCGGTACGCCGCCGTTGCCGCCGGCCTTCAACAGCCGGTTCAGTTGCGCCGCGGCGCTCTGCACCGCGTAGGTGCCCGGTGTCAGCGAGCCGTCGTTGGCGAGCACCACCTGCTGCCGGTCGCGCAGCAGCACCCGCACCGGGCGGCGGGTGAACGTGTTCACGTTCTGCGTGAACGCGAACGCCTCCGGGCCTTCGCTAGTCACCGCGTCCGCGGGCAGCACGAACACGTCTTTCAGTTCCTCGACGCGCACGTGCAACCGCACCTGCTGCCCGGGGCGGAACCGCCACAGCGTTTGCGTCCGGCCCTCGTCGCTCACCGCCCGCGACTCGTTTTCCAGCGGCAGGTAGAACGCGAACGTGCGCGTCTGCGGGTCGATCACGTTCGCCAGTTGGCGGATGCGGAACGGCTGCTTCACCGCGCCCCACCCGGCGGTCGGCTCTTCGCGGAAGTCCACTTCGACGGGCCACTTCTCGCTCACGCTGCGCTCGAGCAAGGGCGTTTCGTCGCGGAACGCGCGGCCCTCGATGGCGAGCAAGTGGTGATTGGCGAGCGTGCAGAGCACCTGCCCGGCTTGCACCTGAGCGCCCAAGTCGGATTTCAGTTCTTGCATCTCGTAGGCTTCGCCGTGCGAGTGCCCCTCGTGTGCGGGCGGTGCGACAACGGTCATTTCGGTCACGAAGTTCCCTTTGCCGGCCTCGGCGATTTGCTCTGGTGTAAACCCGCGCGCGGCGAGCGCCGCACGGTACGCCTTCGCGGCCACGTCGAGGCGCGAAATCTGGTTGTCCACTTCGATCACGCGCGCCTCCGCGACCGCGCCGCCGGAGCTTGCGAGCAACTTCTTTTGCGCGCGCGCGAGGTCGGTGTCTTGCACCGTTTTGAACAGGTCGGTTTGCGTTTGGTGCAGGGATTCGCTGAGCAGTTTGAGCGCGAAGAGCGGTTCGCCCGGGCGCACGGTGTCGCCGGGTACGCGATACACCTTCGTGATCGCGGCGGTCGCGGGCGCGAGCACGCCGCGGTCGCTGTGGCCGGGCCGGTCCACCACCGTGCCCGGCACTTGGATCGTGCGCCAGTACGTTTGCGGCACGAGCTTCTTCGCGCCGATGCCGAGGTTGGCCTGCGCCTGTTCGCTCACCAGCACCTTGCCCGGCGGCGCGGCGTGGTCGTGGTCGTCGTGCTCGCCGTCCGCGTCTGCGGCGTGGTCGGCCGGCATCAGCAGCGACAGCCACCGCTCGCGTGTGAGGTACGCGCCGGCGCACGCGCCGCCGAGCGCCAGCACGAGCGCGACCGACTTCAGGAACCCGACGCGGGTCATGGTGTGTGCCCTCTGGGGCGAAGCGCGCGATCGGGCGAGCGAACGCGGTCGAGAACCGGAGCAAAGGAGTTTGGTGAAACGAGTGCACGCGCGCCGTCGGCGCGCGCCCCGGGCGCTAGATCAGAAGTGTGAGCAGGCGGACGTAGGGCGCGCAATCGCCCCACTGTGGCGGGGGCCGCACCGCGCGCGAGTGAAACGCGGCCAACACCGCGGGCGATTCGAGCGGCGCGCACAACCGCTGGGCGACCCACCACACCGGTTCGAGGCACAGCGCGCCTGCGGCTCTGGCCGTGGGCACGGTGTCGGTGCCCTGCAGGTAGTTCGCGAGATCGGAAGAGCA
>JALHNS010000155.1 GCA_022843445.1 Gemmata sp.
CCGGGCGCACCCGCGCGAATTTTGCTGGTGCGTTCGCGCGCGGTTCTGCGCACGGTACAGTAGAGGCCGTTTCGTTTCGGAGGTACCCCATGACCGACGAAAGCATCTTCGCCGAGGCCCTCGGCATCGCGGACCCTGCGGCGCGGGCGGCGCACCTCGACCGTGCGTGCGCCGGGAACCCCGACCTGCGGGCCGCGGTGGAGGCGCTCTTGGCGGCGCACGCCGCGGGCAGCCCGCTGGACCGCCCGCCCGAGAGCCTCGAACGCACCGGGGCGTACGTGCCCGCGATCGCCGCGCCCGGCGACCGGGTGGGCCCGTACAAGCTGCTCGAACAGATCGGCGAGGGCGGCATGGGCGAAGTGTGGGTGGCCGAGCAACTCGAACCCATCAAGCGGCGCGTTGCGCTCAAACTGATCAAGCCCGGCATGGACTCGCGGGGGGTGCTGGCCCGGTTCGAGGCGGAGCGCCAAGCGCTGGCCCTCATGGATCACCCCAACATCGCCAAGGTACTCGACGCCGGGCAGACCGCCGACGGGCGCCCGTACTTCGTCATGGAACTGGTGAAGGGCACGCCCATCACCGCGTTCTGCGACGCGCGCAAGCTGACCCCGACAGAGCGGCTGGAGCTGTTCGTGCCGGTGTGTCAGGCGATTCAGCACGCCCACATGAAGGGGATCATCCACCGCGACATCAAACCCTCGAACGTGCTGGTGGCGCTGCACGACGAGGTGCCGATACCGAAGGTGATCGACTTCGGGGTGGCGAAGGCGGTGGGCGTGCAGCTCACCGACAAGACGGTGTACACCGGGTTCGGCACACTACTGGGCACGCCCGCGTACATGGCCCCCGAGCAGGCCACGTTCAACCAACTGGACGTGGACACGCGGGCCGACGTGTACGCGCTGGGCGTGCTCCTATACGAGTTGCTCGCCGGCAGCCCGCCGTTGGAGAAAGAGCGGCTGAAGCGGGCGGCGCTCGATGAGGTGCTGCGGATCGTGCGGGAGGAGGAGCCGCCGCGCCCGAGCCAGCGGCTGAGCACGGCCGAGACGCGGGCGAGCATCGCGGCGGTGCGCGGGACCGAACCGGACAAGCTCTCGGCGCTGATGAAAGGCGAGTTGGACTGGATCGTGATGAAGGCGCTGGAGAAGGATCGGACGAGGCGGTACGAGAGCGCGAACAGCTTCGCGGCGGACGTGCAGAGGTACCTGTGCGGCGAGCAGGTGCAAGCGGTGCCGCCGAGCCTCGGCTACCGGCTGCGGAAGGCGTACAAACGGAACCGCGCCGCGGTGTGCGTGACCGCACTTTTCGCACTCTTGGTGACTTGCTCGGCGGTCATCGCCATCGGGCTGGCCCTCATTGCTCGCGACGCGGCGACCGAAGCCCGCGACAACGAGCGGAAGGCTCAGGGCGCGGAACAGGCCGCCCGTGATGCGGAGCAAGCAGCCCGCGACGAGCAAGCGAAGACGCAGCAGGCGAACCAGCAACTGGAGCGGGTCGCGGACCTGCAACGCCGCACGCGGTACGCGGCCGAAATGAACCTGCTGCAAGCGGCCTACACCGCGGGCAACCTGTCGGAAGTCGGGCGGTTGCTCGATGCCCAACGGCCGAAGTCGGGCGAGCCGGACCTACGCGGCTTCGAGTGGCATTACTGGAACCGCAAGCTCAACGGGCACATCCGCGAATTGCGCATCCCGAACGAGCAAACTGGTGACAAGAGCCGACTCAGCCCAACTACCGCGTCGCTGTCGGCCGATGGCTCGTTCATCGTCCTCGGGAAACTAGACTCGGACGGTCGCATCAAGCTGTCCTCGCGATCCACGATCGACGGTCGAGTGATCAAGCAAGCGGAACTCCCCGCTGCGGGTGCCAAGAAAGATGGCACTCCGGCTACGAGATACAGTGTTCTTTCCGGACTGTCGACCAGCCCGGATGGCAGATACGTGTTCGTCACATTGCAAGGCGGTGATCCTGAAGCGTTCGGACCGTACCAGCGCGTCGATGAGTTCGCTTGGGAACTCGCTACCGGCAAGGTCACCAAGTTGGAAGGCGCGGAGACGTTCGTCGAGAACGAGGAGAAGTTCGATGGTTTTCCAATAGAGGCGACGGAAGACACGGAGAAATCCGTGGCGGCGATCACGTCGTTCCGACCGGACGGGGAATACCTCGTTGTTGTACGAGTTCCGATGCCCGGTGCGGGCGGGCTCGCGGAGACGACACAAGGCACATTGGCGTGTTGGAAGCGCGGCGAGAAAAAGCCACTTTGGACACGAGACACGACCATCCATCAGCAATACCGAGAAGACACATGTATCCGGTTCCTCGGCAAAGGTGAGCGGTTTGCCCGACTCGACATCAGCCCCACTCGGACCAAGATCAGTATCCTCGAAACCGCGACGGGAAAAGTGCTCGACACCTTCCCGTCTCTGCCAGTCAGTACTCCGAGCGAATCGAGGGTTATTGCTCGGGGAAGAACGGGACAGTTCGATGACCTCGTTAGAGTCAGTCGCGACGGCCGCTGGCTGGCCATTGCCGCTCGCGGCGGGGCCGTGGTTGCCGATCTGGAAAGATCAAGCCAGTCGGAGTCGGATCGCGGACTGCTCAAACCACCACACCTCGTCACGAAGGTGATTGAATCGGTTCGGGGTGTCGGGACCAGCATCGGCCTTCGCGACGATGGTTCCGAACTCGTCACATTCGATTCCGGACAGGGTGACGAACTTGTGGTCCGCGCGTGGGCGATCAAAGGTGATCCCGCGTTTGAACCGGCGAAGCCGTTCCCGTTCTACAGCTACCTGTGTCCCGCTGGGCAGTTTGCCGTGTTGAGCACCGAACGCGACTTCGGTAAACCACCCGAGGCGAACGCGCAATACCCGCTTCGGGTTTACTCGTACACTGGCGATTTACTGTTTGAGGCACCATTCACTGCGGTCAACGTCGGCAGCCGCGGTTTCGCGTTCACCACGCGCTCCGGCCGGCACCTCATCGGCGTTCCGGGACAAGGGTGGAAACTCGTGAAGGGGTTCCAGCCGGGAGCCGGACGGCCCGAATACAAGGGGCCAACGGATTCGTCCCCCGTGATTGTGTGGGACCTGACCGCCAAGAAGGAAGTCGCACGGTCGAAGCCGGAGCCGGGACTGTCGGTACTCGCTGCCGACGTGGACGAAGTCAACGGTCGGCTCGCGGTGGCCTACGTTCCGATTCCGAAGATGATCGGCCCCGGCGGGGTGCGGGGCGGTTTCGGCAATGGCCCTGCAGTGATCTCGACCATCAAGGTGTATTCCTTCCCTGCCATGCAATGGCTTCAGGACCTCCCGTTACCGAAGGATTCACAACTGTGGGGCGAGCTGCGTTTCAATCCGGACACGGGTGAATGGGCGACTCAAGTTGGTGGCGTTGGACCGGCAAACTTCCGGGAGGCGCGCTGGACCGCTCGAACCGGTGATTACCGCGGACTGACCGAAATCCCGGAAATCGACAGGGTTTGGAAGGAAACGAGTAACGGGAAGCAGATCCTGCAAGTCGTCACCGTGCCCGGAGGAGCGAAGTACGTCATTCGGGACAAGAGCGGTGCTCTCGCGAGCGAAATTCCCGTGATCAGTGGCCAATATCGGAACAGATATTTCCCCGGCCGCCTCAGCCCAGACGGCACCCGACTGCTCACACTCAGCGAGCCACCAAAGCTCTACGACGTGGCGACCGGGCGCGAACTGCTCACGCTCCAGCGAGAGGAACAACGAACCGCTGATCCGCAGTATTTGAACCCGATGCAAGACGGCCTCTGGTCTGCCGACGGGACGCAGTTCTGGTACGCGGTGGATAGCAAGGGCAAGCTCGTCTGCTTCGATGCCCGCCCGCTGCCGGAGCCGAAGCCGTGAGCGACGTGACGCGACTCCTCGAGGCGGCCAACCGCGGCGACCCGCAAGCCGCCGCGGAGCTGCTCCCGCTCGTCTACGACCAACTCCGCCGGCTCGCCGTCGCCAAGCTCGCCAAGGAGAAGCCCGGCCAGACGCTCAACCCCACGGCGCTGGTCCACGAGGCGTACTTGAGACTGGTGGGCGATCAGCAGTTCTCCGGCCGCGGGCACTTCTTCGCAGCCGCCGCGGAGGCGATCCGCCGCATCCTCGTGGAACAGGCCCGCCGCAAGAACGCGGTCAAGCGCGGCCCCGCGTTCCAGCGCGTCGACGTGCCGCTCGACGCCCTCACCGCGCCGGCCCCGGCCAGCGAACTGCTGGCCCTCAACGACGCCCTCGACGCGCTCGCCGAGAAGGACCCGCAGAAGGCGGAACTGGTGAAGCTGCGGTACTTCGCCGGGCTGACCGCCGACGAGGCCGCGGAGGCGCTGGGCATCTCGCCGAGCACCGCCGACCGGCACTGGGCGTACGCCCGCGCGTGGCTCACCCGCACCATCCGCGAAGGCGGTTCGGGCCGAGCGGCCCGACCGAGCGCGTGACGGCGAACGGCTTGCCAACTCGCACGGGAGGCGGCGCGGGGGGACCGACGCGCCTCCCCGTTTTCTCTTCGCAGTACCCGTCGGGGCGGCCGAGCCCACGCGCTCGGCCGATTCGCACGCCCGCCTATTTCGCCTGCTGGACCGTCAACTTCCGGCTGTAAATCGTCGTGCCGTGCGCGATGTACAGCACGCTGTGGTCCGGGCCGCCGAGGACGCACGTCGTCAGCGGCTGACCGCCGTCGACCTTCGGCAGAACGCCGCACGGGCGGCCGGTCGGGTCGAAGACCTGCACCCCCACCGCGCTCGTCACGTAGAACCGCCCGGCCTTGTCGACGGCCATACCGTCCCCTTGGGAACTCTGCACGTACGGCGGCGGCTCGTTGAACTGGAACGCGCCCTTGGGGTCGATCGGCAGCCGCATCGGCATCGTCGGCATCTTGGCGTCCAGCACCCCACCCGCGTTCACCCGGAACGTCCACGTGTGCGTGCCACCGTAGTCGGACACGGCCAGCGTGCCGCCGTCGTTCGACAGGGCGATGCCGTTCGGCTTGCCGATGCCGGTGTCCACGACCTTCACCGCGCCGGTCTTCGGGTCGATCCGCGTCACCTGCTTCGCCGCCGTTTCCGTAATCAGGATGAACCCGTCCTTCGTCACCGCGAGGTCGTTCGGTTTGACGCCCTCCGCGACAACCTTCACCGCGCCGCTGCCGGGGTTGATGGCGATGACGCGGTTCTTCGCCCCTTGGCACCCGTACAGGACCGACCCGTCCGGGCTGAACTTCAAGCCGCTCACGGCCTCCTTACAAATCTCTTTGCGCGTGCCGTCGGTGCCGATGCGGACGACCGACGGGGCCTTCATGTCGCAGAAGTACACGTTGCCGGCCTTGTCGGCGCACAGCGCGTCGGCGAAGCCGAGGTCTTTCGCGACCACCGTCCACGACTCGTCGCGGATCAGCAGATTCAGGAGCGTCAGGTCGCCGCCGAGGTCGCCGCGGGTGTCGAGCACCGGGGTGGGCTTGTCCTTGCGCCACAGCCACTTCATGGCGTCGGGGAACTTCGCGCCGCCGAAGTCCGCGTTGTGGGCGTAGCCCTCGGCCCAGTCGAAGCGCACGTCGTAGCCCATGTACTTCAGCGCCGACGCCATCTGCTGGTTCGCCCACGGCCAGCTCCCGAAGGCGTTGTCGACGTCGCCGCTCGTATCGGCCATGTACACGCGGATCGGCTTGGGCTCGGTCTTGCGCACCAGCGACGGGTACACGTCCCCGCCGCGCAGGTTCGTGAAGCTGCCCACGCTCGAATAGACCTTGCGGAAGAAGTCGGGCCGCTCCCACGCGGCCGTGAACGCGCAGATCGCGCCGGAACTGGAGCCGCCGATGGCGCGCATCTCGGGGTCGTCCGAGATCGTGTACTTCTTCCGCACTTCGGGAATGAGCTCTTCGAGCAAGAAGCGGGCGTAGCGGTCGCCGAGCCTGTCGTACTCGAACCCGCGGTTGGAGTGCCGCCCCTGCACCCGCGGCTTGTCCTTCTCGTGCCCCGGGTTGACGAACACGGCGATCGTCGTCGGCATGTCCCCCTTCGCGATCAGGTTGTCGAACACGACCGGCACCCGCCACCGGCCCTTGTCGTTCTTCATGCCCTCGCCGTCCTGAAACACCATCAGCGCGGCGGGCGTGTCGGCCTTGTACTGGGCCGGCACGTAGACGCTGAACTCGCGCTTTGTCCCCGGGTAAATTTTGCTTTCCGCGAACTGCCCGGTGATGACCTTCCCCTGCGGCACGCCGGGCTGAACCACCCGATCGGGATGTTCCTGCGCCGGGGCTCGCGTCTGCGAGGCGACCAGTAGTAACGCGCACGCGATCGAAGCGCGGGTGAGGGGATTCATCACCGGACTCCCGGAGTGTTGGGCTGCAAGGCAAACGTTGAACTTGCTGTACCAAATTGTCGACACGCCGCCACGGGTGGCTCGGGGAGAGCGCTCTGAAGCCCGCGTTCGGCACGGGCCCGTCCGGACCGATCATCGCCTGCACGCACACCCGAAGGCTCAATCGCACGAATCCGCTACCAAGGGCCAATTCGAGTGTGTCTGGTGAGCCCAGTGGCGCGGGGGGTGCCGGACGAACGCGCGGTTTCCGAGTTCCGGGAACCCACACGCGCGCGAAACGTGACGAGCCGCCGCGCGGGTCGAACCGAAGGGCGTGCGCCCGATTGGGCGCTGGGCCCCGCAAAGGCGCTCCGGGCGCCAGCCGGCGGACAGACCGGTAAGTGGAAGCGATGAGGATGGGTCCTGCGCCGCGCGAAGCGGGGCCGTTTCGGGGCGCGTCACACCGGGTCGTATAGAGGCGTTGCGGAGAATTGCGGGGAAGGGGCGCCGGGCCGGAACCCCGACCCGGCCCCGCCCCCGGACCGATCCCCGCACCGGCGTGCGCGTCGGCCCCAGTCACGTGCCGGAAAAAGCGAGTGCGCGGTGCATCATTTTTCCATGATCGCCATCGTGGCAGGAGCCGCGCCTCGAATCGGGATCTGAAGTTCGGCGCACGAACGCGCCGGCTGATCGGCCGCTCACCGCAGGGCGAAAAGACTCCGGGCCGAGGTATCCGGTGTGGCGCGCCGCGGGTACCGATTTCGATCCGCGCTCGATTCCTGTGCGCGGATGTACGGCAACTCGGCTCTCGGACGGGTGCGCTCTCGCCGATCGATACCCCTCGGTCCCGACACGAGGGGTCGAACAGTGGCGTGGGACAGACGCGGTTACCGTTCCATCTCGCGGCGCGTGGGTCGCCGGGTGGTGCGCGAGTATTAAGGCAAAGGTCCGCTCGCCGAGCTGGCGGCGCGGCCGTTGCGCGACTGCGGTGCCGCGGACCGGTACTCGGTGGGGTCGCGGAGCTGGCCGCGCGCATCGAAGACGCGCATTGGGCGCTGGGTGCCTCCGCCCGACTGGGTGTCGCACCGGTGGGAGGCGCGGCGCGCCCGGAGCCGCCCGCGCCCGAACCGAACCCCGGCGGCGCTCCCGGAACGCAGCTCGGAGCGGTGGCACCGAGTGCGTGACGGACGCGGGGGGCAGAGCGGTGCCCGGCACCCCGTGCGGTCGCGACGCCTCCGGGGCGGTGCGCGAGCGCGCTCCGGGCGCCGGTTCGGGAGCGCCCGGAGCGATCGGTGACCGAGACGCGGGTCGGACCGATGCGAGCGGGCGCCTTCCGATTGGCGGTTGGGGCACCGAACTGACCCGTTCGAGCTCCAGCCCGCGGGCAGGCGGCAAGACGCGCACCTGCGCCGGACGACGCGCCGCGCGAGGGCGGGCTCTGTTCGCGGGTGCCACAGCGGGTCGTTCGGACGTGTTCCAGAGGGCGGCGGGAGGGCGGGCCGCGCATCCCCCGCGGCCGGGAATGGGACCTCGACGCACGGTCGGTATCGGCCCCGTCGCGTGCTCACTCACCCTCGTTTTCGTGTGGTTCCGCCCCCGAGAGCCGGTACACTCGGTCGAATGTCCAACGTGACCCGCCTTCTGGATGCCGCACAGGCGGGCGACCGCCAAGCGGCAGCCGCGTTACTCCCGCTCGTGTACGACGAACTGCGCCGCCTCGCCGCCGTGCGGATGGCGCAGGAGCAACTCGGCCAGACGTTGAACGCAACGGCCTTGGTCCACGAGGCGTACCTGCGGCTCGTCGGCGGTCAGCACTTCGACGGGCGCGGGCACTTCTTCGCCGCTGCGGCCGAGGCCATGCGTCGCGTTTTTGTGGACTCGGCACGGCGCAAGGGCCGCGTGCGCCACGGCGGGTGGAACTGGCCGACCTCCCGGCCGCCACAACGACTACGAACCGGTGATCTGCGTGACGCGGCCGGGGACGGCGGGTGGAACTGGCCGACCTCCCGGCCGCCACCCCGCCTGACGACCTGCTCGACCTGGACGCCGCCCTCGACCGGCTCGCCGCACGGGACCCGGTCAAGGCGGAGGTGGTGAAGCTCCGGTTCTTCGCCGGCCTCAGGGACTCCGAGGGCCAGCCGTTCGTGCAGGGTCCGAACATGCTGCTCACCTACTCGTGGAAGCCCCGTATCGACGCCGAGGAACGCGGCCTGCTCGACGCCGCGAACTGCCGGGCCATGTTCTGCCACAGCGACTGGTATCGTGACCTTATCGCCAAAAACCGCGGCCCGGCGAACACCGCGCCGATCGTCACTTGGCCGTACCCCATCGACCCGTGGCCCGGCGAACCGCTGCCCGACGAGTACGACCTGCTCAACTACTCCAAGAACGGCCACAGGCCGGGCCTGCTCGAACACCTGTGCGAGGTCTTCCCCAGGCACGTCGTGCTGCACTACGGCCAGTACAAGCGGGACCAGTTGTTCGATGCGGCTCGGCGGTCGCGGGCCTGCGCCTACCTGGCCGACGACGACCACGGCCCGCTCGCGCTGCAGGAGATCCTGCTCGCCGGCTGCCCGGTGGTCGGCGTCCGCACCGGGGCCCCGTTCATCCGGGACGGCGTCACCGGAGTCTTCGTCGACCGCCTGCCGCCCGGCACGAAGTGCGTGAAGAACGACGCGGACGAGGCGGCACTGGCGACGTTCGCGGAAGGGATTCGGCGCGTCCAGCAGACGAATCGGCATTCAGTGCGGGGCGCGGCCGGCGAGGTTTTCAGTACGGAACACATCGTCGGTCAGACTATCGATGCACTGGCAACGGCCCGCTCACGTGGACAACCTCTCGTCGCGTGAGTCCCGATCGGCTCCGTGAAAGACGTCACTCCGACTTCGGGCCGATGTACTGCGTGGCCACGACCACGTCGTCGTACCAGACCGTGCGGGTCGTCCCGCCGCCGGCGCGGGCGTAGCCGGCCGGCTCCAGCCAGAGCGAGAGCTGCACCTTGTTCACCTTCAGCGCGTCGCTGGACCGCCAATTGATGTCGCGGAACTCGCCGCACTTCTTGCCGTCGATCCAGCAGTCCAACTCGCCATCGTCCTTGCCCGCCGTGTTCGCCTTCACCCGCCATTCGACGCAGCCCCAGGTTTCCCGTTTCGGCACTTGGTCGGGCTTCGGCTGGAACCAGTTACCCCAGTAGTTGCCCCGACCGTCGGCCTTCATCTTCCACCAGTAGGCGTAGAAGATCAGCGCGCCCGGCGGGTCGAAGTCGCCACGCGGGCCGATCGGCTCCAGCGTCGCCCAGAAGAACTTGTCGCCGTCCGGGGCCTTGCCCGCCCCCTTGAAACCGCCCTTGCCGGCGTCGGCCATGAATCCACTGCCGCCGTGGCCGTGGTAGCCGTAGTCCTTGCCGTAGCGGACGTAGTAGCGCATGTAGAGTTCGTCGTGGCCGGGTTTGAGCCACTTCACGAAGGTCACGTCCTCGTGGCCGTCCTTGCGGAGTTGAACCTTGGCTGAACGCTTGCTCCGGACGATGTCCTTGTCCGTCTCGGCCTCCACCGGTTCGGTGGCGTCGGTCGCCCCGCGGCCCTTGCGGCGGTTGACCTCGTCCCACGCCGCGCCGATCTTGCCGTCCTCGAAGTCATCGTGGAACAGCACGGCCTTGTCGCGGCCGATGCCGACGTCCTTCGGGTATTTCGCGGCCAGCCCCTTGTCCTGGCCGCGCGCAGCGTTCGCCGACAGGCCGAGTGCGAGAATCAGGCAGCATGTGGCAGCGGACGGTTTCATGGTGCAAACCCCTCGGCTCGTTCAGCCCTCAACTTCGTCGAAGAAGTCGTTCGACGCGTCCTCGAGTACGTACCGTTTCGTCGTTGCCACGCCAACGTCGTGCTCGACCATCAGGTCCGCGAGCGTCGGCCCCTCGATCAGCACCCGCAAGGTGCACCGTCATGGCCCAACACGCTCCCGGCGCAGATCTCCGCGAAGTTCGCCCTCCACGGCATCCCAGGAGGCGGGCGCGGATCGACCAGCCCACGCCCCCGTCATGGTGAGCCCAACGGTGCCTGCGATGACCGGCCACCCTCGGAACCCTCAGAGGATGGACAAGATGACGGTCGAGAGTACCATCGGCGCGAGCAACGTGCACCACCAAGCGATCGGGCGGGTACCCCGGTAAGCGATATCCCGCTTTCGCTCGCGCCTCAACGCATGGAGCGGGCGGCGCGGGTGATCGGGGGTCAGATCCGCTGAGGGCGTCGAGCGTGGTCACTTCGGTGTGGGGCGGCCGAGAGCGGTCTGCGGGCGGACCGAGGCACCCTGCAGCACGTGCCCGACTAACCTCTTCTCGGTCTCGACGATCAGGTACACCGCCAGGCCGAACAGCAGGATCGCCCCCCAGGCCGTCCACCCGATCGGGGCCGTCCCGAACAGGTGGTTCATCGCCGGGACGTAGGTTAGGGCGAGTTGCAACACCACCATGCCAAGAACCCCGCCGAACGCGGCCGGGTTGGAGAACACACCGATGCGGAACATCGACCGGGTCAGCGACCGGCAGTTGAACAGGTAGAAGAGTTCTCCGAACACGAACACATTCACAGCGACCGTTCGGGCCTCCGCCACCGTGCCCCCCAACCACAGGGCCCACTTGAACAGCCCGAAGGATCCGACCAAGAGCAGCAAGCTGACCAGTCCGATCCGCTTGATCAGCGGGGTGCTCAAGAGCCGGGCGTGTGGGTTCCGCGGCGAGCGGGCCATGATCCCGTCTTCCTTCGGCTCGAACGCCAGCATCAGCCCGAGCAGGACGGCCGTGGTCATGTTGATCCACAGGATCTGGACAGGAGAGATTGGCAAGGTAGTACCGAGGAATACGGCGAGCAGGATGACCAACCCCTCGCCGATGTTCGTCGGCAGGGTCCAGACGATGAACTTGGTCAGGTTGTCGAGCACGCTCCGGCCTTCCTCGACCGCGGCCTCGATGGTGGCGAAGTTGTCGTCGGTTAGCACCATGTCGGCTGATTCTCGGGCGACGTCGGTGCCGCCCCGCCCCATCGCCACCCCGATGTCGGCCTGTTTGAGGGCCGGGGCATCGTTCACCCCGTCCCCGGTCATGGCGACGACGTGCCCGCTCGCCTGGAGGGCCTTGACCAATCGTAGTTTCTGCTCCGGCGCGACCCGGGCGAACACCGCCACCCGGTCGGCGAGGGCCGGCAACTCCGTGTCCGGGTACGCCGCCAGCTCCACTCCAGTCACCACGGCCGGCCCGCCTTCCGCACCATTCAGGCCGAGTTGGCTGGCGATGGCCGCGGCGGTCAGGGCGTGGTCGCCGGTGATCATCTTGACCCGCACGCCGGCGGCCTGGCAGGCCCGGACTGCGCGGATCGCCTCGGGGCGGGGCGGGTCGATCATCGCCTGAAGGCCGAGGAACGCGAGCCCGGTCCCAACGTCCGAGTGCTGGATCGCGGTCGTCTGGTCCGGCATGACTTTGTGCGCGAGCGCCAGAACGCGGAGACCACGGCCGGCGAGTTCGGCGACGGCAGCGTGAACCTCATCCGGCGAGAGCGGTCCGAAGTGCCCGGCCGGATCGACCGCGCGGTCACAGCGCCGCAGGAGCGCCTCGACGGACCCCTTCACGTACACGACGCGGGACAGGCCGGCCCCCCGATCGTGCAGGGTGGCCATGTACTGATACTCGGACTCGAACGGGATCGCGTCGATACGCTGCCACTCTTCGCGCAAGACGGCCCCATCCAGACCCGCCTTGGCGGCGGCAACCACCAATGCTCCCTCGGTCGGGTCGCCCTGGATGTCCCACCCGTCCACCGTTTGGGCCAACGTGGCGTCGTTGCAGAGCAACCCCGCCCGGAGGCATTCGAGCAGCGCCACCCGGCCGTGAAGGTCTGCGGTCGAAACCGGCGGCCCGTCTGGCATCGGGCCGCACACCACCCCCTCGGGGGCGTAGCCGACCCCCGACACCTCGAACGTCTCCCCGCCCGCCACGATCGCCGTCACGGTCATCTGGTTCTGAGTCAGCGTACCGGTCTTGTCCGAGCAAATAACGGTCGTGCTACCCAGCGTTTCGACAGCCGGGAGTTTACGCACCACCGCCCGCCGCCGGGCCATCCGGGTGACCCCGATGGCCAGGACGATGGTGACGGCGGCCGGCAGTCCCTCCGGGATGGCGGCCACGGCCAGAGCCACGGACGCCAGGAACATTTCGGACGCCGGCAGGCCGCGGGCCAAGCCGATGGCGAAGTTCACGACCGCCAGCCCGAGGATGAGGACCAACAGCACCTTGCTGAACTGGGCGATCCGGCGGGTCAGGGGGGTGGCCAGGTTGTCCGCCGTGGCGATGAGCTGCGAGATCCGTCCGACCTCGGTGCGTTCGCCGGTCGCCGCCACCACCCCGGTGCCCCCGCCGTAGGTCACGAGCGTCGTCGCGTAGGCCATGTTCGACCGGTCGGCGAGCGGGGTGGCGGAAGGGAGTGGGTCGGGTTGCTTCTCGGACGGGACCGACTCGCCGGTGAGGGCGGCCTCGGCGATGCGGAGGTCGCGGACGCGGAGCAGGCGGAGGTCCGCCGGCACCTTGTCGCCGGACTGCAACACCACCACGTCGCCGGGGACCAACTCCGCCGCGGGGATCCGAACCCGGCTCCCGCCGCGGACGACCGTGGCCACGGTGACCAGCGTGCGGGCCAGCGCCTCGATCGCGGTCAGCGCCTTCGCCTCCTGGACGAACCCGATCACCGCGTTCACCAGCACCACGCCGACGATCACCGCCGAATCCACGAACTCTCCCAGGGCGAGCGTCACCGCACCGGCCGCCAGGAGGATGTACACGAGGGGTTGGTGGAACTGGAGGAGGAAGCGGACGAGCGGTCCGTGCCCCCGTCGGCGGGCGAGTTCGTTCGGGCCGTACCGGGCCAGGCGGGCGGCCGCCTCCTCCGCGGATAACCCGTGGTCCGGGTCAGTCTCTAACGCGGCCTTTGCCTTGCCGCCCGGAAGTTCGTGCCAGGTGTCATCCGGCTGCTCGTCCATTCGACCACTCCGATCTCAGTTGCCACTCCACCCGCTCTCCTCGTGCTCGCCCGGCGAGGTGAGTCGGCCGTTCCAGTCCGACGATGCCGCGCAGCGCGGAACGCCTCCGCGAAGCCCGGCCTTGTGATTGAACGGTAGATTGGGGCAATAGCACGTCTTGTGCCGCGCGAAGAGCGGGCCGCGCGACGCCAATGCCTCTCGGAAACCCGTGTCGCCTGAAGCGAACGGGCGGACTTCTCACCGAGCCTCCGGTCAGGTTGTTGGCAAGTTTGTTTCCACCCTGGCGGTTTGCATCCGGTCGCGCCCGTCCGCCCCGCAGCGCACTCGAACGGCGTTCTCAGCCGCGGCCCTCGGATTCGCACGATTGACGCAACCGGTAACACTCGGCATGGGGTGTGCTTTGACCCGTTCGACCACCGGACTTCGAGACATCAATCGCGCGCCGTGTTCGGGGAGCCGATGCTTCTCGTGCCGCGCGATCCCGGCACGGTCCGCGACCACTGAGGAACAACTGATGCCTCCCATCTTCGAAACCCTCGGGGTCGTCGGCATTCTGTTGGGTGTCGTCGTGCTGTACTTGCTGACCTGCATCCGCGTCCTGGACGAGTACGAGCGCGGGGCGGTCTTCCGCCTCGGGCGGCTGATCGAGACGCCCAAGGGGCCGGGGCTGATTATGGTCTTCTGGCCGGTCGATCGGATGGAGCGGTTGAGCCTGCGGACGCGGGTCCTGGACGTGCCGCCGTAGGACGTGATCACAAAGGACAACGTCTCGGTTAAGGTCAACGCGGTGGTGTACTCCCGGGTGACCGACCCGTCGAAAGCCGTCCTCCAAGTCGAGAACTACTTGTACGCCACCAGCGAGGTGTCGCAGACAACTCTGCGGAGCATCGTGGGCCAGGCGGAACTCGACGAGTTGCTGTCCGGCCGCGACAAGATCAACCGCCGCCTCCAAGAGGTCATCGACCAGCAGACGGACCCGTGGGGGATCAAGGTGTCGATGGTGGAGGTAAAGCACGTCGATCTGCCCGAGTCGATGCAGCGGGCAATGGCCCGGCAGGCCGAGAGCGAGCGGGAGCGGCGGGCGAAGGTGATCCACGCCGAGGACGAGGCCCAGGCCGCCGGAAAGTTGCGTGACGCCGCCGTGACGCTCGAAGGCCACCCGAATGCAGATGCGGTTCCTCCAGACCCTGGCCGACATCGGCGCGGAGAACAGCACCACGATCGTTTTCCCTGTCCCGGTCGATCTGCTCAGCGCTTTCCAGCAGGCCGCCTCGGCCGTGACACGAACGCACGCGGAACCGGCGGCCACCCCGGCCGCGCCCACCGCTCGGCCGGGGGGTATTCGTTTTCTAGCTGGAACGACCGAGCAACCGCAGCCCCGTTGTGAACATGGAAGTCCTTCAAAACCAGTTCTACCAGTTCTCCGCAATCCTCGCCCTGGCGGCCTTTGCCGGGGCGGTCGGGTTGTTGCTGCGTCAGCCCCTCATCGTCATGTTCATCGCGGTCGGGATCGGGGTCGGCCCGGCCGGGCTGGGCATCACCCGGTCGGGCGACGGGATCGACTTGTTCGCCCGGATGGGGATCGCAGTCCTGTTGTTCCTGGTCGGGCTTCGGCTGGACGTCCATGCCATTCGCAGCACCGGCCCGGTCGCACTGGCGACCGGCTTGGGCCAGGTCGTGTTCACCTCCGTCATCGGGTTTGTGATCTGCCTCGGACTCGGAATGGCCACTGTTCCGGCGGTGTACGTGGCCGTCGCACTCACGTTTTCGAGCACCATCATCATCGTCAAGCTCCTCTCGGACAAGCGGGAGATCGACGCGCTGCACGGGCGGATCGCCGTCGGCTTCTTGATCGTGCAGGACATCGTGGTCGTCCTGGTCATGATCGCCCTGTCGGCGTTCGGGGCGGCCGGGCGGGGCACCGATCCGGGAACGGCCGGGCTGCTGATTGCGGTGAAGGGCGTTCTGTTCCTGGCCGCGGTCGGGCTGATGATGCGGTACGTCTTGCCGCGCCTCACGCGGTGGCTGGCCCGGTCTCCGGAACTGCTCATCCTGTTCTCGATCGCCTGGGCCATGCTCCTGGCGAGCCTCGGCG
>JALHNS010000156.1 GCA_022843445.1 Gemmata sp.
CCGCTTGCGCGAGCCGCAGCCCGCGCAGGTAGCCGCGCTCCGCGTCGGTGCGCGCTTCGACTTTAGCACCCTCCGCGACCGCGCGGCGCAATTCGCGCCGGTCCCGCGCCTTTTGCCGGGCCGCCCGCACCTCGTCGGCGTACCGGTCCGGGTACGTCTGTGCCAGCGGGTCGAGGTACTTGTCGAGTGCCGCGTCCCAATCGTCCGGGTCGTCCGAAGCCAACAGCGGTTGCGCCGCCGCGAACAGCTCCTCGGCGCTCGGCTTCGGCCACGCGAGCGGCACCACCAGCGCCGCGACCGCCAGCAGGAACAGCGGCACCACCACCGCGGGGCGCTTCATGAGGGGCCGGGCGTCCACCTCGCGCGCCTCGGCTTCTTCGGCGACGAGCGCGCCGAGCGCCGGCTGTTCGGCGGTGTCCGGCGTCACCTTCGCGGGCCACGCCAGCGCTTCCCCTTTGCGCTCCAGCTTCCCCCGGAGGCGCTCCAGTTCGTCGATGACGGCCGCGGCGCTCGCGGGCCGGCGCGCCGGGTTCTTGTCCAGCAGTTCGCACACGAACGCGTCCCACTCCGGCGGCAGGTCCGGCACGAGGTTCGCGGGCCGCTCCGGGAGCGTGTAGCACTGCTTGTGCATCAGCTCCACCACCGAGTTCGCCGCGAACGGCGGCCGCCCGGTGAGCAGAGTGTAGAGCACGCCGCCGAGCGCGTACAAGTCGCTGCGCCGCGAGTACGGTTTGCCGCTCGCCGTTTCGGGCGGCAGGTACGCGGACGAACCGATCGCGGGCAGGTGGCTCGCGGGCGGCGGGAGCGCCTTCGCCAGCCCGAACGCGAGAATTTTCAGCGCGCCGTCCGGCGCGAGGACGAAGTGCGCGGGCTTCAGGTCGCGGTGCAGCACGTTGCGGTTGTGCGCGTGCTTGAGCGCGCGGGCCGCCTGCACAGCGACGCCGAGCACCTCGCGCCACGGCCGCCGCCCGCTTTCGAGCAGTTTCGCGCAGTCGGTGCCCGGCACCAGTTCGCTCGCGACGAAGCCCAGCCCGCCGTGTGTGCCGCACTCGTAGGTTTTGGCGATGTTCGCGTGGTCGATCCGCTGGAGCGGGAGCAACTCGGCCGCGAGCCGGGCCACCGCGTTCGGGTCGCGCACTTCGGTGAACACCTTCACGGCCGCGACCCGCCCCGGGTCGTCGAACCCGCGCGCGCGGTACGACACGCCGAGCGCGCCGCGCCCGATCTCGGCTTCCAAGTACCAGTTCCCGACGCGCGCGCCGATCATCCCGCTACTATACGAGGGACCGCGAAGGTGGTGGCGTCCCGGGACCGCGGCCGGCCCGGCCGCACGACGACCGCGGGTGAAGGTGCTTCAGTGTTTCGCAACGGTCCGACGGGTGCGAAGCGCGCGGCCGGCCGCGGTCCCGGGGGTTCTATGACCGCAGTGCTACTGATCGCGCACGGCAGCCGCCGCGCCGAAGCGAACGCGGACCTCGAATGGGTGGCCGCGGAACTGCGCGCCCGCGGCGCGTTCCCGACCGTGCAAGTGTCGTACTTGGAACTCGCCGAACCCGGCATCGAAGCCGGTGGCGCGCTGTGCGCCGAAGCCGGGGCGACCGAAGTGCTGATGGTCCCGTACTTCCTCTCGCCCGGCATTCATGTGGCCGAAGACCTGACCGCGGCGCGGGACGCGCTCGCCGCGCGGTTCCCCGCGGTGCGGTTCGCGCTCGCCGAACCGCTCGGCCGGCACCCGCTGCTCGTCGATGTGGTGGAGCAGCGCGCCCGCGCGATCGCGTAGTCGAAAGGGCATCCCGTGTGTGGCATTGTTCTTGTGGCACCGGCCTCTGGCCCAATGGCACTTACTTTGGCTCGTTGGATTTGTGGCACCGGCCTCTGGCCGGTGTAAATCCGAGGCATTTTTGCACCGGCCAGAGGCCGGGGCCACAAGAACGCAGCATCAAAGTAAGTGCCATTGGGCCAGAGGCCGGTGCCACAAATCCAAGCAGCCAACGCCAGCACTATTGGCGCGGAACCGGTCGCTACACCTTCACCAGAATCGCGCCCTCGCCGTTGCGGAGCGTCACGCTCGTGACCGCCGCGCCGAGCGTGCCGTCCGCGTTCACTTGGCGGTAGGTGCCGTTCAGTTGGTGCGCGGTCGCGGTGGTGTCCGCGGTCGTGCCCTCGCCGCGGCCCAGCGCGTACGACAGCGGCTTGAACAGGACCAGCGCGTTCGCGTAGTCGCGCGCGAGCACTTGGTACGTCAGCGCCGCGTTCGCCGGGTCGGTGCCGGTGGCGAATGTGCGCATCGCCCCGGTCGCCGCGCCCACGTTCACGTTCACCGCCGGCGACCAGTGTTGCACCCACGACGTGGAGGGCGAATCGCCGCCGAAGAACATCAGGAACGTGCGGTCCGCGTCCGCGAGGAGGTAGTAGTAGGCGAGGGTGCCGAGTTGCGTGCGCCCGTCGGTGCGCGAGCCGCCCTGCGGCGTGCTGTCCAGCACCACGAACGGGTTGCCCTCGGTGTTCAGCCGCCGGTTCACCAGCGACACCGTGTCGCCCACTTCGGACCAGTTGTGCGCCAGCGGGCGCAACAAGAACTCTTCGATCACGGCGGCCGAACCCGCGGTGATGCCGTCGGCGGTGGTCGCGCCGCCGGCGGTGTTCGCCAGCACCCACTTCGGCGCGATCGCGCGCGACAGCGCCGCCATCAGCGCGCCGCTGTCTTCGCTGAACGTACCGGTCGGCTCCAGCACGCTCACGCCGGGGAACGGCACCTTGCCGGTGGCGTTGTCCATGAAGATGCCGTCGGCCAGCGGTTGCGCTTGCAGCAGCGCGACGTGGTACTCCTGCGCCCAGTGCCGCACCGCGGACGACGACGGGTTCGTGACGAACCGCATCTGCCCGTAGAACGGGTAGAACAGCCGCGTTTCGTACACGAACCGCGCGTCTTGCCCGGCGGCGCGGGTCGCGTACTCGGCGTCGTTCAGGTAGCCGTCGCCGTCCGCGTCCGCGGCGTAGTCGAACGCCGGGATGGTGCCGTTGGGCTGGCCGTTCGCGTTCACATAATCGCGGCCGAACACCGTGAACAGCATCGCGCTTTCGGCCTGCGTGCCGGCGGTGGTGCGGTAGCGCACCGCGTACAGGCGCGCCGCGCCCGGCGTGAGTGCGGTCGGCACCCAGTCTTTCGGCGGGTCGAAGGTAATGCGCCCGGACGTGCGCAGGCCGTTCGTGCCGTCGGCGAGCAGCGTAAGCGTCTTCCACGCCGTCGGGTTTCCGTTCGCGTCGGTCGCGGTCGCGTACTCCCACGTGCCCGCGGCGGTGCCGGTCGCGGCGCGGGCGAGCGTGACGTTCAGTTCGCGGAACTTCTCGACGTACCCGAGCGCGGTAGAGGTGCCGGCCGCGCCGAACTGCACGCTGAAGTTGCGCCCGCCGCGCACCGCGGACGTGACGTCTACCGGAGTTGACGTGCCGCTCCACTGCGAAGCCCCGGTGAGCCACCGCACCGGCTGCGACGACGGGCTCGCGCCCTCGAACGCGGTCGGCCGCGTGACGTGGTAGAACGCGAGTTCGCGGCTCACGCCCACGCGGTCGGCGTAGTTCAGCCAGCTCGTGAGCAGGTCTTGGTACAGGTTCGACACGTTGCTGTAGATGAGCTGCGGCGTGTCCGGCGAGGCGCTCTGAACCGACTGCAAGAACTGCGGGTTCGGCACCACCAAGTCCACGCTGTTGCGCAGCAGGTTTTGCTCGAAGGCGTTGTTGATCGGCGTGCCGCTGTAGGCGAGCTGCGCGATGCGGATGTGCTGGTATTTTCGCGGGATGCTCGGGTCCGGCAGCGGGTCCATGTTCGGGTTGTTCACCGCGAGCACCTGCGACCACGTGCCCACGTTCCCGGCCGCGTCGAACGCGCGCACCACCAGCGCGTAGGTGCCGTTGGTCACGGTCGTGCTGTCGAACGTCCACTCCGCGGGCGACGCGGCCGAGGCGGCGCGCACCACGTTGTTCAGCCGGAACTCGACGCGCGAGAACGGCCCGGTCACGGTGGCGCGGAACGTCACTTCACCGGTCACAGTCGAACCGGTGCCGGTGGTGCGCTGCGCGCTCACTTGCGGCCCGGTGGCGGTGCCCGCGGGCTTCGCATCGAAGTCGTCCACGGTCACGAACCCGCTCGCGCCGGCGCGCCGGCCGACGCCCGCTTTGCCCGCGGCCGAAATGCTCGCGTCGCGCGCATCGAACGCGAAATCCGGGCCGTCGCTCCACGTGCCATCGACGGAGAGCCACTGCCGCGTGTCGGCGCGGAACACCTGCGCACGGAGCAGGTCGCCTTCGACGGTGAGGCGCGCGCGCACCCACTGGTTGCTGAGGTACGCCGCGCTCCGCACCGTGCCGAGCACGGTCTCGGTGCCGCTCACCACTTTCACGAGCTTCGCCTCAAGCCCGCGAGTGAGTTGGAGCGCGTAGAAGGTGGGCGCGCCGCCTTGCAGGTTCGCGCCGCGGGCGAACACCTGAACCGGGATGAGGCTGTCGAGGTACGCGGAGGCGCTCACGTCCACATCGGCCGGCAGGTCGGCGCTCGCCCACGCGCGCGAGGTGGTGCCGCTCAGCCCGTCGGCCGCGAACCCGTTGTTCGGGCTGAGCGCGCGCGCGGCGGACGCCATGAAGAAGCCGCGCGAGTCGGACGCCCACCCGTTCCACCCGCTCGGCGCGGAGCCGACCGCGGTCGTGTCGAACGATTGCGTGATTGTGCTCCCGCTCGCCGGCGGCGCTGGCGGCGGCGAAACCACGACCGGCGGCGGGGGCGGCGGGGGCGGCGGAGGAACGACCGGCGGCGCGGGCGGAGGCGGAACGACGGGCGGAACCGCGGGCGCGGTGCCGATCGCCTCGAAGTTGTCCACCGCGACCGTGCCGAAGTACAACCCGTTCCGCCCGACGCCCACCTTCGCTTGCGTCGCCCTGAGCGTGGTGGTCGCGGCAATCGCGGTCGTTTCGGCGGCTTGCCACGTGCCGTTCGCGCTCAGGAATTGCCCGGTGTCGGCGCGCGTCACCTGCACGCTCACGCTCGCGCCGGCGGGCACCAGCGCCACGCGCACCCACTGGTTCGAGAGGTAGCCGCTGGGGGCGGAACTGACCGACCCGAGCACGCGGGTGAACGAGCCGCTCACTTCGAGCAGTCGCACGTTCAGCCCGCGCGTGACGACCGCCGCGAGGTAACTCCGGTTGCCCTCGGAGAGGTTCTGGCCCCGCGCGAACACGAACGTGGGCACCAGCGAGTTCACGAAGATCGAAGCCGCGGCCCCGGTGTCGCCGCTCACGGTCTGCGGGGCCCACGCGAGCGCGGCCGTGCGGCTGTCGGCGTCGGAGCGCAGCGCGCCGGTCCCGCCGAGGCCGGTGCCGGCGCTGGTGGTGAACGCGGGCGCGCCGCTGCTGCTCCACGCGGTCCAACCGGTCGGGAGCGCGGGCGGGGCGGTGGTGTCGAAGTTTTCGGCGAAGAGGGTCGAGGGGTTTTCGCGGGCTTCGAGCGCTTCCATGTGCAAGCGCGTGCGCGGCTGGGACATGCGCGGGGTGCTCCTCGTCGGTGTCGATCGGCCCGCGAGCGGCACGAGCGACGGCGGGAAGCGGCCCGCGGTCTGCCGTGACCGGTACGCAGTGGTGCGGAATCGACATCGACCGTCGCCGAGAAGCGCCGAGAAGAAATGTGCGAGGCGGCAGGACGGTGGGGCCGCGGAGCGGCGGCGCAACGCGCGCAACCGCGCGAAGCGGTGCGGTTGCGCGAACCTCGCGCGCTCAGGGCGACGGGGCGCTGGGGCGCGGGCGCGCGCCCCGCCCTCCGCTGGCGCGCACCCGGTGCCAACTCACCCCGTCTGCGCGCGGAAGCGGAAGTCGCAGTGCGTGGCACCTTCCATGATGGTTTGCGTGCGCGTCAGTTCGATCGCGGGGTTGAACCCCTCGATGAGGGCCGCGTCGCGGGCGCACGACAGCGCGCCGCCCAAATCCGCGAGGCCCAGCCGCGCGTACATCTCCGCGAACCGGCACCGCGTCACGTCGAACTCGAGCGCGGTGTCGTCGTCGCGCAGCACGGTGAGTTCGAGCGCGCCGCCCTCGGTCCACTTCGCGACGGTCGCTTTGAAGTGCGCGAGCGTGTTCCCCTGCTCCGCGGCGGCGCACCCGGCTTCGCGCGCCAACTCGCGCACCACACCGGCGACGATCTCCCGCGCCCGCGGTGCGCCCACCTCGCGCGCGAACGCTTCGAGCAGCGGCGCGATCACGCCCGCTTCGACCTCGCGCCGCTGGAGGAGCGGAAGGGGGAACATGCGGTCTCACTTCTCCCACGGCAGGCGGTCGTCGGACCCGCCGCCGTAGCCGCCGGTGCGCTGCAACAGTTGGTAGCTCGTCATGGCGAGCAGCGCGAACAGAATCGCGGTGTAGATCGTGCCGCGCGGAATCCACCACGGTAGCCCGGTGAGCACGCCCGCTCCGATGTTGCTGCGGTCCATCGCGCAGAAGATCGACCACGCGACCACCGCGAGCGCCGTGCCGAACGAGATTTGCAGCGAAATGCGCTCGCCGCGCCCGCGCCACTTCATGCCGCACAGCTCGCGGCACACCTGCCCGCCGTCCAGCGGGAACACCGGCAGCAGGTTGAAGATGCCCCACACGAGGTTCACGGACACGAGCGCGCCGTACACGAACGCGAGTTCGCGACTGCGGACCGCGACGACCCAACCGAGCGCCTCGTTCGAGCCGTACACAAGCCCGCACAAGACGAAGCCCGCGGCCGGCCCCGCGAGCGACACCGCGATGCGCCGCCAGCGGCCGCTGACGGTGTGCGACGGGATCGCGAGGCCGCCGAACGCGTACAGCACCACGTCGGCGTCGGCCCCGTACCAGCGGAACGCGAGCGCGTGCCCGAATTCGTGAACGAGGATGCTTACGAACACCACCAGCACCCACAGCGCGAGGTACTGGAGGCCCAGATCGAGCGCGCTCGCGCCGAGCAGTACGGAGCCGAGCCAGAACCACGGGTGGACCCGCACCGGGAACCCGAGCAGGCGGAACCGCAGGTCGTAGTTCGTTCGTTCCGGTTCTGCGAGCACGAGCGGCCCCCGCCAGTAAGTGTGCCGCGCGAGCGCGGCTTTTTCGATTGTATGCCCCGCGCGCGTGGGCCACAATCCGCGCGAAGCCCAGAGTAGCAGGCACACTCCGTGTGCCGTTCTGCGGCGCGAATGCAGAATCGCGCGCCATCGGAAAGCTGACTCGGCACGAACACGCGGCGCGCGGAGCGTGCCTCAAAGCAGTAGGCACACTCCGTGTGCCGTCGCTGAAGAATGATGACGGCTGTGCGAAATGTGGTGTAGCCGAATCGGCCCGAACACACGGCACACGGAGTGTGCCTACTACCATGACGGACTTCGTATGAATCTTGAGGCGCTCCGCGCGCAGTTCCCGGTTACGCGGCAGTGGGCGTTCCTCGACCACGCGGCCGTTGCGCCGCTGCCGGAACCGGCGGTCGCGGCGCTCCGCGCGTACGCCGCCGACCTCGCGACGAGCGGCGTCACCGCGGTCGGGCGGTGTGTGGCGCGCGTCGGCGAAGTGCGCGCCCTCGCGGCGCGGCTCGTCAACGCGCCCGCGGTCGAAGACGTGTACTTCGTGCCGAACACCACGCACGGCATCGGCGTGATCGCCGAAGGGTTCCCGTGGGAACCGGGCGACAATGTTGTGCTCGCGGCCGAAGAGTACCCGGCGAACCAGTTCCCGTGGATGAACCTCGACCGCCGCGGCGTATCGGTTCGCAAGGTGCCGAGTCGCGGGAACCGCGTGCCGCTCGACGACCTCGCCGCGGCAATAGATTCGCGCACGCGGGTGCTTACCGTGTCGTTTGTTGAGTTCGCGAGCGGCTTCCGGCACGACCTGTGCGCGCTCGGCGAACTGTGCCGCGCGCGGGGCGTCTTCTTCTTCGTGGACGCAATTCAGGGGCTGGGCGCGTTCCCGCTCGACGTGCAAGCGGCGCACATCGACGCGCTCTCCGCGGACAGTCACAAGTGGCTCTTGGGGCCGGAAGGCGCGGGCTTCGGCTACATTCGCCGCGAGTGGGTGGAACGGCTGCACCCGGTCGGCGTCGGGGCGTTCAGTGTGAACAACCCGCTCGCGTTCGACGGCAGCGCGTTCGAGCTGAAACCGCACGCCGGGCGCTGGGAGGGCGGCGCGCTGAACGTGGGCGGCATTTGCGCGATGGGCGCGAGTCTACAATTGTTGCTCGAGTTCGGCATCGAAACCGTTCGCGCCCGCGTGCTGGAACTCACTGACTATTTGTGCGACCGGGCGCTGGCGGACGGGTGGAGCGTCTTCAGCTCGCGCGCCGCGGGCGAAAAGTCGGGTATCGTGTCGCTGGTTCACCCGGCGCGCGAGCCGGACGACGTGGTGAAGCGGTGCCGGGCCGCGGGCGTCGCGGTGAACGCGCGGGCCGGCCGCGTGCGCGTCTCGCCGCACTGTTACAACACGACGGCCGAGATCGACCGGTTCCTCGAAGCGGCGGGAGGGTGAGCGATGGGCGGCAGCTTGAACCCGCGGATCGCGGTGTACACGGGCACCTTCGACCCGGTCCACCTCGGCCACTTGGACATCATCCAGCGCGGCAGCCGACTGTTCGAGCGGCTGATCGTCGGCGTGGGCGTGAACCCGGACAAGCGCACGCTGTTCAGCACCGACGAGCGCGTGCAACTGATTCGCGAAGTGAGCGCCGGTTGGCCGAACGTGGAGGTGCGCGCCTTCGACGGATTGGCGGTGTCGTTCGTGCGGGCGTGCGGCGCGCGCGTGGTGCTCCGCGGCCTCCGCACGCTGAGCGATATGGAGTACGAGTTCACGATGTCGCTGATGAACCGCAACCTCGACTCGGAAATCGACACCGTGTTTCTGATGGCGAACGAGGAGTTCTCGCACGTGAGTTCGTCGCTGTTGCGTCAGATCGCGGCGCTGGGCGGGGATTTGTCGAAGTTCTTGCCGGAGCCGGTGCGCGGGGCGCTCGTGGCCCGCGCGCGGGCGTAACGCCCCGGGGCCGCGGGCGCCCCGCCCGCACGAGCAACGCGATTCGGGGCGCTGACGTGCGGCCGAGACGGCCGCGCCCCGGGAACGGACGAAAACCCACACCGGCGCTACTTTCGTTCTCGACACGCTTGGCTGCGGAGGGACGATCTGTGTCCCTGCGCAGACAAGCTCATTTCAACTGGCCGGCACTGAGAACCGCCCGCGGCGTAGCGCCGCAGTTTTCGCTAGCTGAGGTACGGTGTGGAAAGAGAGTATAGCCGCGCGCTCAGCCCGCGAACAACTTCGTAATCGGGTCGCCGGCCGCGAGGCGGTGCGGGCGGTTCGTTTGGTCGCGGATTTCGGTTTCCGGGCTATTGCCGAAGCGCCAGAAGATCGTCGCCGCGATGTCGCCCGGCGTCACCGGGTCGCTCGCGGGGAACGCGCCGAGTTTGTCGCTGGAACCGAACACCGCGCCGCCCTTCACGCCGCCGCCCGCGAGCAGCACCGAGTAGCAATCCGGCCAGTGGTCGCGGCCGGCGCTGCCGTTGATCTTCGGCGTGCGCCCGAACTCGCCGCACGCGACCACCAGCGTGCTGTCCAACAATCCGCGGGCTTCGAGGTCTTCGATGAGCGCCGACAGCCCCTGATCGAACGGCGGGATGAGCAACCGCTTGTGCTGGTCCGAGCCGTTCGCGTGCGCGTCCCAGTTCTGCCCCTGCTGGCGGAAGTCGTACACGTTCACGAACGGCACCCCGGCTTCGACCAACCGGCGCGCCATGAGGTAGTTCTGGCCGCGCATGTTGCTGGCGAAGCCGGGTTCGCTCGGGCCGAACCCGTAGCGGTCGCGGACGCGCGGCGCTTCCTTCTCGACGTCCAGTGCCGCCCGCACCGCTTCGTTGGTGAGTAGCCGCGCGGCGCGGGCGCGCACCGCTTCGAGCGGGTCCGTGCCGCTCTTCTTCTGAAGCGCCGCGAGCAGTTCGCCGCGGGCGCGAACGCGGGGTGCGTCGAGGTCCGCTCTCGGGCGCAGCGGTTCGGCCACGTACTTCCGCGCCGCGGGGTCCACGTCGATGCACAGCGGGTCGAACGCGGAGCCGAGGAACCCGCCGCCCTGAGCCGGCGTGGGCACCACGTTGTGGAACACGAACGGCAGCGCCGCGAACGGGACTTCGGCGCTTCGCCCCGGCCCGAGTGCCGCGACGGCGCTCCCGTAACTGGGGTACTGCTGCGGCAGCGGCGCGAACAGTTCGCGGTCCGGTCCGTCGAGCGGCCGACCGGTGAGAACGTGAATCGAACCGGAGTCGTGCAGGCGCGCCGCGTGGTGCGCGCTCCGCACGAGCGCGACCTTGTGCATCAGCTTCGAGAGGCGCGGCAAGTGCTCGCTCACCCGCACACCGGGCGCGCTCGTCGCGATGGGCTTGAACTCGCCGCGCACTTCGGCCGGGGCGTTCGGCTTCGGGTCGAACGTGTCGATGTGGCTCGGGCCGCCGTACAGGAACACGAAGATGCACGCGCGGATCGTGCCGCGTTCGGCGCGCACGGGTGCCGCGGCTTCGGCGCGTAACAGCCCGCCGAGATTCAGACCGAGGTAGCCGCCCGCGCCGACTTCGATGAGCCGCCGGCGCGAGAGCGAAGTCGCGTGCATGGAGAGGCTCGGCAAGGAGGGAACGAACCGCGCCCGCCCGCGCCCGCTACTTACCAGCGGTACGCATGTGGCCCGCGGCCGGGCCAAAAGCCTTTGGCCCGGCCGTGGGGTGCTTCACTGAAGGGCACTCCAACTCCCGCCCGCGGCGTTGCGCCGCAGTTGCTCGCTAACTTGTGGCGGGGCGGGCGCGGTCTTCTCAGTGCTCGTGCGGCTACCCGTGCAGAGGCACGGGTTTCACACCGCACTCGCGGGGAAACAGAACAGGCGCGCGACCGGCTACTTTCGTCCTTCGGCACGCCTCCCGGCGTGGTGCCACTCTAGGGCAGCACGCCGGGAGGCCACTTGAACTGGTCGGCACTGCGAACCGCCCGCGGCGTTGCGCCGCAGATTACGCTAGCTGTCGCGGTCGCGCGCTGTTCTTCTTAGTGCTCGTGCGGCTACCCGTGCGGGGCACGGGCTTCACGCCGCACTCGCGGTGTAAAACATACCCCCGCGAAGCGCGCCGTGCCAGCCCGGAGTTTGCGAATCGTGTCGCCGCGAATCATCCCCGTCCTCGATGTGATGAACGGGCAGGTGGTACGCGCCGTCGCCGGGCGGCGCAGCGAGTACAAGCCGGTCGAAAGCAAGCTCACCGTTTCGACGCACCCGCTGTGCGTGGCGCTCGCGCTCTTGGAGCGCACCGGGGCGCGGGAACTGTACGTCGCGGACCTCGACGCCATTCGCGGCGCGCCGGCCGTTGCGCCCGCGGCGGAGCGCCTCGCGCGCGAACTGCACTGCGAACTGTGGCTGGACGCCGGGATGAACGCGCGCCGGCCCGTTGGCGCGCTCCCCGCGAACGCGCGGCCGGTGGTAGGTACCGAGACCGCGACCCCGGCGGAACTGCGCGAAGCCGCGAACCGCGCCCCGATCGTGTCGCTCGACTTGCGCGCCGGCGCGCTACTCGGCGATTGGGAAGCGTGGGGCGCTTCGCACGCCACGGATTCGCTCGCGGTGGCGCGCCGCGCGGTGGAACTCGGAGCAGCGGCGCTGGTGGTGTTGGATTTGGCGCGCGTGGGAACGGGTCGCGGCACCGGCACCGAACCGCTGTTGCGCGCGCTGCGCGCGGAGTTCCCGGCGCTCGATCTGATCGCGGGCGGGGGCGCGCGCGGTTGGGCCGACGTGGACCGCCTCGGCGCGGCCGGCGCGACCGGCGTGCTGGTGGCGTCGGCGCTTCACGACGGCGCGCTGACCAAGCGCTGACGAGCCGGGAGCGCGAGCGCCGGACCTTCGCGCGGAAGACCGGCGCTCGCGCTCCCGGCTCGTCAGAAAGCGCCCTCTGCCGCTCACTGGCGTTCGCGGCTCGTTCAAGGGACGCTCACCCGCCGCGGCGGGCGAGACCTACGGCTTGCGTCGTGATGTAGTAGCGCGCGAGCGCGTTCGGGCGCTCCCAGTGCGGCAGCGCCCGGGGCACGTTGAAGTACCGCACGTACTCGTCCATCACCGCGCCGAAGTGGTCCTCGTGGCTGGCGCGCCAGCCGTCCGGCACCAGCACCTGCGCTTCCGCGCCGCGGTCCACCGCCGTTAGCCCCTCGAAGTCGCGCGCCAGCAGCGCGCACTTCTCGCTCAGTCGCTTGAACACCGCGCCGCGGTCGGCCGGGTTCGCGGCGCTCACGAACACCTCCGGGCGGCCGTCGGGTTGCTGGCGCACGGTCACGGTCGCGCGGGTGCCGCGGGCGCGGCAGTTGTGCGTGTCGCCCCCGCCCTCGGCCGCCACGAACTCCCACGCGGTCGTCATCTTCACGTGCACGCCGCGCACGGCGAACGTCGCGCTGCCGTTGCCCGCGTAGTAGAACTGGCCGTTCACCACCAGCGGTTCGAGGTCCGACGGGAACCCGCTCATGCGCGTCACCTGCCGGAACTGGTCTTCGGTCACGATCAGCGGCTCGGTTTGCGCCGAGAGCACGCGCACGTCGGTGGCGTAATTGACGGCGCGGTCGGGCGAGATCATCCACAGCGCGAGGTCGGCGAGGTGCGTGCCCACGTCGGCCAGCGACTCGCCGGACACCGCCGGGTCGAACCACCACCACGGGCGCGCCAGCGGCGCGCCGTTCACCGTCTTCTTCAGGTGGTGAACGCTGTGCAGCACCAGCGCCGGCTGCTGCGGGGTGCCGGTCTGCCACTGGCCGAACAGTTCCGGGTCGCGCACGAACTCGCGCTGCAGCCAGTTGGTGATCTCGAACCGCTCGGTGAGCACGTCCCACACCATCACCTCGCGCGTCTGCGCGTCGGTCAGCAGCGCCTCGAGCTTGGGGAAGTCGTCCGGGTCGATGATCCACGGCTTGTCGGCGATCACGTGCAGCGCGTTTTCCACCGCGAGCCGCATGAGCTCGACCTTCGGCTTGTTGCGCCCGCCCAGCACGACGGTGTTGCCCGGTTGCTCGCGGAGGAACCGTTCGAGGTAGTCCGGGCCGGCGCGCACGTCCAAGCTCCACGCGGTCGGGTTGTCGCGGCGCACGTTGAACGTGGCGACCCGCGACACGTGCGCGAGCGTGTCGGTGTCGAGCGGCCCGTACACGTGGGCGCGCGGGTGAACGCCGCCCAGCGCGCGCTTCTGCACGAGCGCGGCGTGGAAGTGGCCGGGGGCGAGCGTCATCAGGCGGATCGGGCGGTGCAAGTGCGAACCCCGCGCGTAAGTGAGTGCCGCGCTAGCTGCAACATTCGGGCCGGTGCGCGCGCTTCCAATACACTACGGGAAAAGCCCAAGAATAGTTGCACTTGAGGCCAGACATGAGCGCCCGGTTCGTCATGGTTGGCGGGTTTCTCGGTGCGGGGAAAACCACCACCGTCGCCCGCCTCGCCAAACTGTACCAAGCGCGCGGCCTGCGCGTCGGCGTCGTCACCAACGACCAAGCGCACGATCTCGTCGATACCAACGCGCTGCGCGCCCAAGGGCTGGCGGTCGAAGAGGTACCGGGCGCGTGCTTCTGCTGCCGGTTCGACGACCTCGTGGGCCGCGTCGGCGCGCTCGAAGGCGCACAGCGCCCGGACGTGATCCTCGCGGAACCGGTCGGCAGTTGTACCGATCTGGTGGCGACCGTCGTTCAACCGCTCAAAGACCTGTACGCCGGCCGCTTCGAGGTGGCCCCGTACGCGGTGCTGTTCAAACCGAGCCACGGGTTGCGCATCTTGCGCAACCAACCGGCCGGCGGGTTCAGCCCGAAGGCCGCGTACATCTTTACGAAGCAGCTCGAAGAGGCCGACGCCATCGTCATCAACCGCATCGACGAACTGAGCGCGCGCGAGGCGGAGGAATTGGAAACGTTGGTGCGCGCGCGGTTCCCGAACACGCCGGTGTTGCGCGCCAGCGCCGCGACCGGGGCCGGGTTCGACGCGTTCGCCGAACTGCTCTCCCAGAGCGGCGGGTTCGGCCGCAAGATTCTGAGCATCGACTACGACACCTACGCCGAGGGCGAGGCCGAACTCGGCTGGCTGAACGCGACCGCGCGCCTCACCTCCGACGCGCCGTTCGATCTGGACGCGCTCGTGAGCGCGCTGTTGCACGACATGGCGGCGGTGTGCCGCGCGCTGGGCGGCGAGGTGGCGCACCTGAAGCTGATCGGGATGGACGACGCGAGCGCGTTCGCGGTGGGGAACCTCGTGAGCAGCGACACGGAGCCGAAGCTGTCGCTGCCGAGCGGGCTGAAGCCGACCGCGGCGGACCTGATCGTGAACGCCCGCGTCGCGGTGGACCCCGCGGCGCTGGAAGCGGAAGTGAAGCGCGCCGTGAGCGAGCGGTGCGCGGCGCTCGGCGTGCGGGCGGAGTTCCGCACGTCGCAGAGCCTGCGCCCCGGCCGCCCGGTGCCCACGCACCGCTACGCGACCGCGGCGACGTGAGGCGCTCAGAACCGGAAGTCGGCCCCGAACCCCAGCGCGTGAACCGCGAAGTCCGTGAGCCGCAGGCCGTTCGCGCTCGGGTTCAGAGCTTCGCCCAACCGCCCGGCCGAACTCAGGTACTGGAACGTGTAGCCGCCGAACACCCGCGCGCGCGCGGTGAGGTACTTCCCCACCTGCACGTTGAGCACCGGCATCACCGCGAAGTCGGCGCGCCGCGCCGCGGTCAGCCCCACCAGCGCTCGGCCGTTCGCGGCGGTCGCGCCGAAGAACGCGCCGGTCGCTTCCGCTTCGGTCGCGGTCACCCCGAACGCCAGTTTCAGCGCGCCGGCCGCGTACCACCCGCGGTCGCCGCGCAGCTCGCCCGCCACGCCCACTTGCGCGCCGTGGAACGTGTTGGTGACCGCGGCGCGGTTCAGCCGGAAGGCGTCGTTGCCGTCCGGCAGGTCGCCCACGTACAGTTCGTCGCCGAGGTACGCGAACCGGTAGCCGGCGACCGCGTCGAGCCGGTGCGCCGGACCGCACAACAGGTTCTCGCGGTAGTTGATCTCGGCGGTGGCGAAGAACGTGCCGAGCGTGACCGGGAACGCGCCGACCGCGGTCGGGCTCGCGAGCGCGACGGCGAACGGCGCGCCGCGCCCGTTCCCGCGGCGGAACAGCACCACCGCGCCGGGCGCGCCGCCGAAGAACGTGTCGCTCGCGTCGCGCAGGAACAGCCCGGCTTCGATGCCGTGCTCGTTCGCTTCGCCGAACCAGCGGCCCGCCGTGAGGCCCAGCGCCGCGGTGAACGAATTGCTGTCGCGCCCGCCCACCGGCACCAGCGCGCCCGGCACGAGGCCCGCGAGCCGCACGTTCCCCGGCGCGCGGCGCTCGCTCGCGAACGCGAGTTCCAGCGTCGGCGACACCCACCAG
>JALHNS010000157.1 GCA_022843445.1 Gemmata sp.
CGCGCTCCGAAAGGCCCGCGCGTGAGTGCAGCCGCTTGGCCCCCCGCGGCCCCCTCCGCCCCGCTCGCGGTCCTTGTGAGCGGCGGCCTCGATAGCGCCATTCTGCTCGGCGAAGCGGCCCGCGTGTACCCGGCCGTCTTCCCGCTCTACGTCCGCACCGGACTGGTGTGGGAGGACGTGGAACGCGCGCACCTCGAGCGGTTCCTCGCGGCGCTCGGTGCGCCGAACGTCCGCCCGCTGGTCGTTCTCGACCAACCGGTACGCGACATCTACGGCGACCACTGGAGTACGACCGGTGCGGACGTGCCGGACGCCGATTCCCCGGACGACGCGGTGTTTCTCCCCGGCCGCAACGTGCTGCTGCTGGCGAAGCCCTTGCTCTGGTGCCATCTGAACGGCGTGCCGGAAGTGGCGACCGCGCCCCTCGGCACGAACCCGTTCCCGGACGCGACGCCCGCGTTCTACGACGGGTTCGCTTTCATAGTGAGTACCGCGGTCGGCGGCCGGGTTCGGGTGTTGCGCCCGTATTCCGAGCTTCACAAACTGGACGTGATGCGCCGCGGCGCGGGCATGCCGCTCGAACACACGTTCTCGTGCATCCGCCCGACCGCGCGTGGGCTGCACTGCGGCGCGTGCAACAAGTGCGCGGAGCGCCGGCAGGCGTTTCGCGCCGCCGAGTTGACCGACCCGACCGCGTACGGCCCGGGGTAGTAGGCACGCTCCGCGTGCCGTGTGTTCGGGCCGCTCCAGTTCCCCGGCACAGAGGCTGCGCTGTTGCGCACGGCGCGCGACGAACAGTTGTGTAGCTCGTGCGGCTCGAACACACGGCACGCGGAGCGTGCCTACTACTTTGAGACTGAGGTGCCGATGTTTCGCGTGACCAAAGAGATTCACTTCTGTTACGGGCACCGCCTGCTGAACTACGCCGGGAAGTGCCGCTTTCTGCACGGGCACAACGGCAAGGCGGTGGTCACGGTCGAAACCGAGTCGCTCGACGCGCTGGGCATGGTGATCGACTTCTCGCGGCTGAAGGCCGAGATCGGCAAGTGGATCGACGACGCGCTGGACCACCGGTTGCTGCTGAACGAAGCGGACCCGATCATCCCGGAGTTGCACCGGCAGGGCGAGCCGTTCGTGACGCTGAACGCGAACCCGACCGCGGAGACGATCGCCCGCCTCATCTACGAGCAGTGCGAGCGCCGGGCCTTGCCGGTCGTAGAAGTGACGCTGTGGGAAACGGAGAACAGCTACGCCACTTACCGCCCCAAACCGGGCGCAGCGCGTACCCCTTTAGTCACGCGCGAAGTGCCCCCACGAAGCTGATTTTTAAGGCATTTTTCGCACATTTCGGCGCGAACCCGAGTTCGGGCCATTCAAGCGCCGGAACCGCGGCTGGGTCGCATTCGCGCCCGGCCACGGTGGTAGAGGAGTCAGGTTCTCGCACGTCGGGCCGCACTCGCCGCTTTCGCGCGCGATTCACACTTCGCGCCCGCGAACGGAGGCCCCTGCGCCGCTCTCGCGCCTTCGCGCGGTCGGCGAATGCATAGTATACAAATAGACACAATGAGTCAACGGGAATAGCGCCTACCACCCCAAGCAGCAGCCCGCGCCGCTTCCGCTGGTGCCGAGCAGCGGCAAGATGCGGCGCTCGAAGGGGAGCTTCAGGTAGTCGGCGCGCGAGTACACCACGCGGCCGCGCATGATCGTGTGCGTCACGTGCGTCGCGTGCTCCAACGGGTCGCCGTCGTACAGCACCAAGTCGGCCACTTTGCCCGGTTCGATGCTGCCGTGGTCCTTCTCGATGCCGAGCAACTTCGCGGCGTCGAGCGTGATCGCGCGAACGGCGTGCTCGCTGGTCAGGCCGGCCATCGCGGCCTCGTACCGCAACACGCGCGTTTTCGGAACGTAGCCCTCGTAGCCGGTGCAGATCGTGATCGGCACATGCGCGCGGGCGAGCGTTAATGCGTTCTCGGTGAACGAGTGCAGCGTTTCCATGCTGCCGCCGGCGCGCTGCATCGTCGGGTGTACCACAACCGGCACTTTCGCTTTCCACAATTCGTCCGCCATGCGGTAGCCCTCGGTGCCCATCGCGATCACCGGCTTCAGCTTGAACTCGGAGGCGATGCGCAGCGCGGTCTGGATGTCATCCTTCCGGTGCGCCGAGAAGTACACCGGCACCTTGCCTTCGAGCGCGGGAATCAGCGCTTCGTGCTTCGCGTTCCGCGCCGCGGGCTTGTTCGCGCGGTAGGCGTCGGCGTCCGCGAACGCCTTGCGCACCAGCGCTGCCACACCCATGCGCGTCGTGAGCTTTCCCTTCGCCGATTCGCCGAGGTTCACGATCAGCGAGCCGACCGGCACGAGCGCCGCGCTTTCCGCGGTGGTGCCGTCGGTGCGGAACACGCCGCCGCGCCCCGCGATCGGGTTCGCGCGGCCGGGCGCGGCGTGAACCACCGTGACGCCGGTTTGCTGCAAGAAATCCAAGAGCGGTTCGCGCGGGTTGAAGCCGTCGAGCGCGCGCAAGTCGGCTTGGTTGGGGTCGCTCAGTTCGTCCAAATCTTGGTCGGCCGGGATGTTCCACGCACCACTCAGGCCCGAAGTGGCGAAGGTGTCGATGAGCCCCGGAGTGACGAATTTCGCCTTGTAAATCGGCATGTTCTGCGCGCGCACGAGTTCGCCCGCGGCGACGATCTTGCCGTCGCGCACAACGATCGTGCCGCCGGACAGCCGCTCCTTGCCGGTGAAAATTACCTCCGCCTGAACCGCGAACGTGTTCTTCCCGCCGTCGAAGTCTTGTCCGCCCTCGCTGCGATCCGGTCGCGGGCCACCGAAGCGGCCGACCGGGTCCGGCAACTTCTCGCCCGCGGGCAGCGCGAACCCGCCGGTGGCGTACGCGCGGTCGGTGGCGTAGTCGAACACCTTCTTGCCCTCGATCCACGTTTGCCGAACGTGCGTGTACACGCTGAACGGCGGGCCGCTCAGGATCGCGAAGTCCGCGTCTTTGCCCTTCTCCAAGCTGCCGACGCGGTGGTCGAGGTGCATCACCTTCGCGGCGTTGATCGTGAGCGCCTTGAGCGCGGCGGCTTCGCTCATCCCGCCGCGGACGGCAATCGCCCCGGTGCGCAGGAAGAATCGCGATTCGGTGATGCTGTCGTCGGTGTTGATCGTCACCGTCACGCCGGCCTTCTCCAGCACCGCGGCGTTCTCTTCGAGCAGCCCAATCGTTTCGGCCTTCCCGCCGGGGCTGTCGATCAGCGTGAGCGAAACGGGAATCTTCTTCTTCGCGAGCACGTCCGCGACGCGGTAGCCTTCGGTGGCGTGTTGCAGCACCAACTCGAAGCCGAACTCTTCGCTGATGCGCACCGCGGTCATCAGGTCGTCGGCCCGGTGGCAGTGGAAGTGAACGGTGCGCGTGCCGTTCAGCACTTCCACGATCGGTTCGAGCGCCACGTCGCGGTCCACCTTCGCACCGGAATCGATCTTCGCCTTATATTCCTTGGCCTTCTGGAACGTCTCGCGCTGGAGCGCCGCGACCTTCATGCGCGTGAACGGGGCCTGCTGCTTGGTGCGGCCGTAGCCCTTCGGGTTCTCGCCGTTCGCCATCTTGAGGCCGCCGAGGATCTCTTTGGTTCCGGCGCGGCCGAGCACGCGCATCTCTTCGACCGTGCGCCCGCGGTACTTCAGGTACACCGTTTGCCCGCCGATCACGTTGCCGCTGCCGGGCATCACGTTCGCGGTGGTCACGCCGCCGGCGAGCGCCATCTTCACGCCGGGGTCGTCCGGGTTGAACGAGTCGATCGCGCGCACGGCGGGCTGCACCGGGCCGCTCATCTCGTTGCCGTCGCTGTTCGCGGGCACGTTCGGCCGCGTCCACACGCCGACGTGCGAGTGCGTGTCCACAAGGCCCGGAATGATCGTCGCGCCCTTCAGGTCGATCACTTCGGCCCCCGCGGGCACCGCGACGTTCGCCCCCACGTCGAGGATGGTGCTGCCCTTCACGAGCAGCGTGGCTTTTTCGAGGGGCTTGTCGGCGGTCGCGGTGTGGATGGTAGCGTTGACGAACGCGATGACCTTGTCGGCCGCGTTCGCGTCGGCTTTTTGCTCGCGCGCGATACCGGGCACGAACGGAACCGCCACCGCGAGCGCGAGCAACAGGATGAAGCGGAGCATGCGCGACCTCGTGCGGAATGTGTGCGGGGCAGTGTATTCGCGGCGCGTGATCCGGCCCGTCGCAGTGTGCGCCGGGTTGCGCGGCCGGGGTTGAAACCCCGGCCTATGCAAGGTGACGCCGTTGGCGTCCAGAAGACAGAAAGGCGCGTGAATGGTTTTGTGGTCCCAACGGGACCACCTTGCACAGGCCGGGGTTTCAACCCCGGCCACAGCGCCGCGTGAACGCGCTTCCGCCGCGAGCGGTTCGCGGTACACTGGTTCTCACCCTCCCGTTCGCATCACGCCTTCGGAGTTCTTCCGCATGCACCGCTTCTGTTCCGCGCTCGTGCTCGCGCTCGCGCTGGGCGCGTCGCTGGCCGCGGCCGACTGGTTCCAGTTCCGCGGCCCCGGTGGGCAGGGCCACACCGACGCCAAACTCGCTACCGAGTGGGACCAAAAGAAGAACGTGACGTGGCGCAAGGAACTGCCGGGCGTGGGGTGGTCGTCGCCGGTGATCGCGAGCCGCAAGATTTACCTGACCACCGCGGTGTCTCTCGATGGCGGCGGCTACTCGCTGCGCGTGCTGTGCCTCGACGCCGTGACAGGTGAGACGCTGTGGAACAAGGAAATCTTCAAGCAGCCCGCGGGCGCGCCGAAGATTCACGGCAAGAACAGCCACGCCAGCCCCACGGTGGTGGCGGAAGACGGGTTCGTGTACGCGCACTTCGGGCACATGGGCACCGCGTGCCTGAACTCCGCGGACGGCGCGCTCGAATGGGGCACGCAAGAAGTGAGCTACAAGCCGGTTCACGGCAACGGCGGGTCGCCCGTAATCGTCGGCGATTTGCTCGTCTTCAGCACCGACGGCACCGACGTGCAACAGGTGGTGGCGCTGGAGAAGAAGAGCGGCAAGATCGCGTGGAAGACCGCCCGCAACGCCGGCACCGGCGCGAACCCGTTTTCCTTCAGCACACCCCTCGTGATCGAAGTGAAGGGGAACGCGCAATTGATCTCCGCCGGGAGCGGCGTGGTGCAGGCGCTGGAGCCGAAGACCGGTAAGGAAATCTGGCGCGCGAAGTACGGTTCGGGCTACTCGGTGGTGCCGCGCCCGGTGTTCGCGAACGGCCTCGTGTACGTCTGCACGGGCTACAACTCGCCGACCCTGATGGCGATCAAGCCGGACGGCAAGGGCGACGTGACCGCGTCGCACGTCGCGTTCACGGTGAAGAAGAACGTGCCGCACAACCCGTCGCCGGTGGTGGTGGGCGATTCGCTCTACATGGTGTCGGACGCGGGGATCGCGAGCTGTTTGGACGCGAAGACGGGCGCGGAGCGCTGGAACGAGCGCCTCGGGAAGGGCTTCTCGTCGTCGCTGATGCACGCCGGCGGGCTAATTTACGCGCTGGACGAAGCCGGCACCACGACCGTGTTCAAACCGGGCGACAGCTACGAAGTAGTGGCGACAAACAAGCTGAACGAGAAGGCGCTCGCGAGCTTCGGCGTCGATGGGAACGCGCTGTTCCTGCGCACCGAAAAGGCGCTGTACCGCATCGAGAAGAAGTGAGGCGTGTGAACCCGACGCGTGAGCGAGGGCGGCGGGTGCATGTAAGTCTTCAGCCCGGCAGGGCGACGGAGAGCAGCCGAGGGTGAATCGCAGCGCAACCCTCGGCGGCCTTCGCGGTGCGCGCTCACGGTGCGCGATCCCGGTGTTCCGCATCGCTCCGCCGCGGGTTGCGCTCGCAAAGCCTCGCTCCACCCACGGCTACACTCCAACGCCCTACCGGGCTGAAACGCACGCCTTCGCGCCGCACCCACCGCCCTTGCGGGCGGGGTTCGCCTGTCACTTCCCGTTCAGCACACTGACGCGGGCAGGGGAGTTCGGCACGTCGTCTAGCTCCACGCGCAGGTCGTCGGCGCGCTTCGAGCGGTCGATCAGCACCGTCACCGTTTGCACCCCGGCCTTCAGATCGAGAACCGTTTCCGCTTTCGGCTCAATGGGCTGATTGCCCACATACACCGTGAGGCCCGCGACGGCGTTGAACTTCAGCTTCGCCGCGCCCGCGGTCGTTACGTCCAACTGGAACCGCACCACGCTTTGCGCGGCGGTGTCGTTCCACACGGTGAACTTCGGTAGCTCGCTCAGCGGCAGGTCGCCGCTCACCTTAGAGTACGCGGAGAGCCACGCGAACGGGTTGTCGGCTTCGGCCGCGGCGCTCACCCGCGTGCGGCGGAAGAGGTTCAGGTTCGCGGGCGAAGCGTCGATCGCCTGATAGCGGCGCACGAGCCGCGCCTTGTTCGGCGCGTACGGGCCGTCCACTTTGCCGAGTTCCGACAGGAACTTCACAAGGTCCGCGAACTCCTGCTTCGTGAGTTGGTCCGTGATGCCTTCGGGCATCAGCGACTTCGTGGAATCGCCGCGCTCGATCAGGTCCTTCGTCACGAACGTCAGTTCCTTGTCCTCCGCGGTGCGAATCGTCAGCTTGCCGTCCGCTTCACGGACTTTGACGCCCTGATAGACCTTCTCGTCGGCGGTCACGACACGGATCGCGTTGTAGCCCTCTTTGATGGCCTTGCTCGGCAGCAGCAGCGAATCCACGAGGTAGTCCGGTTGCGCGCTCGCACCGATGCTGCTCATGTCCGGGCCGACCGCGCCGCCCGCGCCGGCGATGGCGTGGCAGGCAAGGCACTGCAACTCCTTGCGTCGGTACACCAGTTCGCCGCGTGCGGCGCTCCCGGTCTTCATGGCGTCGGCGGCGAGCGCCTTCACTTCGGCGTCGGTGGGTGGCTTCCGCGCCGCGCCGAGGTCGCCGGCCTTCGTGAGCGCCGCGATGAGGTCGTCCGCTGGTTGGCCTGACGCGCGCGCGGCCTTCACGCCGATCTTCGCCACGTCCGCGGGCACCTTCTTACCGGCCAGTTCTTTCGCCAGAAGCGAAGCGCCGCCCTTGCGGATGGCGAACGCGGTGAACAGGTCCGCGAGCGCTTCGTCCGATTGCGCGTCCGCGAGGAACGCGGCGGTGAGCGTCGCGGCGCGCGGCGGGTTCACGCCGGCGAGTGCAACGAGCGCGTCGCGGCGCTGGTCGGCGGTTGCTTTCGGTTGAAGGAGTGCGTTCAGCGTTTCGTCCGCGGTGCCCATCGCGAACAGGCCGTCGAGCGCCGCGCGCCGGTCTTCGCTCGAAGTGGTCTTCAGGGCGATTTCGTGGAGCTTCGCCGAAAGCGCGGTGGCCTTCCACAACCCCGCGGCGCGCATCGCCGGTCGCCGGCCGGCGTCGTCGAGCACGATGACGTTTTCGAGCGCCGCGGGCGTCTTCGGGGCGGGCACCTTGCGCGTGCGGATCGCGTCTTCGACCGCGAGCAGCAGTTCGTTCCGCTCGCTCGCGGTGGCGCGCACCGAGTGGCCGATCACGCGCGACAGTTCCTCCGGGCCGCCGATGCGCGCGAGCAGCAGGTACAGCCCGTGAACGTTCTCCTTCGGCACCTTGCCGCCGTCGATGAGCGCGAGCACCGGCTTCACGGTGTCCTTGTTGCCGACGGCGTTGAGCGCGAACGCGAGCTTCTTCGCGTCGCCACCGAACGTGAGCTTGCCTTTCTGGAACTCCGGCATCCAGTACGGTTCGAGTTCGCGCACCGTGAGCCACAGCGCGTAATCCAGCACGCGATCCATCGGTTTGTCGAGAATGCCGAGTGCCGATTCTACGGCGCTGGCGCTCCGCGCTTGGGCCAGAGCGCGAACGGCTTCCAGTCGCACGCGAGGGTTCTCGTCGCGTGCCGCGACAGCGTGAACACCGGGGCCAATTTTGGGATCGCGCACCGCGCCGGAGTCGCAATGGACGCGAAGGGTCGCCGCGCGGAAGTTGGCGCTTTGATTCGGAACGGCTCGCACGGCGCTCCTGAGGTTCGACAGCGTGCTGCTTGAGCCTTTCGGGTTCGCATCGTCGAGGGCGCGACCGAGCCAGAGTAATTCCAATGCGTACACCTCGTCGAGCGGCCCTTTCGTGCTGCTAATTGCATTTCGAACCGCCGGCCACACCTCCAAGAAATCCATCTCCTTCAGCACGCGCTTCGCTTGCTGGCGCGTCCACTGTTCTGGCGCTTTCAGTTGCTCCAGCAGTTCGGGCACGGTCGCACCCACCAGCTTCGGCGGCTTCACCAAGTCGCGGTTCTTGGCGGTCACGCGCCAGATGCGGCCGTGCGTCTTGTCGCGGCGCTCGTCGCGGAAGTCCACTTCGCCGTGCTGAATGATCGGGTTGTACCAGTCCGCGATGTAGAGCGCGCCGTCCGGGCCCATCTTCACGTCGATCGGGCGGAACGCCGGGTGGTTGCTCTTAATCACCTCGGTCATTTCGCGCGCGGCGAACGTGCTGCCGTCGTCTTGCAGCTTGAACCGGCACACGCGGTGCCCGCGGAAGTCGTTCGTAATCACGTCGCCCTGCCAGTCGTCCGGGAAGTGCCGGCCGCTCACCACTTCGAGGCCGCAATACTTCGGCGAACCGGGGTTCATCCCGTGCAGAATCCGCTGCGCGTGCGGCCCTTGGCTCGTGAGGTAGTAGCCGCCGGGAATCGCGTGGTTGATGCCCTCGCCGCCCGCGCCGTCGGTGACGAGCGATTGGCCGTATTTGTCGAACGCGTGGCCCCACGCGTTCACCCACCCGCGCGCGAAGATGTCCAGTTCGGTCTTGTCCGGGTTGAACTTCCAGATGCCGCCCGCGTTCAACCGCTTCACGCCGCTCGGCGTTTCGACGTGACTGTGAATGTAGATCGACTGATTGAAATACAGCCGGCAGTCCGGCCCCCAGCGGAACGTGTGGATGATGTGGTGCGTGTCTTCGGTGCCGAACCCACTCAGCAGCACGCGCTTCTTGTCGGCCTTCCCGCCGGGCTTGCTCGCGCTCAGGTGAACGAGTTCGGTGCTGTTCGCGACGTACACGCCGCCGTCGCCCGGTTCGAGACCGGTGGGAATCAGCAGCCCGTCGGCGAACACGGTGGTCTTGTCGGCCTTGCCGTCGCCGTTGGTGTCTTCGAGCACGATGATCTTGTCGTTCGCCTTCTCGCCCGGCTTGATCTGCGGGTAGTGCTCGCTGCTTGCGATCCACAACCGCCCCTGCGGGTCCCAGTTCATCTGAATGGGCTTCGCGAGCAGCGGGTCCGCGGCCCACAGCGTCACCTCGAACCCGGGCGCGACGGTGAACGTCTTGCGCTCCAACTCCGGGTCCGGGTCGGGAATCTTCGCGTCCCGCTGGGCGAGCGCGAGCTGCGGCGACAGGGCGAACAGCGCGAGTGCGATGAGGTGGCGCATAGGGAGGGTTCTTCTGTATTTACCCCGAAGGGGTTGTATCTCGGAGCACAGGGTCGCGCAGCGCGCCCTGTGTGAATCGAACGCAACACGGCACGCAGCGCGAGGCGGGCGTTGTGTTCACAGGGTGGCGCTGCGCTGACCCTGTGCTTTGGGATGCAACCCCTTCGGGGTAAAAACCAAACACCGAACACGTCTTCACTCACCACGAGCCACTAACCACTATTTCAGTTCTTTCAACAGCTTGGCGATTTCGTCTTCGGCCTTCGCAATGAACGGGTCGAACTCCGCGATCTCCTTCGCGTTGCGGCCCTGCTCGTGCTTGCGAAACCCGAACAGGTACGTCTCGTTCTGCGGTCGCCACTTGTTGAAGAACTGCTCGTTCTTCGCGACCACGGCTTTGCGCAGCGCGTCGAGTTTGCCGGTCGGCGCGGTCGGGGGCGCGACGCCCAGCGCCGCGAGCCACTGCGCCGCGGTGGCCTCGTACCCGCGCTCGGTGAGGTGCATGCCGTTCTCGGTGTCGTCCTTCGGGGTCACGTGCTCGAAGGCGTCGGCGAAGGCGTGCCCGCGCTTCGCGGCGACGGCCTTGATGGCGTCGCGATACAGCGCGAGCCGCGCGTTCGCGGGCTTCGGGTCCGGCAGGCTGGCGCTCTTCTCGAACCGTACCGGCGAGAGCAGCACAACGCGCGCGTTCGTCGGTTTCAGCGCGTCGAGCAACTTCTCCAAACCCTTCTCGAACTTCGGCAACCCTTCCTTGCCCTCGAACGATTCGTTCGTGCCGTAGCTCACAAAAATCACGGTCGGTTTCAGTTCCACCGTTTGGTCGACGATCTGCTTGAAGCACTTTTCGGCGTTGTTGAAGTCGAACCGGCCTCGGGCTTCGCCGTGAACGGTGTCGCCGCTCCACCCGAGGTTGCGGAAGGTGATTTTCTTGTCCGCGTGCGCCGCGAGCAGCGCCGCTTCCCAGTGGCCGTACCGCTGTTCGCGCTCGACGAGCGTGCCGCCGAGCCACACGACGCGGTCGCCGTCTTTGAGTTCGAACTTCGGGGCCGGGTCTGCGGCCACCAAGAGAGCGAGAGCGGAGAGGAGCATGCGGGGAACCTCGCGGGGTCACCGACAGCGTACACGAGCGGCGCGCCGAAGGCGAGCGCCAACCCATTGACGCGCCGTCCGCGAACGCGACAATCTGCGTACCGCATTCTCGCGGCTCCCGCCACCCCCTCTCCAAGGTGCCCCCAATGGTTCGGTTGCTGCTCGCCGCGTGCCTCGTGCTCGCTGCCACGTTCGCCGGTTCGACCGCGCAAGACAAAAAAGACCCGCCGAAGAAGGCGGCCAAGATCGTGATCGCGGAACCGAAGGACGTCGCGAAGGACGCGGACTTCGCCATTCAGGGCGAGTACGCGGGCGAAATCCCCATGTCCGGCGAGAAGGTCGGCATTCAGGTGATCGCGAAGGGCGACGGGAAGTTCGCGGTGAAGGCGTTCAAGGGCGGGTTGCCCGGCGACGGCGCGGACCTCAAGGACACGCTCACCGGCACCGCTGAGACCAAAGACGGCAAAGTCATCGCGACCATGAAGAAGGGCAACGAAAACAGCACCGCCACCATCGGCGACGGAAAGTTCGTGGTGTCGGTCGGTGGCGACAAGACGATCGAGTTCAAGAAGGTAGAACGCAAGTCGAAGACGCTCGGCGCGAAGCCTCCGGAGGGCGCGGTGGTGCTGTTCGGCGCACCGGGCGACGAGAAGAACTGGAAGAACGGCAAACTCATGGAACTCTCGGACGGGAAATTCCTCACCGTCTCGAAGACCGGCAACATTACGAGCACCGAGAAGTTCGGCGCGTTCAAGGCGCACATCGAGTTCCGGCTCGCGTGGATGCCCAACAGCGGCGGTCAGGGGCGCAGCAACAGCGGCGTGTACCTGCAAGACCGCTACGAACTGCAAGTGCTCGACAGCTTCGGGCTGAACGGCGAGAACAACGAGTGCGGCGGCTTCTACACGCAGCACAAGCCGAGCGTGAACATGTGCTACCCGCCGATGGCGTGGCAGACCTACGACATCGAGTTCACCCCGGCGCAGTTCGCGGACGGGAAGAAGACCAAGAACGCGCGGGCCACGGTGTACCACAACGGCGTGAAGATTCACGACGACGTGGAGTTCCCGAAGGACGGCCCCGGCGGGAAGAAGGAAGAAGCCACACCCGGCCCGTTCCAGTTCCAAGACCACGGCGACCCGGTGGTGTACCGCAACGTGTGGGTGGTGCCCGCGAAGTAGTGGTTCGTGTGGCGAACGGCCGGCGTGAGCCGGCCGGTTGTTCTCCGCGCCACCGGCCGGCTCACGCCGGCCGTTCGCCAAGAACCACCCTAAAGGAACCTCTCCCATGTCCCGCGTTCTCTCCCTTCTGGCGCTGCTCGCGTGCGGCGCGCCGGCCTTGAGCGCCGAGAAGATGAACGTGCTGTTCGTCGTCTCGGACGACCTCACGAACAACACCCTCGGGTGCTACGGCAGCCTGGTGTGCAAGTCGCCGAACATCGACGCGCTCGCCAAGAAGGGCGTGAAGTTCGACCGCGCGTACTGCCAGTTCCCGCTGTGCAACCCGAGTCGCGCGAGTTTCCTCACCGGCCTGCGCCCGGACACGCTCCGCGTGTACGAAAACGCCACGCAGTTCCGCAAGAACGCGCCGAACGCGCAGAGCCTCGGCGAAACCTTCCAGAAGGGCGGTTACTACGTCGCCCGCGTCGGGAAGCTGTACCACTACGGCGTCCCGGCCCAGATCGGCACCGACGGACTCGACGACAAACCGAGTTGGATGAAAACCATCAACCCGAAGGGTCGCGACAAGGATGACGAAGAGAAAGACTTGCTGTTCACGCTGAACCCGAACTCGAAAGGCTCGGCGCGCTACGGCGGCACGCTCAGTTGGCACGCCTCGGAAGGCACCGACGAGACGATGACCGACGGCATGATCGCCGACGAAGTCTCGAAGCTGATCGAAGCGAACAAGGACAAGCCGTTCTTCCTCGCGTGCGGCTTCTTCCGCCCGCACACGCCGTACGTCGCGCCGAAGAAGTACTTCGACATGTACCCGCCGGAGAAGCTCGAACTGCCGAAGGTGCCGGTGGGCCACTGGGACAAGCACCCCGCCCCGGCGTTCGGCAGCGCGAAGAAGGAACAGGAGAAGCTCACCGACGACCTGCGCCGCAAAGCCCTCCAAGCGTACTACGCTTCAACGACGTTCATGGACGCTCAGGTGGGGCGCGTGCTCGCGGCGCTGGAGAAGCAGAAGGTCGCGGACAAAACGATCGTGGTGTTCATCAGCGACCACGGCTACCACCTCGGCGAGCACGGGCTGTGGCAGAAGATGAGCCTGTTCGAGAACTCCGCGCGCGTGCCGCTCGTCGTGTACGACCCGCGATCCAAGGCGAACGGTTCCACCTGTTCGCGCACGGTGGAACTGATCGACCTGCACGCGACCCTCGCCGACCTGTGCGACCTCCCCGCGCCGAAGACCGACGGCAAGAGCTTCACCGGGCTGCTGAACGACCGCGAAGCGCCGTGGGACAAGCCCGCCATCACGCAGGTGAGCCGCGGAACGCCGACCGCGACCGGCGAAACGACCGGCAAGAACCCGTGGTTCATGGGCTACAGCGTGCGCACCGAGCGGTACCGCTACACCGAGTGGGACGGGGGCAAGAAGGGCGTCCAACTGTACGATTACGAAACCGACCCCGGCGAACTGACGAATCTGGCCCAAGACCCGAAACACGCGGAAGCGGTCAACGCGCTCAAAGCGCTTTTGCCGAAGAAGTGAGTGCGAGCGGGTCGGTTATGACCGGGACCGGTGCCCGGTTGTTACTGTTTGTTCGCCCGAAGTCCTTATTGGAGGTGTTGCAATGCGAGCGTGGTGTGTGCCCGCGATTGTAGTGGCCGCGGCGCTGGCCGGGTGCGCGAAGCGCGAACCGGCCCCGCCGATGGCGACCGAAGGTCCGAACCAAGTGGTGCTGCACGTCCCGGACATGACGTGAGCCTCTTGCCCGGCGAACGTGAGCCGTTTGCTGGCAGCTCTACCGTGCGTAGAGCCGGACACGATCAAGACCGACGCGAACAAGCTGCAAGTGAAGTTCGCGGTGAAGGACCGCGCCGCGTTCAACCTCGACGAGGTGAAGCGCGCGCTGACCGGCCGCTACAGCGGCGGTGTGCAAGTGCTAGTCGGCCCGACCGAGAGGTAGTGTTTGGTGCTCAGCGCTGCGCACGGGATGTCCGCAGCGCGATCAACCAGAACAACGCCACCCACCAACCTACTTTACCCACTTCCCACCCACGACGGTACCGTCGCGGCCGTTGCCGCTGCGGTCGCGCACCACGTCGCCGGTTCCTTCGTCGAACGTGTAGAGCAACAGGGCGTCCGCGTCCCGCTCGAAGGTGCGCGGCGGGGCGAAGCCCTTGTCGCGCTCGTACCGCGCGCCTTGGGACAGGCGCACCGCGTGCACGGTGCCGGCGAAATGGTCCGCACCGCCCGCGAACTTCGTCGCGCGGCCGAGTACGCTCGGCGGTTCGGTCTTCGGTAGGCCCTTCAGCGGTACGTCCCTCCACCCGCGCTGCTTGCCGTCCACGAATAGTGTGAAACCAGTTTCGGAGACGACCGCCGCGATGTGTACCCTCATTCCTACCTTCAGCGGTTCGGTGGCGAAGTCGGTGACCCACTTTTTGCCGTCGTAGAAGCCGACGCCGAGTTCGCCGCCCTTCCCGAGTCCGAACCCGCCGCCCGGTTCGCCGAGCAACAGGAAGTGCGTTGTGCCGACCGCATCCGGCGTCACAACCGCTTCGAGGGTGATCGGCAACTTTCCGTCGAAGCTCAGGTTCGGAACGACGACGGACGTGGTCTTCCCGTCGAAGTGCAGCCCGGCAAGTTTGCCGGGTGTGGGTTCGGTCCCCTTCGCCGGCGCGCCGTCCCAATCGATCGTCGCGCCCGGGTGGCGCGTGCGAATCGTATCGACGCCCGCCGCGGTCACGCCCGGTACTCGCGCCAGTTGAATGTAGTACAAGCGGGGGCGATTGCGGATCGCGGCACACACGCCGTCGGTCAGTCCCGCGGCGTCGGACAGCGCGATTGAGTTCAGCCCCTCGGCGGCGAGCAACTCCCCGGCAACGGCGTCCGTAAGGGAGGGACACGAAACGCCCAAGTTCTCCAACTTGGGCATCGCGGCGATTGCCTTCGCCGCGGGCGCGTCGAGCGACGGCGCGTCCCAAAGGAACAGATCGCGGACCGGCAACCGCCGCAGCGCGTCCCACACCTCGGGAGTGGGAGTGCGCTCGCGCCCCAACGACTGCAGTGCGAGTGTTTGCAGTTCGGTCAGCTCCCTTAACCCGGCGAGCAGCACCGGGTCGGCGGCGGTCGATTCGAACCGGACGCTCTTCAATTTGGGGAGCTTCTTCGCCCCCGCGAGCGTGCGCGTGGTTAGGGCCACGTGTAAGTCGAGGTGCAACACCTGCTTGACGGCGCGGGTGCCGCACAGTTGGTCCCACTCGCTTTCGGACCATTGGCCGAGGCGCGAGCCGCGGTCGGACACGTCTTCGACAGACTCCGCCGCGCCGAGCTTCTTGACCAGAAGTGCGCGTGCGTCGGGCGGTGGGGGCGGCGCGGCCGGGGGAACGGTGACGCGCGCCACGCGAAACGGGGTGCCGGGAAGCGCACCGCCAACGGGCACCGAGACCGCGCCGCCCGGAGTGATCAGCGCCAGTTCGGCGAAGGGGCGCACCGCGTCGGCGAGTTCGCGCTCCGGATCCCCCTTCGCCAGCGGCGGGTTCGTGCCGCCGACCGGACCGCCGGCGTTCGGGACCGGTGGCGAGTTCGCCTTTGCGCCAGCGTTCGGCTTCCGGTCGAACGCGCCCAGCACCGCCGCGAACAACAGCGCCGCGAGCACCAAGCCGCCTACCGCTGCGGGCAGCAGCCACTTCGGCGCGCCGCCGCCCGGCCCGCGGTC
>JALHNS010000158.1 GCA_022843445.1 Gemmata sp.
GGGAAGGGATAGTACTCAAGCGAGAGCACCCGGAAATGGCCAGTTCAAGAACAACATCGACCTGTCTCGGCGCGCTGCTCGCGCTGCTCGCGGCCGGTGTGCCGTCAGTGCGGGCCGAGCAGCCGACCGACTTCGACCGCGTCGTCAAGCCGCTGCTCGCCAAGCACTGCGTCTCTTGCCACGGAGCCGAGAAGCCGAAAGGCGACATCCGGCTCGACGGCCCGGCCCCCGACCTGGTCAGCGCCAAGGTGCGGGCCACTTGGGAGAAGGTCCACTCCATGCTGGTACGCGGCGAAATGCCGCCGAGCGAGAAGCCGAAGCTGACCACCGACGAACTCGACGCGCTCACCACCTGGATTCGCCTGGGTGTGGAACGCGGCGTGCTGGCCGATCGCGGCGGTGCCGGCCGAACCACCATGCGACGCCTGACGCGCGTCGAGTACGCCCGCATACTTCAAGATGTGCTCGGGCTGCATTTCTCCAACGTGCCAATCCACCTCTGGGAGAAACTGCCCAACGACCCGCAGGCCGAAGCCCCGCTCAACGACGGCGACTTGCTCAACTTCCAAAGTCTTCACTTGAAGACCTATGTCGAATTGACCGAGAAGGCGGTCTCGGCGGTGCTGGCACCCGAAACGAGGCCCACGCCGTTCACCTATCGCATCGATCCGCGATCGCTCACCCAACGAGTCAATGTCTCCGGCTTCCAGGGCGGAGATAAAGGGTTCGGCGGCAAGGTCGCGGCGAAGCAAGCCGACGTGACACAGTCCGCCACGGTCAGCTTCGGTGTGACGGAGCGAAACGCGGACGACACGTTCAGCCTGCCGCCGATTTACCGCATTGACGGCTACCTGGGCCGCGACAAGGTGAACGCGGGCTCGTGTTACCTCGAGTTGCCCTTGTTTCCGAAGTCCGGCGTGCTGCACGTTCGCATCCGTGCGGCGGCCGTCATCCCCAAGGGGGAAGGCGCCCCGGTTCTGCGTGTGGCCCTGCACAACAACGTGGTCAACCAGATCTACGGAAAGGAAATCGCGTCGTTCCCGGTGACGAACTCGCCGGACAAACTTCGGGATTACGACGTGGAAATCCCGCTGGACTTGCTCGACTTCCCGTGGGTGCTTTTCGAGCGCTCCGCCCGAGTCAGCCTGCGGATCACCAACGACTACATGCCGATCGCGGATCGAGTGAAGCCGGTGACAGAAAAAGGCAAGCCACAGGTTTGGCCGTGGCAGGAGCCGATGCTGGTGTTGGATCAGATCGAGGTCAACGGCCCCGGCACGCTGGCTTGGCCGCCGCGCCGCCATCAGACGCTCCTGACAGCGGGCGACACGTTGACCGACGAGAACGAGCGAGCGTCGGCGATCCTCACCGAAGTCGCCTCGAAGGCCTGGCGGCGACCGGTGACTGCGGAGGAGGTCGCCCCGTTCGCCAAACTCTACCAGTCACGGCGCAAGGCCGGCGACAGCCGCGACGGGGCCTTGCTGCAACCGCTGACCGCGGTGCTGGTATCACCGTTCGCCGTCTACATCATCGAACGCAAGGCCGAGAAGGTCGCTCCTCTCACCGATCTGGAACTGGCCAATCGCCTCTCGATGTTCCTCTGGGGGCGCGGCCCGGATGCCGAACTGCTGAAGCTCGCCGGGCAGAAGAAGCTGCACGATCCGAAGGTGTTGGCCAGCCAAGTTGACCGGCTGCTCGACGACCCGCGCAGCCAAGTCTTCACGGAGGATTTCGTTACCCGGTTGCTGGCCCTGGAACGGGTCGAAAAGGATCCGATCAGCTTCAACCTGACGCTGCGCACGTTCACCAACGCCAAAGTGGCGGAGATTCGCGAGCAGCGGCTCAAACACGATCTGGCGCGCGAGCCGGTGCGATACTTCGAGCACGTGCTGAAGAACAACCGCCCGCTGCACGAACTGATCGGCAGTGACTACCTGCTGGTGAACGATCGGCTGGCGAGCTACTACGGCATTGCCGGCGTAACCGGTGGCGAGTTCCGAACCGTGCCGGCTCCGGCGGAACGCCGGGCGGGCTGGTTGACCACGGCCGGCGTTGTCGCGGCAGCCTCCCGGGGCAATAAGGAAGCGACCATCCACCGCGGGGTCTACCTCCTTCAACGGTTCCTGGGCGAACATCCGGGCACGCCGCCGGGCAACGTCGAGCCGCTCGAAGTGCAGGCGAAGGCGGATGCAAAGCGCAAACAGATGTCGGTCCGCGAACAGGTCAAGCTCCATACGTCGATCAACACCTGCCAACTGTGCCACCGCAAGATCGACCCGCTCGGCTTCGTCTGGGCCGATCTCGACTACCTGGGACAAAAGATCACACCGAAGCCGATCAAGCCAAACACTCCCGCACCGATCGCGGACTGTTCCGGCAAGGTGCCGGATGGCCGGACGTTTGCCAATCTGGCGGAGTTCACGGCGTTGCTCAAGGACGAACAGGCGAACTCGCGCTACCAGTTCGGCGAGGTGCTGTTGCGGCACCTGATGGGGTACGCGCTGGCTCGTCCGGTCGGTCTGCACGATGAGGCGGAGATTCGCGAGTTGGTTCGGTCCGCCCGCCGCGACGGCTGGCGGCTGCGTGAGGTGATCAAGTCGATCGTCCTCAGTCAATCGTTCACCCACGGCTAACGGAGAGTTCCTTTGCTCACCCGACGTCATTTTCTCAAGGCCGCCGGCGTCTGCCTGCCCCTGGTGCTGCCGCTCATCGTTGTGGCGGTGGTGAGCCCCTCGGCCCGATCGGCCGACTCGCCTATCGACTACAAGACCCAGGTCCGGCCGCTGCTTGCGAAATACTGCTTCGGCTGTCACGGCACGGTACGGCAGGACGCGGGATTGCGCCTGGATAAAGTCGGGGCCGACTTTGCTACTGCCGACGTCCGCAACCTGGAAACGTGGGACGAGGTTTCGCAGCGGATCAAGGCAGGATCGATGCCGCCGGCGAAAAGCCCGCAGCCATCGCCGCAGGAGGCGGCTACGATTGTCGCTTGGCTCAAAGAAGGGTTCGAGATCGCCGCTGAGAAGTCCCCCGAGTACGGCCGCATCGTCATGCGGCGTCTGACGCGGTACGAGTACAACTACACGTTGCAAGATCTATTGGGCGTCAAGAAGGACTTCGTGAAAAAGATCGCCATCGACTTTCCCTCGCGGGAGGGATTTCACAACAACGGGTCGGTCCAGACGATGTCGTCGCAGCTTTTTAAAGAGCAGTGGGCCATCGCCAAGAGCGCCCTCGGGGACGCGATCGTGCAGGGGCCGCGGCCGGAACTCTTCCGAACGTCCGCTCGCGACGACGGCCAGGGGACGTCCGAGTCCGTTAACGAGTATCGCGCCAATCTGAAGGAGGGCGTCCGCATTACCAAGCCACTGAAGCAATCGACTCTCGTCTTGCCGCAAGAGACGTTCACGCTCGATATTGACTCGCAGTACCAGCGGGGACGATTCCGGATCAAGCTGGGCGTCGAGGCGATTCCCGGCAAGGACGGCTCGCTGCCGAGCATGTCGGTCGCCATCGTCTCCTCCAACCAGGCGGATGCCGGTTACTATCCGGTCGAGGAGCGAACCATCGGCGAGAAATTGCTTCCCTTGGGCGAATCGGAACACGTCTTCACCGGTTACTTGGAGGAGTTTCCGCAGGTAATCCGGCCTTTGGCGGGCACCAGCACGGCCATTTTCGTCACGAATACGGTCGTGGATCTCAATGAATCGTCTGCGCCGTTTCGCAACCGGATCACGATGCTGCAAGAACTCGAACGGAACGAAATCAATCTCCGCAAGAGATTTGCCACGTTTCTCAAGAAGAACGGCAAAGAGCAGACAGAGTATATCGCCGCTGAGGCTCCGCGGATTCGCGTGCGTTACGTGGAGTATGAGATTCCCCATTTCGAGCACTGGCCGCCTCGCACGCACACGGACATCCTCTTCGATTCACCCGATAAGCGGGACGAACGGAAGTACGCCCGGCAAATCATCGAGCGGTTCGCGTCGCGGGCATGGCGCCGCCCGTTGAAGGGAGCAGAGTTGGATCGGTTGGTTGAGACTTTCGTCGCCATTCGGCCCGATCAGCCCTCGTTCGAGCAGGCCATGATCGAGGTCTTGGCCATGACGCTGGTCTCGCCGCCGTTCCTATACGTCGTCGAACCTTCCGCCGGACGGGACGCGGGGCGTCCGCTCAACGACTATGAACTGGCCTCCCGGCTGTCGTACTTCTTGTGGTGCAGCACGCCCGATGCCGAGTTGCTCGAACTCGCCCGCAAGGGGACGCTCCGCAAGAAAGAGGTGCTGCACGCGCAGGTCGAGCGCATGATCGCCGACGAGCGGGTCAACCGTTTCGTCGATCACTTCAGCGACCAGTGGTTCGGATTGGGACGAGTCCTCGACGTTGCGGTCAACCCCGAGCATCATCGGTTCGACGACGCCATCAAACCGCTGATGGTTCGCGAGACGCAACTCTTGTTCCGCGAGATCTTCCACAAGAACTTGAGTTGCACGACATTGCTAAACGCGGACTTCACGTTTCTCAATCATGAACTGGCCAAGTTCTATCGGCGCACGGGAAGAAGAAGCAGTAACGCCATCCCCGAGTTCGAATTCGCGGGCCCCCCGAGCTCACTGTTTGCCCGCGTCGCGCTCCGGCCGGAACACCGGCGGCCCGGCGGCGTCCTCTCTCACGGGAGCGTGTTGCTCGCCAACTCCGACGGCGTCGATTCGCATCCGGTCAAGCGAGGCGCCTGGGTTTTGCGGAGCCTGTTCGACAGCCCCCCGCCGGAGCCTCCCGCCGAAGTCCCCGCAATCGACGTGAACGCGAACCCGGATCTGAAGCTCATGACCCTTCAGCAACAACTGACGCTGCACAACTCCAAGGCGAGCTGTCGGGGGTGCCATCAATCCATCGACGTCTGGGGCCAGCCGTTTGAAGAGTACGACGCCATCGGCTTGTGGCGGAGCGGCGTTTCCAAGCAAGCCTTCACCGAAGTCGAATCGGTCGACCCGAAGAGCGGCAAGAAGTCGGTTCGCAAGGTTGGAACGGAGAAGAACAGTAAAGTCGAGTCGCAGGCCGTTCTTCCCGACGGCAAGGTCGTGAAGGGAGTCCAGGGCCTGGCCGACTACATCTTGGCGGATGGCCGCCCGAGGTTCGAGAAGGCCATCGTTCGCAAACTCGCGTCCTATGCCCTCGGCCGTTCTCTCGTTCGGGGCGACCGCGAGTGGATCGACCGTCTGACGGGTGACTTTGCGCGAAACGAGTTGAAGCTTCGACCGTTGATTCACAGTGTCGTGCAAAGCGATGCGTTTACCAAGAGATAGCGGATCAACCACTAACAAGAGGAGCGATTGACATGCCCCGGAAATCCTGGCACATCGAACGCCGAACCTTTCTCAAAGGCGTCGGGGTGACGCTCGCGTTGCCCTGGTTGGAAGGGATGTCGTGGTCGAACGACCGCGGCTCGGCCGTTACGCCGCCGAATCGATTCTGCGCCGTGTATTTTCCGTTCGGCATCGCCGACCTCGCCGAGAACGACGAGCGTGCCCAGTTCGGCTGGTGGCCGCTGGGCGAGGGTCGGGAGTACCGGTTCAGCAAGACGCTTGAGCCGTTGGCCCCATTCCGCGATCAGATCACGCCCCTGGCCGGCTTGGACCACCCGGCCGGTTACGAACTCGGGGGGCATGGCACCGCGGGCATCTTCCTCACCGGCGGGCTCAGGAACAACACCCGCACCCTCAACCGAGTTTCGGCCGACCAAGTCGTCGCGGAACATCTCGGCCGCGAGACTCGATTCCCGTCGCTCGTTTGCTCAACAGAAGGCGGCGTCGGGGCGCTGCTGAATTCCAACACGCTCTCGTACGATCGATCCGGCAATCCGCTTCCGGGCGTCGCCGAGCCGTCGGCCCTCTTTGACATGCTCTTCGGTGCGGCCAAGGCGCGGCAAACGCTCCGCACCCAAGCCAGCGTTCTCGATCAGTTGCTCCAATCGACGCGAGAACTCAACGGGCAGTTGGGCACCGCCGACCGGCGAAAGCTCGACGAGTATCTGGTCAGCGTCCGAAGCGTCGAACAAGAAATTGGCCGATCCCGGGGTTGGCTCGACAAGCCGAGCGCCCGGGTCGACGCGGCCAAACTCAATCTCGCATGCAACATCAAGAACGATCCGCGAGCCTATCTCCGGGTCGTCTACGACCTGCTGTTCTTGGCGTTCCAAACTGATTCGACTCGGGTCGCCACGTTCCTGACCGGCAACATGCGGGGCGAGTCCCAGTACTCGGCCGCCGCAGCCTGGCCGAAGGCGGTCGGCGTACGGGACGAGGCTCATAAAGTGAAACACGATGCGGGCTCGAAGCCCGAAGACGCTTCCAAGTACGACGCATTTCTCCTCGAACAGTTCGCCTACTTCATGAACCGACTCCAAGGCGCTCGCGAAGGAGACGCGACACTGCTGGATCGAACCGTTCTCCTCTACGGATCGAGCAACAGCACCTCGCATGCGAACACGAACTACCCGTTGATACTGGCCGGCGGCCGAAGCATGGGATTCAAGCACGGTCAATATCTCAAGTTCCCGGCGAAGCGCGTGCCGATGTCGAACTTGCTGCTCACCGCGATCCAAGGTCTGGGCGTCCGCGCCGAGTCGTTCGCCGACAGCACGGGCGCTCTGGCGTCGCTGCGGGCATGATCCGCGGCCGTCGGCGATGCCTTCTGCTCCCTCATGACGACCGCTGAATTGCGGAGGTACGGCCCGGTGGCCGGGGCGTGGGTGGCGGCGATGCACAACTTCTCGTGTGTGGAACGGGAGCCTGAACATGAACGTGTTGCGTGGGGTGGCGAGTGTGGCGTGCCTGGTCGTGGTGCTGGGCGGTGAGGTGAGAGCGGCCGATACGCCGAAGCCGAAGGACGGCCCGCTGGGGATGAAGTTCGTGGCGATGCCGAAGGGGACGACGTACCTGGGCTGGAACGGCACGAAGGGTTCGGCCAAGAAGACGGAGATCACGGAGGACTTCGAGACCGCCATCACCACGGTGACGCAGGGGCAGTGGACCGAACTGATGGTGAGGAACCCGAGTTGGTTCTCCCGCGACGGCGGAGGGAAGGACAAGGTCAAGGGCATCAAGGATGAGGAGTTAAAGCAGTTCCCGGTGGAGAACGTGTCGTGGGACGACTGCCAGGAGTTCATCAAGAAGCTGAACGAGCTGGAGAAGGGGAAGGGGTATGTGTACCGTCTGCCGACGGAGCAGGAGTGGGAGTACGCGTGCCGGGGCGGGGCAACAACGGAGGAGGAGTGCTCGTACCTCTTCTACTTCGAGAAGCCGACCAACGACCTCTCCTCGACGCAGGCGAACTTTAACGGCAACTATCCGTTCGGCAAGGGTGAGAAGGGTCCGTACCTGGAGCGGATCACAAAGGTGGGTTCGTACCCGCCGAACAAGTTGGGGCTGTACGACATGCACGGCAACGTGTGGCAGTGGACCTCCACCGCCGAAGGGGTCTCGGTCCGGGTGCTCCGGGGCAGTTGCTGGAGCCTCTCCGGCGGGTACTGCCAGGCGGCGAACCGCCACGGGTTCACGCCGTCGTACCGGGACGGCCCCCTCGGCTTTCGTCTTGCCCGAGTTCCGTCGGTTCCAGTGGGCAAGTGAAGTCGGCGGAGCCGTAGCACGGGCTCGCTAGCCAAGTTGCGGGCGTGACCTTTTGCACGCGGTTGCGTGAGATCACCATGGCGATCATGCCGACCGAAACATTCGCTCACGAATAAGGAATCTTGTCATGCTCAATCGACGTCATTTTCTCAAAGCCGCAGGTGTCTGTCTGCCGCTACCCTGGCTCGAGACACTCGCTGCTGCGGAAAAGACACCAGCCACTCCGCCAGGCCGGGCCGTGTTCTTCATGGTGCCCAGTGGCGTGAATATGTGGCGTTGGCATCCGAAAGAGTTCGGCCCCGACTACAAGATCAGCAGCACGCTCGCAGCGCTGACGCCCTTCCGCAAGGAGTTGACCATCTTCTCCGGCCTGGAGCACGCCAAGGGGGCGGGCGGCGGACACTACGAAGTCGGCGTCTGGCTGACCGGCAACGAAAAGTACAAGAGCAAGGACGGCCCGGTCGAGCCGAACACGATCTCGATCGATCAGCACATCGCGGGAGCGATCGGCAGCCGCACGCGCATCCCCAGCCTGGTGCTCAGCGCCCCGGGGGGGAGCGTCACCACGTCGTTCGACGCCAAGGGGGCGCCGGTCAACGCCGAGAACAATCTGCGCCGGCTGTTCGGCGAGTTGTTTGGCTCCCCGGATGTCCTTTCCCGGCTCGATCGGCGGTCCAGCGTCCTCGACCTTGTCGGCGAACAGGCGAAGGGGCTCTCGAAGCAACTGGGCAAGAACGACCGCCAGCGGTTCGACGACTACTTACAAAGTGTTCGCGACGTGGAAAGCCGGTTGCAAGCCGATCGCGGGTACTTCGCCTCCAAGCCATTGCCAATCTCAGCCGACGATCTCAAGCTCGACGTCGATCCGCAATCGCAACGACAGGATTACTTCCAAACCATGCTCGATCTGGTCGCGCTGGCGCTCCGTAACGATCAGACGCGGATCGTGTCGATCCTCGCCTGCGGTTCCGGCCACGAGTTCTTCGGGCAGTGGCCCCAGTTCGGCAACGACACGCACCACCGCGCGTCGCACGCCACCAACTACGACACCGAGGCGCAACGCCCGAAAGACTTCGCCTTACTCGAAAGCGTGGACAAGTGGTTCGTCGCCCACCTGGCCCGGTTCCTCGAACGGCTCAACGGGACCAAGGAAGGCGAGGGCACGCTGCTGGCGAACACCATGGTGCTCTTCGGCGGCGGCATGAGCTGGACGCACAATCCGTCGAACCTGCCGATGCTGCTGGCGGGCGGCAGTCGGCTGGGCCTCAAGCACGGCAGCCATCTGCGCCTCAATCCGCACAAGGACCACATGGGCAAGCTCGACAGGGCTGCGAAGGTGCAAGAAACCACGATCTGCGACGTGCTCCGCACCATGTCGGAACGCCTGGACGTTCCGGCCGACCGATTCGGCGACAGCCGCCGGAGTGTGAAGGAACTGCTGGGATAACCGTGCGCCCCGGAGTCGATGGACGGTCGGGGCACCGAATCGCGACCTGATGAGTTCCATCGACAGTGCCCCGACGATCCCCGAGTTGGTTTGACCACATTCCCCGGATGCCCCATGCGTTACTTCCTTGGTTTGATGTGTCTCGCCGCGGTCGGACCCGGAGCCCTCCGGGCCGACCCGCCCGCGCTCGACGGTTCGTGGCGCGTCCTGCTCGCCCACCGGGGCGACGCGGACGCGCTCGACGACCCGGCACTGCGGGACTCGGTCGTGACGATCAAGGGCGACCGGCTGGAGTGGAAATCGGCCGACGGCAAGGTCAGTCACTTCGCCGCGATGATCGTGATCCGGGAGGCCAAGGACAAGGGCGCGCTCAACGAGTTGGATTTGCAGCCGGTTGGCGGCAAGGCCGACAAGCCGCTCCCCGGCATCTACGACCTGTACCTGCCGGACCACCTGAAGATCTCCTTTCACGAGACGGCGCGGCCGAAGGGGTACAGCGGCGGCCGCCAGTCCACCTTCTTCCTGCTCGAGCGCGTCAAGCCCGACTCGCCTCGTCCGAAACGGACGACCGGGAAGGACGCCGAACTGCTCCTCGGCACCTGGACGATGCTCACGAGCCTCGACGACGCGGCGGACAAGATCAAACCCGGGCCGTACTCGGGTCACGTGTGCGTCATCACCAAGACGCGGATCGAGTGGAAGGCGACGTCGAAATCCCCCACCCCGTCCGTCGGCGCGGACTACACGATCGACCCGACGAAATCGCCGCGGGCGATGGACTTCCGGAACACCAAGGGCGGCAACCCGGCCCCGCCGGAGGACGGCTACCTGCCCGCGATCTACGAGTTCATCGACGACGACACGCTGAAGGTCTGCTACCCGGAAAGCGGCTTCAAGGCCGGCACGCCGCCGCAGGATCGCCCGCGCCCGACCCGCTTCTACTCGGACGGTGACCGGAACCTCTGGGTCATGAAGCGACAACCCACCGTAGCCTCGAAGGAACCGGTGAAACCATGACCCGCAGCATTTTTGCCGCGGCCATCGTGATCCTCACGGTTGGTGCGCCGTCGCGGGCCGACGACAGGGCCGACTACGACCGAGCGGTGAAACCGCTGCTCGTCAAACACTGCGTCGCCTGCCACGGGGCCGAGAAGCCCAAGGGCGGGGTGCGGTTCGACGGGCCGGCCCCCGACCTGACCGACCCGAAGGTGGCCGAGAAGTGGCTCCTGGCGCGGCGGATGCTCGCCCAGGGTGAGATGCCGCCGGAGGGGAAGCCGCGGCCCACCGCCGATGAACTGCTTGCCACCATGAACTGGATCGAGGACGCCGCGGCGCGGGCCGCCGTCGTCACCCGTGGTGGGGTCGGCCGGCGTGCCCTGCGGCGGCTCACCAACCGCGAGTACGTCGCCACCCTTCACGACTTGCTCGGCCTGTCGTTTCCGCACGCCACCGGCGACCTCGGCACGCGACTGCCGAGCGACGCCGTCGCCAACACCTTCAGCAACGACAGCAACTCCCAGGTCACGCAGGCGCTGCTGCTCCGCCGGAGCCTCGACCTCGCCGAAGACCTGCTCGCGGTCGCGCTGCCCGCGGAGGGCACGGTCAAGCCGTTCCGGTACGACGTGGACCTGCGCTCCCTCGTTGCCGAGAAGCACCGGGCGTTCTTGGCAATGCCCGACGCGAACCGCAAGGGGCAGCGCGGTCCGGGCATTGGCAACGTGGTGATTCCCGCACACGCGAAGGGCGGCGACCCGGCCAAACTCGGCGTGCAGGGCGGCCCCAACAGCCCGCTGGCGGTCGAACACCTCGATCCCGCCCGCGGGTTGATGCTGGAGCCGAACCCGATCCTCATCGGCGTGAACCGCAACGCGGTCACGCAGTCGCTGCCGTTCGTCCCCGAAGGCGGCGTGCTCCGGGTGCGTGTCCGCGCGGCCGCGGTGATGGACCACGACGACAGCGCTCCAGTGTTGCGGCTCAGCTTCGGCGGGCCGCAGGGGCCGGGGAACGTCGCCTATCCGGTGGCCCAAGTGACCGTGACAGCCACCGAGACGAAGGAGTACGTGCTGGAAGTGCCGCTGGTGCTGGCCGAGTGCGACTGGAAGTCGTTCCGCCGCGAGAAGCGGTTGCTCGTACAGATCGACAACGCCGCGGCACCACTCGCCCCGACGGCAACGCCCGAGGCCTACGACTCCAAGAAGCGGGAGACGTACCTCAAGCGAAACCGTCTGCTGCTGGAATCGTTCTGCCTCGAACTGGACGCCTCACCGACGTGGCCGCCGAAGAGCGAGGTGGTGCTGCCCGCGCCGCGCGACGGCGAGGACGACGAGGCGCGCGCGAAACGCGCCCTGCGGGCGTTCCTTTCGCGGGCGTTCCGGCGGCCGGTCGCGGACCGCGAGTTGGAGGCGTTCGTCAAACTGTACCGCGACCAGCGGGCCGCCGGCCGCGGGTTCCTCGACGGCTACAAGACCGCCGTGGCGGCCGCGCTCGTGTCGCCGCAGGTACTTTACCTGATCGAGCCGCGGGCCGCGGAGCGCCGGCCGCTGACCGTGTGGGAGTTGGCGTCGCGCCTGTCGTACCTCGCGTGGAACACCACCCCGGACGCGGAACTCCTCGCCCGCGGCGCCGACGGCTCGATCCTCACGGACGCGGAACTGACGAAGCAACTCCGTCGCCTACTCGCAGACGAGCGAGCCTTCGGGTTTACGCGCGAGTTCACCCGGCAGTGGCTCGACCTCGACGTGATCGACCACCTCGCGCCGCCGGTCACGCGGCCCGCCCGCACCATCGACGACACGAGCGAACTGGCGTGGTACGACAAGGCGATCCGCCGCGACCTCGCCGCCGAACCGGCCCACGTCCTGCTCGACGCCCTCCGGAACGACCGCCCGGTGAATTCGCTCGTTGCCGCGGATCACGTCGTGGTGAACGACCGGCTCGCGCGGTACTACGGAGTCGCGCTTCCCAAGGGAACGGGCTGGCGACGGGTCGCGGCTCCGGAGAACCGGCGGGGCGGATTGCTCACGCAAGCCGGGTGCGTCGCCGCGGCCACGCACGCTCAGGAACGTGGGGAGATCAAACGAGGGGTGTACCTCGTCGAGCGGTTCCTCGGCATCGACATCCCGTCCCCGCCGGGGAATGTGGACATCAAGCCCCTCGACGTGCAACTGGCCGAAGACAAGAGCCTGCGGGCGCTCACCGCCCGGCAGCACCTCGACAAGCACCGCACGGTCGCCACCTGCGCCGTCTGCCACCAGCGAATCGACCCGCTCGGCTTCGTGTGGGACGGGTTCGACATGTACGGGCAACCGAAACGCGACAAGCAGGGCAAGCTCGTTGCCTTCGATTCGAGCGGCACGTTGCCGGACAAGGCCACCTTCGCCAACTTCAGCGAGTTCCGCAAGTTGATGGCACAGGGAGAACTGGAAAGCCGGTTCGCGGTCGCGTTCTCGCAGCGGCTCTACACCTACGTCCTCGGCCGCAGCCTTGACCACGGCGATGAGGTCCAACTGAAGACCATCCGGACTGCGGCGGCGAAATACGGCGGCGGGGTGCGTGCCCTCCTTCTTGCGATGGTGCTCTCCGAACCGTTCCGAAACAAGTGAGATTGAAACAGGAGTTGCCATGACCCCGATCCCGGTTTCCCGACGGAACTTCCTGCGTGCATCCGGCGTGTGCCTTGCGCTGCCGTGGCTCGACGCGTTTGCGGGCGCGGCTCCGGCCTCAAAGTCCCCGAAACGGGCCGTGTTCGTATTCGTCCCCAACGGGGTGAACATGTGGCAGTTCCACCCGGCGAAGACCGGCCGCGACTACCAACTGACGCCCACACTGAAGCCGTTCGCCTCGGTCCGCGACCGGCTCACCGTCCTCTCAGGCCTTCAGCACTTCAAGGTGAAGGGCGGGCACGAGGAGTGGGCGCACCTGCTCACCGGGAACGTCAACAGCGAGGTGGCCAACAAGCACACCGCCGTCCGACCGAACACGATCTCCATCGACCAGCACATCGCCGAGGCCGTCGGCAAGCAGACCCGGTGGCCGAGCCTCGTTGTCGGGGCCGACGGCGGGCGGATGACCAGTTCCTTCAACCGGCAGGGCGAGCCGGTGCTGGCCGATTTCGACCTGAAGAACATCTTCGACGAGCTGGTCGGGGCGGATCCCCACGGCCGGTTGAAGCACCGTGCGAGCGTGCTCGACCTCGTCTCCGAACAGGCCGCCGACCTTCGCGGCAAACTCGGGAAGGGCGACGAGCGGAAGCTGGACGAGTACCTCGAATCGGTTCGCGCCGTCGAGAAGCGGGTGAAGGCCGACCTCGCGTTCAAGGAGACGCCGACGGCCGCCGCGGACGAGAAGCGGCTGACGTTGAACGCCGACCCCTACAAGGGCGATCAGCAGGACGACTACGTGGACACGATGTTCGAGCTGATCTACCTCGCGTTGCAAACGGACAGCACGCGGGTGGTCACGTTCACTTCGACCCGCTCGGAGGGTGGCGGCCCCCTGAAGTCGCTCGGCGGGGATTGGCACGGGCAAGGGCACACCACGAACGATAAGGTCGAGACCGCTGAGCCGAAGGCGTTCGGAGTGCTGAGTGCGTACGACACATGGTGGCACGAACGGCAGGCCCGGTTCCTCGAACGACTCAGCGCGGCGAAGGAGGGCGGGGCGGACCTTCTCCGCAACACGGCCGTCTTCTTTGGCCGCGGGATGTCGTGGCCCGCGTTCCACCGCAGCGACAACCTGCCGCTCCTGCTCGCGGGCGGCGAGGGGCTGGGGTTCGTGCAGGGCCGGCATCTCGCGTTCAACAATCAGGCGCCGGTGATCGCCGTCGAGGGCAAGGCGCCACCCGTGAACAAAGACTTCGGCAAGAACCCGGCGTGCGTGTCCGACCTGCTCCGCACGATCGCCGAACGGATGGGCGTCGAGGCGAAGGGCTTCGGCGAGAGCCGACGCACGCTGGATGAATTGCTGGCCTGAGGTTTCAAGCATCCCCAAGGAATGACTGCCATGACAAGTTCCTCAACCACTCGACGCCGGTTCCTCCGAGCTTCCGGCGCGTGTCTGGCTCTTCCCTGGTTGGGCGCTCCAGCGTTCGCCCAAGACAAGGACAAGGTGGCCGCCGACCTCACGGCGATGCAGGGCCGCTGGATTCTCCTGTCGTGGCAGGACGACGGCTACGACGCCACGCTCGGAGGCAAGGGGCCGGCTGAAATCACCATCACCGACAACCTGTTCCGCTATCAGGTGTTCGGCAGCGCCGGCTTCATGCACAACGACGACCAGATCAAACTCGATCCGGGCAAGGAGCCCAAGCGAATTCATCTGCTGAACCCGAAGAGGAACCATCCGCTCTTTCGCGACGGAGGCACCCCGCTTCCCTTGAACGGTGCCTATCGCATCGACGGCGACGAACTCCGCATCACGCTCAACATGAAAAGTGGGAAAGACATTTCCCTGGCGCTCGACAACAGCCGCGCCCGGCCCGGCGTCAAACAGGGAACGATGATCGACGGCTATCGCGAAGAATCCGACAAGCTCTACGTCCTGATGCGCGAGGAAGGCTTCACCGCGGGCGACAAGGCGACTGCCAGGAACTTGACGGTCGGCCCCAGCGGACAAGGCAAGCGTCCGCTGTGGACCGCTGAAAAGGAAGAGGGGAGCCTGTCCGCCGATGCGAAGTGGCAACGGCTGCGGTTCTGGTTCACGGCCGTCAATCCCGGTGCGGTGAGCGTCGAACTCGGTGACGGGAAGAAACTCGAACTCGGTGCCGTCACGCCGGACAAGGTGAAGGGCGCGACGCAGACCCGGGCCGACCTCTTCCGCTACCCGACCGCTACGCTCGGCGATCAGACCGCCCACGGCAACGATGTGCCTTATCGAGGAAAGATCGAAGGGCCGGAAAAGAAGGTCACCGAACCATTCTGGTTCAGCGTCGATCTACGCCGCAAGGACGGCGAGCTGCGGGTCTGGATGACCGGCCAAACGGTGATGACGACCAAAGTCGGTTCGGCCCCTTCGCCGGTGAAGATCACCGCCAAGCCCGGCACGGTGCTGCGTGAGGTGCGTTGGCTCGAACAGGAGACCGCGAAATGAAACCGCTCGGAACCGCATGGCTCGTTCTGTCGGCGTGCCTGTTCGGCTCCTCGGCCGCACCCGCCGTCGATCCCGCACCCGCCTTCACGAAGGAGGCACAGGGCGACTGGTACGTGCTCGCCGCGCACCAGAACAACAAGAACATTGCCCTCGGGAAGCGGGTCGGATCGCGGGTCGCGGTCGCGGCCGACGGCGCGGTTTGGCACGACCCGG
>JALHNS010000159.1 GCA_022843445.1 Gemmata sp.
CGACGCGCACGCCCGCGGCCCAGAACGGCCCGCGCGGCACAGCGGCGCGCAGCGCGGCGAGCACCTCGGCCCGCGTCGCCTTCGGCGGCACGCGCACTTGGAACGCTTCGAGCAGCGGCCCCGGCTTCGGTCCGCCGATGAGGCAGGCGTCGAGGTCCAACTGTTGCGCCAGCGCGAGGAACACCGCGAGCCGCTCGTAGGCGGAGCCGAACCCGCGGCGCAGCACCGCGGTGGGCGGTAGCGCGGTGGTGACCAGTCGGTCGTCGTCGCCGCTCGCGGGCAGCAGCCACGGGTTCAGGTACACTTGGCGGCACACCCACGCGAACGCGCGGTCGGCGCGCGCCTCGGGGGGCAGTGCGTCCAGTTCGAGCGCGCGGGCGCAGTCGCGCAGGTAGAAGCAGTCGGCGAGGTAGGCGGGGTCGTGCGCGGTGAACACCGAACCGCGCAGCTCGTCGCGGTCGGCCGGGGAAAGCGGCACGAGCGCCGCGAGCGCGCCGAGTTGCGCGTCGGTGGCCGCCGGCAGCTTCTCGCCCGGGCCGCTGCCCACTTCGGCACTCAGCGCCGCCAGTACGGCCCGCACGGTCGCGGGTTCGGTGTCGCGCCTCAGTTTCGCGGCGGCCGCGCCCCACGGGTCCGCGGTCGCGCTCTTGGTCTCGGGGTCGGGTTGCTGCTGTTGCGGCGGTTTGCTGCACGCGGCCAGCGCGAGCAGGAGGGCGAACGGCACGAAGCGACTCATGTGGCAGCGCTCAGCTTGCGGGTTGGGGCGCGAGCGCGGCGCGCACGCGCAGGCAGGTTTCGATCAGGTGCGGGAGTTCGTCGAGCGGGACCATGTTCGGGCCGTCGCTCTTGGCCTCGTCGGGCCGCGGGTGGGTTTCGACGAACACGCCGTCGCACCCCGCGGCGACCGCGGCGCGGGCCAGAACCGGCACCATCTGCCGGTCGCCGCCGGTGCGGTCGCCCAAGCCCCCCGGTTTCTGTACGCTGTGGGTCGCGTCGAAGATCACCGGCGCGCCGGTTTCTTGCATCCACGGCACCGCCCGCATGTCGTTCACCAGCAGGCCGTAGCCGAACGTGGTGCCGCGCTCGGTGAGCAGCGCATTGTTCGCGCCGAACTCGGCGAGCTTCGCCACCACGTTCTTCATGTCCCACGGGGCCATGAACTGCCCCTTTTTCACGTTCACCACGCGCCCGGTGCGCCCGCACGCTTCCAGCAGGTCGGTCTGGCGCGCGAGGAACGCCGGCACCTGCAGGATGTCGCACACCTGCGCGACGGCCGCGGCTTGGTGCGCCTCGTGCACGTCGGTCGTCACCGGCAGGCCGGTCGCGCGCGCCACCGCGTCGAGCGTCTTCAGCCCCTCGTGCAGCCCCGGCCCGCGGAACGACTTCCCGCTGCTCCGGTTCGCCTTATCGAAGCTCGCCTTAAACACCAGCGGAAACTTCAACCGCTCGCTGTGGCCCTTCAGCGCTTCGGCGATGCGCAGCGTGAGGTCGTGCGATTCGATCACGCACGGCCCGCAGATCCACAGCAGCGGGTTCCCGCCGCCGACCGCGTGCGGCCCGACCGGTACCGGCGCGCCCATTGCGATGCCCTCCGAATAAGGTACGGCTCGCGCCGCGTGCGGGTCGCCTTACCGCGCGCGCCGACCCGCGAACAAGTGGAACTCGGGCACGCGGACCCGGCCCCGAACCGCCCGGCAAAAATTGCTCTCGTTTTGTAAGAACGCTCTTGGTACAGTCCGCCGCGCTGCGAGCCGGCACCGGCCGGACCGAGCGGCTCTCGCCCACGGACGGGCGGGGCGTTGTGGAGGTGCTGCCGTGGGTCGCCGTCGGACGCTGCGCCAAAAACTGAGGCTCGGACTGGCCGCCGTGGCCGTGAGCGTCGGGCTTTTGGCCGCGGGCACCGCCTACGGCATCTACGCGTACTACACCAGCTACAAGACCACCAACAAGAAGCTGCTCGAACTGAGCCACGCGAACACGCTCCTCGGCACCCTCGGCACGCTCGACCAAACCGATCACAACGACCCGGACGCCTACCGGCACCAGCTCGTGCTGTGCCTCGGCCATCTCGAAAACTACCGCACCGCGAACTTGGCCCACGTCGCCGACGGCTACGACCCGGACGGGGGCGAGGCCGAAGCGGACCTGATGCAGCGCCTCGAAGCGGAACTCAAGGCGCTCGACGCGACCGTCGACCGGCACCGCGCGCCGAGCGGGGGGCACGACGCGTCGCTGCCGGCGCTGCGCTTTCGGAAGGACGTGCGCGAGGGGTACGATCGCGTGCGCCGCAGCGCCGAAGCGCTGCGCACCGCCACCATTAGCGACATCGAATCGAGTGGCAACAGCGCGTCGGTCGCGGTCCGCAAGTCCGCGTGGTCGGTCGGGTTCTTCTTCGTGTGGGCCGTCGTGCTGCTGTTCACCATGATGTTCTACTTCCGCACGTGGCTGTTCGGACCGATCCGCGAGCTGCAAGCCGGGGTGCAGCGCGTTCACGGCGGCAACTTCGCGCAGCCCATCGCGATCCTGTCCGGCGACGAGTTGCAAGAACTCGGCGACGAGTTCAACGCGATGGTGAAGCGCCTGCACGAGGTGTACGCGGACCTCGCGCGCCAAGTGACCGAGCGCAGCCGCCAGTTGGTGCGCAGCGAACGGATGGTCTCCGTCGGGTTCCTCGCGGCCGGCGTCGCGCACGAGATCAACAACCCGCTGGCGAGCATCCTGTTCTGCTCCGAGGCGCTCGAGCGCCGGCTGCAGGAGGTGATGAGCGCCGTCGCCGCGACCACCCGCGGCGCGCCGGTCGCCGAATCCGAAGTGCTCGCGCGCTACCTGAAGATGATTCAGCAGGAAGCGCTGCGGTGCAAAGAGATCACCACGAAACTGCTCGACTTCAGCCGCACCGGGGACCGCCGCAAGGAACCGGCCGACATCGGCGGACTGATTCGCGGCGTGCTCGAAGTGGCGAAGCACCTGCCCGCGAGCCGCGGCAAAGCGGTCACGTTCGAGCCGACCGGCTACGTGGTCGCGCCGGTGAACGCGCAAGACCTGAAGAGCGTGATTCTGAACCTCGTGGTGAACGCCCTCGACAGCATGGACGACGGCGGCCGCTTGGCGATCAGCCTGACCACCAACGGCGGCTACGCGGAGATGGTGTTCGCCGACAGCGGCTGTGGGATGCCCCCGGACGTGTTGCAGAACATCTTCGAGCCGTTTTATACGAAGAGCCGCACGGGGAAGGGCACAGGGCTTGGGCTGTTCATCAGTCACCAGATCGTGGACCAGCACGGCGGCACGATCACCGCGAGCAGCACCGGTCCCGGCACCGGCAGCACGTTCACCGTGCGCATCCCGCTGCAACAAGCCGGAAGTGCCGAAGACGACGCGCCGACCGTGCTGCCGTTCCCCGGCGGGAACCGCGCCGCCGCGTAAGAGCGCGGAACGCGTAGCGCGGAACCGAAGACAGAAGAGAAGCTGTGCGGAGTTTGCGGGTCCGAGTTCTGCACTCCGACTTCCGCGCTCGTGAGCAAGGTGAGCTTGTAATTCCTTCAACGGAGCCTATGCTCCCGGCCGCTCGGACGCGGCCCTCGGACGAGACGATACGGAGATCGCGCGTGGCTAGCCTCACTCCCGCTCACAACCGGTTGCGCATTCTGTTCGTCGACGACGAAGCGCCGCTGCGCGAGTTCATGAAGTCCGAACTGCCGCGCCTCGGCCACGAGGTGACGACCTGCCCGGACTCCAAGACCGCGCTCGAGGTGGTGAAGAAGAGCATCTTCGACGCGGCCATCCTCGACATGCGGATGGAGCACGACAAGGCCGGGCTTCAGGTGCTCGCGGCGCTCAAACAGCACGCGCCGGACACCGAAGCGGTCATCATGACCGGCTACAGCAACACCGAAACCGCGGTGGAAGCGCTGCGCCTCGGCGCGTTCGACTACCTCACCAAGCCGTGCAAGCTCTCGGACATCGAAGCGCTGCTGCTCCGCATCCAAGAGAAGCGGAAGCTGAAGAACCGCGCCGCCGCGCTCGAGACGCGCGTGCAGCAGGCCGAAGGCCCGGCGGGGATGATCGGCGGCAGCCCCGCGATGGTGCCGGTGAACCAGTTCATCGACCGCGTCGGCCCGACCGACGGGCGCGTGCTCATCACCGGCGAGACCGGCACCGGGAAGGAAGTGGTTGCCCGCGCGCTGTTCATCAAGAGCAAGCGCGCCGACATGCCGTTCGTGCCGGTGAACTGCGGCGCGCTCGCGCAGACCCTCGCCGAGAGCCAACTGTTCGGCCACAAGAAGGGCGCGTTCACCGGGGCCGACCGCGACCACAAGGGCTTCTTCGAAGTTGCCAACGGCGGCACGGTGTTCCTCGACGAACTAGGCGACCTCGACAAAACGCTTCAAGTGAAGCTGCTCCGCTTCCTCGAAGCCGGTGAGATTCAGCGGCTCGGCGAAAGCACGCCGATCACCGTAGACGTGCGGGTGATTAGCGCGACGAACAAGGACCTGCGGCAGATGGTCGCGGACGGCCTGTTCCGCGAAGACCTGCTGTATCGGCTGAACATGTTCCACGTTCATCTGCCGCCGCTGCGCGAGCGCCGCGAGGACGTGCCGGAACTGGCGCGGCACCTGCTCGCGCGGCACGCGAAGCGCCCGGTGGAAGCGGTCGCGCACCTGCTCACGCCGGAGGCGATGCAGGTCATCGTGAACCACGCCTACACGGGCAACGTGCGCGAACTCTCGAACGCGATGGATTACGCGTGGATCGTGTCCGGCGGGCAGCCGATCACGCCGGACTTTCTCCCGCGCGACATGGTGTACCCGCGGCCGTCCGCGACGCTCCCGTTCACCCCGCCGACTGGCGCGAGCGCGCAGGTTCTCGCGCAACCCGCGACGACGCTGCCGTTCCCCAGCGCGCCCGCGGCACCGGCACCCGCGACCGACCCGAACGCGCCCACGAAGTCGCTCGCGGACGTGGAAATGGAGTACATCCTGCACGTGTACGCTAAGAACGGCATGAACAAGCAGAAGACGAGCGACGAACTCGGGATCAGCCTGAAGACGCTCTACAACAAGCTGCACAAGTACGAAGAAGAGAAGCAGCGCAAGGCGAGCTAGGAGCGCAGCCGAACGAGCCGCGAGCGCCAGTGAATGGCACAGCGTGACGAACCGCGTCGGCCTGCCGCTCACTGGCGTTCGCGTCTCGTTTCAAGCACGCTCGCGTCAGTCCGCCCGGGCCGCGGCGACCACGCGCTTGCCCGCGAGCAACCGCACGCCGACGTTCAGGCACAGCACCACCACCACAAGCACGAACGCCCCGGCCCACGCGAGGTTCTTCAACTCTTCGCTCGGCTTTGTGGCGAAATCGTAGACGTAGTACGGCAGCGAGGGCGTCGCGTCGGCGAACGAGCGCGCCACGAACTGCGAGCCGCGCGCGGTGAGAATCAGCGGGGCCGTTTCGCCCGCGATGCGCCCGACCGCCAGCAGCACCCCGGTGACGATCGCCGGCAGCGCCGCGGGCAGTACCACCTTCAGGATCGTTTGGCGGCGCGTCGCGCCGAGCGCGTAACTGGCCTCGCGCAAGCTGTTCGGCACGAGGCGCATCGCTTCTTCCGCGGAGCGGATCACGACCGGCAGCATCATCACGCCGAGCGCGAACGCCCCGGCCCACGCGGAGTAGCCGAACCCGCGCTCACCGGGCGACAGCCAGAACGGGTACACCAGCACCGCGTACGCGAACACGCCCACTACGATCGACGGCACGTTCCCCAGCATCTCCGACACGAACCGCACCGGCGCGACGAGCCGGTTGTTGCGGTACTCGCTCAGCAGGATCGCCGCGAGCAAGCCCACGGGAATCGCGAACGCCGCCGCGAGGCCCACGAGCGTGACGCTCCCGACCAGCGCGTGATGCAGCCCCGGCGGCGTGTCGTTCGGCAGGTTCGTGAAGAACGCCGCGGTCACTTGGTCCGCGCCCTTTGCCGTGATGTAACCGAGAATGAGGAACAGCGGCACCACCGTGAGGAACTGACACACCCACAGTGCACCGGTCATCACTTTGTCGGCGCGCGCGGCGCGGCGGATCGCGCGGGCGGTCCGCGCGGCGTCCGGCGGCGGGGGCGGCGCGGCGGTGAGGTTCAGCGGGCGCGCTTTGTGTGCCCGCGGCTTCGACAGCCACCGCACGAACCCGCGGGCCAGCACGTTCATCACCAGCGCGATGACGAGCAACAGCAGGCCGAGCGAAACGAGTACGGCGCGGCGCGTGGTGTCGGCCGGGCCGGTCTCGTGGAGCTGCCCGGCGATCAGGCTGGGGATCGAGTCGCCGGTCGCGGTCGGGTTGAAGTTCAGGTACTGCGCGTTGCCGATTACCATCGTCACGGCCATCGTTTCGCCCGCGGCCCGGCCCAGCGCGAGAAAGCACGCCGCGATGATGCCCGGGCGCGCGTAGGGCAGCACCACCTTCCAGATGGTCTGCCACCGCGTCGCGCCCAGCGCCAGCGAGCCTTCGCGCTGCGCCCGCGGCACCGCTTGGCACACGTCGAACGACAGCGCCGTGATGTAGGGGAGGATCATCACCGCGAGCACCAGCCCGGCCGCGAGGATGCCTTCGCCGGAGGTGTTGTCGAACCCGAACAGCTTGTAGGTGGGCGCGAGGCCGCGGCGCGCGAGGAACTCCAGTGCCCAGAAGCCGAAGATGACGCTCGGAATCGCCGCGAGCAGTTCGAGCAGGAACGAGGTGATTTTGCGCACCCGCGGCGGGGCGATCTCCGAAAGGAACGCCGCCGCGCCCACCCCCAGCGGCACCGCCACGAGCATGGCGATGATCGAGGTGGCGACGGTGCCGTACACGAACAGCAGTGCGCCGTAGGCGTTCTCGCTCGGGTTCCAGTCGGAACTGGTGAGCACTTTCAGTTCGCCGTAGCGCACGAGCGCCGGCCACGATTGGTACAACAGCACGCCGACCAGCGCGACCGCGACCGACAGCACGAACGCGCCGGACGCTTGCGCGAGCAGCGCGAACAGGCGGTCGCCGAGCGAAGACGGCGGCGCGGGCCGCGGGGCCGGTGCGGTCATTGGTGGAACCATTGGGGCGAGTGTCACATCGACTCAAGCGCGTGCGCCGAGCCGGCAGCGTGAGCGACGCCCTTTTGTCGAAACCGTCGCACACGCTGCCGGCTCGGCGCGCCCCCCAGTTACTCGAAGCTCAGCGTGCCGATTAGGTCGTGCGCTTTCTTCGTGAGGTCCGCGGGCAGCGGCGCGTATTCGAGATCGGTGGCGAACATCTGGCCGTCGGCCACCACCCACTTGAGGAACTCCGCGATCACCGCACCCTTGTCCTTCGGCTGCTTCTTGAACAGAATCGCGTAGCTCGCGCCCACGACGGGGTACGACGCGTCGCCGTCCGCGTCGGTGAACGAGAACGCCAGCGGGTGCAGCGAGTACGGTTCCTTCTTCTCCGTCACTTTCACGGACGCTTCGACGGCGGCGGTCACGGCCGCGGCGCTCGGGGCGACCGGCTTGCCGCCCCGGTTCACCAGCTTCGCACTCGGCTTGCCGCTCGTCTTCGCGTACGCCGCTTCCACGTAGCCGATGGTGTTGGGCACCTGCTTCACCTGCTCCGCGATGCCGTCGTTGCCGGGCTTGCCCTGTACGCCCTCCGGCCACTTCGGCTTCTTGTCGGTGCCCGGCGACTTGGCGAACTCGGCACTCTTCTTGCTGAGGTACTCGGTGAAGATGTTCGTCGTCCCGCTCGATTCGGAGCGGCACACCGGGGCGATGTCCGCGGCCGGCAGGGGCACGCCGGGGTTCAGCGCCGCGAGTTTCGGGTCGTTCCACTTGGTGATCTTGCGCAGGTAAATGTCCGCGAGCACTTCGCCGGTCAGCGTCAGGTCGCTTACGCCGTCCACGTTGAAGATGACCGCGACCGCACCGATGGTAACCGGCACGTGCAGCACCTCGCCGCCGGCCGCTTTCGCCGCCTCCACTTCCTTCGCGGTCATCGGCGCGTCGGAGCAGCCGAAGTCGATGTTCTTCGAGGTCACGTTCGAGATGCCGTACCCCGATCCCTTCGCCACGTAGTCGATCTCGGCGTTCTTCGCCTTCTTGTACTCGCCGGACCACTTCTGCATGATCGGATCGACGAACGTCGCGCCGCCGGCACTGACGCGCGGGGCCGCGCCGGAGCCTTGCTTGTCGCCGGGACAGCCGAGCACGAACGGCAGCACGGCGAGGAACGCGAACGCACAAACTCGGCGCATGGGAAGGGGCTCCGCGGGGTGGGCGCGAACGCGGACAGCCTATCGGCGCACCGCGGGCGAACAACGCGGCGAACGGTGAAGGTTCGGCGAAGATTTCGTGAAGCCGTAAGCTCGCGCGATCATCATTTCTCCTTCGCGCGATGTACACAATTGCCGGGTACAACTCGCTTGTGCAGTTCACTCTCACCGAGGCGAACCCGTGACCGCATTCGCGCCGCCCGCCGCCGCCGGTGTTGCGACCGACATCGCCGCGCCCGCAATCGAAAAGGTCGGCGTTCGCGATGTGAACTTTTGGTACGGCAGCAAGCACGCGCTGTTCGACGTTTCGTTGTCGGTAGCCGAGCGATCGGTCACGGCGTTCATCGGCCCCAGCGGGTGCGGCAAGAGCACCCTGTTGCGCTTGCTGAACCGCATGAACGATTTGATTGAGGGCACGCGGCTCACCGGGCAGGTGCTCGTGGACGGCACCGACATCTACGCCCGCGGTTCGGACGTGGCCGGGTTGCGGCGGCGCGTGGGGATGGTGTTCCAGAAGTCGAACCCGTTCCCGAAGAGCATCTACGAGAACGTGGCCTACGGCCCGCGCATCGCCGGCGAGAGCAGCCGCGGGCGGCTCGATCACCTCGTGGAGCGGTGCCTGCGCGGGGCCGCGCTGTGGAACGAGGTGAAGGACCGCCTCGGCAACAGCGCGCTGGAACTGAGCGGCGGTCAGCAGCAGCGGTTGTGCATCGCCCGCGCGCTCGCCACCGAACCGGAAGTACTGCTGATGGACGAACCCGCCAGCGCGCTGGACCCGAAAAGCACGCAGGCGATCGAAGAACTGATCGGCCAACTGAAGCGCGACTACACGATCGTGATCGTGACGCACAACATGCAGCAGGCCGCGCGCGTCTCGGACCAGACCGCGTTCTTCTTCGAGGGCCGGCTCATCGAGGTCGGGGCGACCGAGCAGGTGTTCCGCCGGCCGCGGGAGAAGCAGACGGAAGACTACATCACCGGGCGCTTTGGGTGATGCGGCGGCGCGGCGCGCCTGATAAACTCGCGGGCACTTCTGTTCCCCCCGCGAGACCGCCACATGAGCCGCGCGCGCACCGAGTACCGTTACGAAAAGCTGACGTGGCCGGAGATCAACGACGCCGTTGACCTCGGCAAAGTGTGCATCGTGCCGTGCGGCGCGGTGGAGCAGCACGGCCACCACCTGCCGCTCGACGTCGACCTCGTGTGCCCGTGCGGGATCGCAAAGGGCGCGGGCCTCGAAATCCCGGACCAGCTGCTCGTGCTGCCGGTCGTCGCCTACGGCTACACCGGGCACGTCATGGACTTCCCCGGTACGATCAACACCGACTACCAGCACTTCATCAACCAAGTCCTCGACATCACGAAATCGCTCGCGTACCACGGCTTCAAGAAGATTCTGCTGCTGAACGGGCACGGGTCGAACATGCCCAACCTCGACCTCGCCGCGCGCCGCACGAACCTCGAAACCGACGCGGAGTGCGCGGTGGCGGCGTGGTGGAACCTGCTCACGGTGGACAAGAACTTCCTGCCGAGTTGGCGCGAGAGCAAGTTCCCCGGCGGGTGCTCGCACGCGTGCGAGTTGGAAACGAGCCTGTACCTGTACCTCGACGGCGACAACGTGCGCAAGGACCTCATCAAGAGCGGGACGATCAGCTTCAACGACGACGACAGCCCGTTCAACTGGGTCGATCTGTTCGGGGCCGGCCCCGCGACGACCATCTCGTGGACCAGCAGTTACTCCGACACCGGCGTGTTGGGCGACGCGGAGAAGGCGACCGCGGAGAAGGGGAAGCGCGCCTACGAAGAGGCCGTGAAGCAACTGGTGCGGTTCGTGACGTGGTGGAAGCACCGCCCGAAGGACGCGCGCAAGGACCGGCACCGCAACCCGCCGACGATGCCGATTCCGTGGGGCCAGCGCCCGCTGTGAAGTCACTTCTTCGCCGGGAGCGGGCCGAGTTTCTGCTTAAGGTACTCGAGCGCCTTCGCGCGGAACGGGTCTTTGAGCGGGTCGTCGAAGTCGAGCGCCTCGTTACTCTCCGCGGGGCGCAGCGAGTGCAGGTCGGCCCAGTGCTTCAGTTCGAGCGACTTGTCCTTCGTCACCGGCACCTCCAACCCCTCGTCCGGGCGCAGGCCCCAGTCGTCCAACGGGCCGCTGTCCGGCTTCCGCTGGCGCGATTTGCCGTTCGGCCGCAGCGATTCGCCGGTCGTGATTTTGAACTGCAAGCCGCCGAACCCGCCGTCCACGATGTTCTGGATGTACGCGCGCCCCACCGTGCGCTGGCCGATCAGCACGCACCGGTCGTTGTCGCGCAGCGCCGACGCGATCAGCTCACCGCCGCCGGTCGTCTCTTGGCCCACCAGCACCACGAGCGGGAGCTTCGTGTACTTGTTGTTGCCAAAGGTGTTGCGAATCTCCGGCTGATTGCCCGCGAGTTGCGGGTTGCGGTAGTTCATCTTGGCGATGAGCACGTCGCTCGGCAGGAACAGCCCCGCGATGCGCACGCCCGGATCGACGTACCCGCCGGGGCACCAGCGCAGGTCGAGGATCAGCCCGCGGCACCCGCGGCGCTCGAGGTCCGCTAGTATCTGCCCCACCTTCTCGTCGAGGTTCTGCTCCACCGCGCCGATGCGGATGTAGCCGATCTTGTGTTCGCGGTCGAGCAGGCAGTCCCACTTGTCTTCGGCGGTGCGCATCACGCCGAACGCACTCATCGGCGTGTAGGGCGTGCTCTTGAGTTTGGCCTCGAACGGCTTCACCCCCTCGCGGCGGAACGTGAGCGCGCGTTCGATCTCGCGCGGCAGCCCGGTTTGCGGGTCGAAGGTTTGGTGCGGCAGCGCGAACTTGAGGAACAGTTCGTCCACGTTCTTCGCGGTGATTTCGGTACCGGCGAAGTGCGTGACGACGTCGCCCGGTCTCACGCCGGCCTTCTGTGCCGGGCTTTCGGGAATCACGCGGCTGACGCGCCACGGGAAGGTCGCCGGCGACGCCAGTGCGGTCGGCGGCGGGATCGGGCCGAGCCAACCCGCGGTCGCAACTTGCCCGATCGCGGCGCGGTACTCGGCTTGGTACAGCATCCACCGCGGGCCGCTCGCGCCTTCGAGTTCGACGCCGATACCGAAGTCCATGTCGCTGGACGCGAACGCGCTCGCGCGCGGGCTGGTGAGCTGGCACGCGGGGTCGGTGGCGTGGCGGAACCCGTTGATCGCGGCGGCGAGCGCCCGCGGGCCGCGCAGGTGCGGCTTGTCCGCGAGCAGCAGCCGCACGTCGGCGACCACTTCCACGATCTCCGTCGCGCCGGTGGCCCGCGCGAGCGCTACGTTCACGCGGTCGGGCACGCTCAGACCGCATTCGTCGTACAGCCCACGGATCGCGCCGCGCATCAGGTCGCGCATCTCCACCGGCTTGGCGTACCGCAGCGCCACTTGGTCGCCGACCTGCCAAACGATGCGCGCGAACTCCTGCGCCTTGAACCGGTCGGCCTTCGGCGCGGCCACCGGCGGCTGCGCCGGCACCGGCGCGCCGGGAGCGAGCAGAACGAACGCGACGGCCGTGCCGAACATGGGAACCTCCCGCGAAGGGCGCAATTCGAGTTTCGCCTCTTTCCGCGCGCGCCACAAGCCGCGATTCGTAACTACTGAGTGTCTTCATGGTAGTAGGCACGCTCCGCGTGCCGTTCTGCGGCGCGCGGAAAGCAGAACACGGAGTTGGTAAGCTGGCGCGGCCCGAACACACGGCACGCGGAGCGTGCCTGCTACCCTGAAGACAGTGACGACCGAACCCCGCGGAGCGAACCGTGAACCACACCTTGCCCGAAGTCGTTTGGATCGCGCGCCACGCCGAAACTGCCGCGCCCACCATGTTTCACGGGTTCGAGTCCGACATCGACCTCGGTGCGCACGGGCACGCGCAAGCCGCGGCCGCCATCGAGTGGTTCGCAGAGCGCCGGCCGACCGTGGTGGTTTCGTCCGGCATGAAGCGCGCGTTCCAAACGGCCGCGCCGGTCGCGGTCCGGTGCGGCGTTCCGCACCTCGTGGAACCGCTGCTGCACGAGCGCCGCGTCGGGCCGCTGTCGCGGATGCCGCGCGCGGAGGCCGACGGCGTTTGGGAAGAGACAACGAACCGGTGGATCGCGGGCGAGACCGCGTACGCGCACCCCGGAATGGAATCGTTCGACGAACTGCGCGCCCGCACCGTGCCCGCGTTCCTGCGCGCCATCGCCGCGCACCCCGGCGGGCGCGTGGTGATCGTGTGCCACGGGGTCGTGTCCAAAGTGCTGCTGCTCTCGCTGCTGCGCGACCGCGGCCCGGAGCACTGGCGCGCCATCGGCAGCATCCCGAACCTCGCGACGAGCGAACTCGTGCCCGACGGCGAGTTCTGGCACGCGCGCGAGCTGCTGGTGGTTCCGCCCGCGGTGCGCGAGCTGAACGCGCGCGTCGCGGACCCGAACGTGAAGAAGACCGAGGCGTGAGTTGAGTGCTAATCACAAGTGCGCAAACTTCGCGCAACCGACTTTGCCGATTGTGCGCTTCGTATGAAGGACGCGGCGCGGGCGTCCGATAGATGAAAGCAGCGGAAGCGGGCGTGCCCGGCCCGCACGCCGTCACGGGGGACCGGTTCGAGCGCTCACGAGCGCGGACCGGGGGCGGCGACCGCGGCTACCGAACCCCGCGCGCCGGCGGCGCGGGAGTCGGTCGCGTTGGGCGCTCGGGGAAGATGCGCAGGAGGCGCGAACATGACAAGCGAACAGCTTCTGGCTCCGAGCGGCGAGACCGAAGCGGCGCTGCGGGAACAGCTCCTCCAAGCCCAGCGCCTCAGCAGTGTCGGCGAACTCGCGTCGAGCATCGCGCACGAGTTCAACAACATCCTCACCACGATCATCAACTCCGCGAAGCTCGGCTCGCGGGCGCAGGACCCGGCCGACAAGCAGCTCGCCTTCGAGCGCGTGGTGAAGGCCGGGCAGCGGGCCGCGGCCATCGCCGGCGGGATGCTCGGCTTCGCGCGCAAGAGCGCCAGTCACCGCCAGCGGTGCGACATCGCGCGGCTGGTGGACGAAGTGCTGATCCTCACCGAAAAAGACCTTTCGAAGCACCGCGTGCAGGTGGAGACGCGGTTCATCGCGCGTCCGGTCGCGTGGGCGATCCCCGGGCACATCGAGCAGATTCTGGTGAACCTCGTGCTGAACGCGCGGCAGGCGATGCCCAACGGCGGCCGGTTGCGCATCGAGGTGCGCGAAAGCCCCGCGGCCGACACCGTGGAGATTCGCGTCTCGGACACCGGGCAGGGCATCCCGCCGGACCAACTGCGCCTGATCTTCGAACCGTTCTTCACCACGAAACAGCCGGACGAGTACGGCCGCGGCGGCACCGGCTTGGGCCTGAGCGTGTGCCGACAGATCATCGAGCAGCACCACGGGCGCATTCGCGTGGAGAGCGTGGTGGGCAAAGGCTCCACGTTCACGGTGAAACTGCCGAAGCGCCTGCCCGAAGACCCGGAGTGACATTCCGTCCAGTTAAACATCACTCGCGGAGTCGTAATTCACCCCTCGTGCCCGCGGAAGTCGCGGGCGAGTTCCATTTCGGGGTGCATTATGGACCGTCGCGAGTTGTTCGGGTTTCTCGGTGCGGTATCGGCCGCGCCGGTGTGCGGGGCCGTTGCCAGCGCCGCGCACGACGAGAAGGGCGGCAAGCACGAAGGGCCGATGAGCGCGCCGCACTTCCACTTCTGCGGCATTCACATGGCGAAGAAGAACCCGAAGCTCCAGTTCATCACGCAGCACTACTGCGCCGCACACACCGGCGGGTCGGAAGGCGACGTGTTCCAGTGCACGCTGTTCGACGGCACCGGGAAGAACGCGAAGCTCATCGGTGTCGAGTACCTCATTTCCGATGCCGCGTACCGCAAGCTGAGCGACGACGAAAAGAAGTACTGGCACGCGCACACCTACGAGGTGCTCGGGGGCGGGCTGATCGCGCCCGCGATGAGCGAGAAGGAAGAGACCGACTTTATGAAGGTGGTGATGACGCTGTGGGGCAAGGCGTGGCACACGTGGCCGGACCCCGCGACGCCGATCCCGACAGGCGAACCGCTGCTCATCTGGTCGCTGATGGGGCCGGGCCAAGTGAACCCGGAACTGGAAGCGAAGCGCGACAAGGAGTTCAAGGTGAGCACGATGGAATTGAGCGCGAAACGGGTGCAGACGTTCGGGCTTCAGCCGCCGAACGTGTCCGTTCCGAAGGACATGAAAACCATCGGCCGCATGTGGACCGATACCGGCGACGACAAACCCACCCCGAAGAAGTGAGAGCGCGGCCGGCACGCTCACGCGTGCCGCTCGCCCGAATGTACGTTTCTGGACGGCGCGTGTGTGGGATTGTGCCGGCCCCGTGCTCTCGCGCTCACGAATTACGTGCCACGCTTCGACACACTTTTGTGAATCGAACCGAAGTTTGTGCGGAGCAGAAAGTATGAGTGCGGACCGCCGCGAAGTGTGTACGGTGCTCCGCGCGATTCGTGCGGAGCTGGGGTGTGCAACTCGGCCGCACACACTTTGTGCCGGGCCGCTATCGCTCAGCACCCGTCCGCGCGCAACACTGCGGCCATGTCGCGGTGAACGCGGGAGCGGATCAGGAACTCGTCGTCGTCCAGCCACGCGCGCACCGCGGGGCTGATGGCGAAGTCGTCCGTCACCACCGCGCGCACCACGGTGTCGAGCAGGTGCAGCGGTTGTAGCGTGTAGTAACAGTTCGACGACGACTGCACCGCGACGCGGTCGAGCCGCTGGAACAGCTCTTCGAGCCGGCCCAGCGCGATGCCGTGCGGCGCGAACCCGAGGGCTTCGGCGTAGGCGATGGCGAGTTTGGTGCGGTCGGCCGGCGCGCCGGGCACGGTGAGGAACAGCGCCTCGCGGGCCGCGTTCAGCACGCGGTTCCCGGCCTCCTCGTCGCCGGCGACGAACCAGCCCGCGGCCAGCCCGACGCGCTCGGGCGCGAGCGGCGCGGGCAGGTCGGTGC
>JALHNS010000160.1 GCA_022843445.1 Gemmata sp.
CGAACGCCGACTGGTACCCCTTGGCCGGCGCGGTGGGCACCGCGGGCGTGTCCACCGGCTCGAGTTCGGCCGCGAGGTCCAACCCGGACAGCGGTTCCGGCAGCACGGGCGTGATGCCGGGGTCCGCGCCGGCGAGCGGCACCTCGGGCGCGGCCGGCGGAACCACCGGGCCGAGGTCTTGCGAGCTGAGCGGCTTCAGCCCGAGCGCGGAGAGCGGCGCGGGGATCGTGCCGAACGCGGCCGGCGGCGCGGGCGCGCGGGCGCCGAGGTCCGGCTCGCTGTCCGGCTTCTGGAGCGGCGGCACGCTCACCACCGGGTCCGACGGCACCTTCGGCACCGGCGGCAGCTCGAACGTGGACGACGGTCGCGGCGCCGGCGCATCCGGCACCGGCGGCAGTTTGAACACGTCCGAAGTCGGCTCCGCGAGCGTCACCTCTTCGGCCGCCGGGAGGTCGAACACGTCGGACGCGGGCTGGAGCAGCGTCGCTTCGCCCACGGCCCCCGGAATCACGTCGGACGCGGGTTCGACGAGCGTCAGCTCGTTCGGATCGGGCAACTCGAACACGCCGGACCCCGGCCCCGCAAGGGCCGCGTCCGGCACCGGGGGCAGTTCGAACTCGCGCGACAGCGCCAGCGCCGCGGGCACGTCCGGCAGTTCGAACTCGCGCGACAGCGGCGCGGCCGTCGGGACCGGCGGCAACTCAAAGGTGGGAACCGACGGCGGCTGCGGGAGCGGCGGCAGTTCGAGGGTCGGCGTCGAGGGCGGCTCGGCGAACGGCGGGATGTCGAACGCCGTGGGCACCGGGAGCGCGACCGGAGGTTCCGGCGGCAGCTCGAACGCGGCCGACGACGGCGGCTTCGGGGTCGTGGTCGTGACCGGAGGCAGATCGACAACCGGTGCCGGCGGTTCCGCGAAGGGCGGCAGGTCGAACGCGGTGGGCACCGGCACCGCGACCGGCGGTTCGGGAGGCAGTTCGAAAGTGGGCGACGACGGCGGCCGCGGGGCCGCGGGCACGTCCGGCAGGCGCATCGTCAGGCTCGATGACGGCTCCGACAGCCCCGGCACCCCGGCGGTCGAGGGGAGCTTCGGCACGGCCCCGAGGTTGATGCCGCTGTCGCTCTTCGCGGGCGGCAGCGGCGCTGCGGGCGCGGGGCCCGAGGCGCGCGGCGGCTGGTTCAGCTTGGTGCCCGATTCCGGCGGCAGTTCGAACTCGGCGTCGGAGAGGGTGAACTCGAACGAGTTCTTGGAGCCGCGCGCGGCCTCGGGTTTGGGCGGCAGCGGCGCGGCGGTGCCCATCTCCGGGTCGGAAGCACTCGGCGGCGCGGGCGGGTCGATGTCGCTGAACGAATCGGCCCCCTCGGGCAGCGCGAAGTCGAACGCGGACTGGTACGCGTCGGGCTTCTTCTCCGGCTTCTTGGGGTCGTTGGGGGTGCCGGACTTCGGGTCGTTCGTGTTCGACATGGTTGGCCTGCTCCGTGCGGTCGGGGCCGAGCGGGTTCCGGGTGCCGCGGGTGCACGATTCGCGCCGCGCCACACAATCCCTGATCGTAACCGGTTTTCGTACCGGTCGCGCGGGGGGCGCGACAAATTTCTCGGTTTTCCCGGCGCGACCGGCGGAACCGTCGGCGCTCGCGGGTACTACCCGTTTTGTCGATGCGGAACGGCCCCCGCAAAACGCTCACTTTCGCTTCCCGCGCCGCGGGGTGCTCGAAAACTGGCACCGGTGCGCGCGGAGCGTGCGGTCGGTGCGGAGTGGTGCGGGCTGGCGCGCGCAAAAAACACCGCACGGGTAGGGAAATCGGTGAAAAGTGTGCCGAACCGGTGTAGCGGCATCACTCTTGCTCTTCGTTCTTTCGCTTGAAAGTTCCGACGCCGTCAGCCAGTAGCACGGGTTGAGCGACCGGTGCCGCGCGAACGGGCACCGCACCTTGCCGCACCTTGCCGCACCTCGCGCGGATGGGTACGATTTCCTCTGCGCGGGGCCGCACGCAGGAACCGAACAAGGATCGCGGCCCGTGAACTCGGCGGAACGCTCACGAGTGCTACCATTCGCTCCGTCTTCGCCGACCACGCCCTCAAGGACAGGTGACGCCGTGCAACCGCTGTTCGACCAAGTTTCCTCTGACGCGGGCCGCTCCGACCCGGAGGTCGTCGAGCTGGCACTGTTGCTCCCGCTGTGGCAGGCGATGGAACTGGAAGCCGCGGCCCGCCGCCGCGGGATGACGACCGGCCAAATGCTGCGCCGCGTGATCGGCGACATGCTGGCCGCGCAACCCGCGACCGCCTGACCTCCGCCTCACTTCTTGTTGCGCCGCGCTCTTCCGTGCGCGGCCGAATCCCCGTTTGTTTCTCCGGCTCGCCTCCGCACGCGCAACTCGCGTCGGCACAGCGTCACTTCGCGCGCGGCTTCACGATTTCGCTCAGCAGGTCGCTTCCGGTGGTGCGCTCCAAGCGCGGGTAGCGCGCGCCGCCGGTGTACTCCACGGCGTGCGTTTTGAAGAAGTCGCCGCTTTCGATCAGCAGTTCTAACTTGCCGCCGGACTTCGTCGCGCTCACGGCACCCTTCAGGCCGTCCGTGCTGAAGCGGCGACCGTTCACCGCGAGCACTTTCATGCCGGGGGCGAGCCCCGCCTTTGCCGCGGCGCTGCCGGGCACGAGATCGCCCACCAACCCGTCGCCGCCGATCGTTGCGCCGATGGAGTCGGACAGGTTGGCAGCCTTTGCCAAGCCTTCGAATGTGGCGAACAGTTCCGTCGGCTTCTCCGCGAACGTCAGCTTCCACCCGCCGGCCGTGATGCCGTCGAGAGGCGGCACTTCGGCGACCGCTTCCACGCGGCGCGCGAAGTGCGCCTTCCAGTCGTGCGCGGCGACCGCGTTCAGCGCGTTCAACACATCATTCAGTTCGTAGCCCTTCACCTCGGGTTTCCCGGTGCCGGTGCCGTGGAACGCTTTCAGGAAATCGTCGAGCGACTTCGCGCCCTTCGTTTTGGTGCGAATCAGCACGTCCACTTCGAGCCACAACAGCGTGCCCTCGTCGTAGAAATCGACCGCGCGGCGGGCCGAGCGCCATGCGCGGGTCGCGTCGAACAGCGTGCTCGCGGCGGCGGCGGTGTCGTCGAGCGGCCGCCACCCGCGGGCCTTCACGTTGCTCATGCGCGACGCAGTCATCGCGAGGTAGTCGCGGGCTTCGTCGGCGGTCATCAGGCCGCTGCGCGCCGCGAGCAGCCAGCCGAGGTAGTTCGTCAGCCCCTCGTACACCCACAGCAGCCGCGTTTGCTGCGCCTGTTGGTAGTCGGCCATGATCATGCTCGCGGGGCGGCGGAACTTGCCGTTCCACGCGTGAACGAATTCGTGGGGGAACAGCGTCGCGGCGCTCTTGCGCTCGCCGGCCTTCACCAGCGCGAGTTCGCCGAGCCGGTTGTCGCTGCTCTCGTGGTGCTCGATGCCCGCGCCCGGGATGTGGTTGCTCAGGCCCAAGAGGAACGTGTACCCGCGGTACGGGCGCGCCGGGCCGAACAGCGCCGCGGCCTCCGGCACCAGTTTCTTCCACGCCGCGACGGTCGCTTCCGGCGCTTCAAGCCCGTCGGCGCTATCGCATGCCATCACGACGCGGTGCGCGCCCTTCGCGCCGTCGAGCGGCACGACGCGCACGTGCTCCCCGGCGACCAGCGGCGAATCGATCAGCGTTTCGAGCGAAACGGATTCGAACGAGGCGCTACTCGCCGAGGCTTGGCGAACCGCCAGCGCGGTGCCGTACTGCCAGCCTCTTGGCAGTATGATAAACGGCTTGAATTCCAGCGCGAGCGGCTTCTCGCACTTCGGGTACCACAGCAGGTCGTTCCAGTTCATCGTCATCACTTTGGGCGATGCGACGGTCATGAACTGCGCGCCGCCCTCGCTCCCGGCCGCGAGCAGCAGGTGGAACGTCAACTCGATTTCCTTTGCCCCTTCGGGCACCGTGAGGTGAACGGTGAACGGGTCCGCGTCGTCGCGCTTCCACTCCAGCGGCTTGCCGTTCGCGCTGATGCGGAACTCGGTGACGTTGGCGATCTGGCCGACGGGCCGGTGCCGCCCGGGAATCCACTTCGGGTAGTGCAGCGAGAGCGCGCCGGGCTTCGCGGGAATCACTTCGTCGACGCGTAGCACCTTACGCGCCACTTCCGTGGCATTGACTTCCAACTTGATCGGTTCTGCGTGAGCGGGGTGCGAAGCGAACACGAGCGCGGCGAGCGCGAGAGCGGCGCGAACCATCGGTGCGGCCTCCGGGTGCGGGAGTGCGAAGGGATATGTTATCCGCGAACCCGTGGTGCGGGCGCGTGTCACTTCTTCCGCAACACGCGAGGTGCCCAATGGCGGAACTGACCGAAATCGCGCTGGCGAAGGCGCTCAAACTCAAGAACCGGCTCGCGGGGAAGGTGACGAAGCTCACCGCCACCGTGCAGGCGTACAACAGCACGCAGCAAACGGGCGAGCAGATCGACGTGCGGGCCGCGTACGCGGAGCGCGCCGACCTCGTGCGCCGGCTCGCGGACCTGAAGTTCGCCATCGCACGGGCCAACGCGCCGATCCAGCGCGACATCTTCGAGTTGGCCGAACTGAAGGCCGAAGTCGCGCTCTTGGCCGCGCTGAGCACGAAGCACGGCACGTTCCTCGAAGGCTACCCGACCGCCGGGCAGGTGGCCTACGTCGCGCAGTTCCGCAAGGCGGACGTGGACGCGATGACGAACGCGCTCGAAGCGCAGATCGACGCGCTGCAAGACAAGTTGGACACGTTCAACGCGCAGGTGCGCGTCGCGGTGGACGCCGCGACCGTCGCGCTAGGCGAAGCGAAGTAACCCCTGTGGTCCGGTCACTCCGTGACCGGATTTTCAAGCACTTGCTTCGCGGGTCACGAACAGGTGTTTTCTGTTGCGTTGCTCTTCAAATCCGGTCACGGAGTGACCGGACCACAGAAAAACGGGCGCGGCGCGCGGCGAGGAGGATCGCGGATCGGAACGGTTCGCCGCGCACGCGGCATCACCTTTGTAAGGTGACCACTGTTGGGGATTCCGAATTTCAAAGTTCAAGGCTCAAGGATTCAACCTTCAGCCCGCAAACCGGAAGCCTCATCACTCCCGTTCGTTCTGCGCTCCGAATCCCCGCGCCGCGTCTGTATTCACGCAGCTCATTTTCGCGCGGCGAGCGCGTCTCTGATCGCGTTCACCAACTTGACACCCCCGGCGATGCCCTGCCCGCGCTCGTTCTCTGCGCGGCCGAGGTAGTAATCGCGCCCGTTGGCCGTGAACGCGACCGGGTTCTTGCCCCAATCGTGGCACCGCAGGCGGAGTTCAGTTCCGTCTTTCGTGCGAAGCACAACAGTTGCGATTTCGGGGTTGATGCCTTTCTCGGCCGCGCGAGCAAAGTCACCAACGTACCGCTCTGCCGGTACGAGCCAGAACAAGAGGCTCGGAACGTGTTCCGCCGGAACGACGAACTCCGCGATCGGCCCGCCGAACATCGGCTCGGCCGTCGTGCTGACGCGCATCTCGGTGATCTGGTCCGCGGTCGGCAACGGGAACGTGCGCGGCGCGGACGGTCCGCACCCGGCACACGCGAGCGCGAAACTCAGGAGCGCGAGCGAACTGCGCATGGCGTTGCTCCGTGTTACGCGATCACTTCCTTGATCGGTGCGCCGTGGTCGATGTCCAGCCGCTTGCGGCCGGGCACTTCGAGTTTGCGCGAGTCCAAGCCGAGTTGGTGCAGAATCGTCGCGTGAACGTCGGTGACGTAGTGCCGGCCTTCGGTGGCGTGGAAGCCGATTTCGTCCGTCGCGCCGTGGATCACGCCGCCCTTCAACCCGCCGCCAGCCATCCACACGCTGAAACCATAAATGTGGTGGTCGCGACCGTCCGAACCCTGCGTGCCCGGCGTGCGGCCGAACTCGGTGGCGAACACCACGATCGTGTCTTTCAGCAAGCCCGTGCGCTTCAGGTCTTTGAGCAAGCCGCCGATCGGTTGATCCACCGCGAGGCAGTTCTTCGCGTGGTTCGCCTTCAGGCCGCCGTGCGCGTCCCACACGCCCGCGCCGCCGGCCCCGTGCTGAATCTGAATGAACCGCACGCCGCGTTCGACCAGCCGGCGCGCCGCGAGCAACTGCTGACCGAACGGGCGCGTTTCGCCGCGGTCCATGCCGTACAGCTTCTTCGTTTCTTCGGTCTCTTTGCTGAAGTCGAGCAGTTCCGGTAGCGACTTCTGCATCCGAAACGCGAGTTCGTAGCTCTTGATGCGCGCGTCGAGCGCCGCGTCGCCGGGGTAGTCCTTTTCGCGCAGCTTGTTGAGCTTGTTCGTCAGCTCGAAGCCGAGCTTCTGCTCCGCGGCCGACACCGGCAGTTCCGGCTTGCCGTAGTCGAGGGGGTTCGCCGGGTCCACGCGCACCGGGACCGCGTCGTGCGCCGGGCCGAGGTAGTGGCCGTCTTTCAGGTTCCAGTACTCGCGGTTGCCCATGCTGACGAACTGCGGCAGGTTCTCGTTCAGCGTGCCGAGGCCGTAATGCACCCACGCGCCGAGCGTCGGGTACTCGCCGTCGAGCATGTGCCGCCCGGTGTGGAACTGCGTTTGTGCGCCGTGGTTGTCGTCGGTGGTCCACATGCCGCGCAGCACGGCGAGGTCGTCGGCGCAGCTTCCCATGTGCGGCACCCACTCGCTGAACTCCGCGCCGCACTGCCCGTACTTCTTGAAGCCGACTTGCAACGGGTACAGTTTGTTTCGCTGCTGCCCGTTCGCGTCGTTCACCACGGTGACGCGCGCGAGGGCGAGCTTCTTCGGGTCTTGCGCGTCCGGCACCGGGCCTTCTTTGATGGTCTTGCCCGCGAACTTCGTGAGCGCCGGTTTCGGGTCGAACGTCTCCATGTGCGAGACGCCGCCGTTCATGAACAGCCAAATCACCGACTTCGCCTTCGGCTTGAAGTGCGGCTTGCCGTCCGGCGGCGCCCACTTCGTTTCAGACGCGAGGCCGTCGCGGTGGAGCATCGCGGCGAGCGCGAGGCCGGCGAACGAATCGGCGAGGAACGCGCGGCGGTGCATGGTGGGGTTCTCGATTTCACCCCGAAGGGGTGGGACAACTTAGCCCGGTGCAACGCACCGGGTTTCGCGGATCGTTTATTGGCAGGCTGAAAGCCTGCGACACGCGCTATGTTCTGTCGCACCCCTTCGGGGTGCATTGTGGCTGGCGTGCGGTCCCGGTGCGTTGCACCGGGCTACGTTGGCCCACCCCTTCGGGGTGAAACCGCGCGGCGAAATCACTCCCGCGTGATGAATTCGTCGAGGTTCAGCAGCACGCGCGCGACCGCGGCCCACGGCGCTTTCGTCTTCGCGGCGCGCTGCGCTTCGACGTACTGCAACACGCGCGACGCTTCGGCCGCGTTCGGCTCGCGCGCGAAGCACACGCGGAACGCGAACGCCACCTTACCGGCGTCGTCTTTCGGGCCTTCGCTCTCGATGCGCGTGCCGAGCGCTTGCGCGAACTCCACGAACGCCGGGTCGTTCGCCAAGTGCAGCGCTTGCAGCGGCGTGTTGCTGCGGTTGCGCTTCGTGCAGACGGTTTGCGCGTCGGCGGCGTCGAAGGTGGTGAGCAGCGGGTGCTGCGACTGCCGCCAAATGTAGGTGTACATCCCGCGGCGGTAGCGGTCCGGGCCTTTGCTCTCCACCCACGGGTGGTTGTTCTGCGTGAACAGGAACACCTCGCGCGGCTGCGGCGGGTACACGCCCGGCCCGCCGAGCTTCGGGTTCAACAGGCCGCTCGCCGAAAGCGCCGCGTCGCGGATGATTTCCGCTTCGAGGCGCAACCGCGTTTGCCGCGCGAGCAGCAGGTTCCGCGGGTCTTTGTCGCTCGCGCGCGTCACGGACGACTGCTTGTATGTCGCGCTCGTGACAATCAACTTGTGCAGCTTCTTGAAGCTCCACTTCAGGTTGTCGCGGAACTCAACCGCGAGCCAGTCGAGCAACTCCGGGTGCGTCGGGAAGCTGCCCTGATAGCCGAAGTCGTTCTCGGTCTCCACGATCCCGCGGCCGAAGAACTTCTGCCACTCGCGGTTCACCGTGACGCGCGCCGTCAGCGGGTTCGCGGTGCCCGTGAGCCAGTTCGCCAAGTCGAGGCGTGACAACCGGGTGTCACTCACCTTCGCGCCGGTGAGGAGCGCCGCGGGGAAGCCCGGTTGCACTTCGTCGCCTTTCCGCAGGAACTCACCGCGGATTTGCACGAACGTCTTGCGCGGCGTCGCGCGCTCGCGCATCACGAGCGTGGTCTGCGCTTTGCCCTGCTCGCGCTTGATCTCGGCGCGAATGCGGTTGATGTCTTCGCGGTCGCCGCCGTTGCGCTGGAGCCAGAACTCCATCTGGTTCAGTTTGGCGATGGTGTCTTCGAGGCCCGGTCGCCCGCCGACGGGCATCGTCGGTTCGTCGCACGAATCGAAGAACGCGTACAGGCGGTAGTAGTCCTTCTGCGAAAACGGGTCGTACTTGTGGTCGTGGCACTGCGCGCAGCCCCCGGTGAGGCCGAGCCACACCGCGGCGGTGGTGTTCGCGCGGTCCACGGTGCGCTCGACGCGGAACTGCTCCGGGTCGGTGCCGCCCTCTTCGTTGAACCCGGTGTTGCGGTGGAACCCGGTCGCCACCTTCTGATCGGTCGTCGCCTTCGGCAGCAGGTCGCCGGCGAGTTGCTCGCGGGTGAAGCGGTCGAACGGCACGTCGGCGTTCAGCGCCTTGATGACGTAGTCGCGGTACGGCCAGATTTGCCGCGGGCCGTCGATGGTGTAGCCGTTGCTGTCCGCGTAGCGCGCCAGATCGAGCCAGTGCCGCGCGTGGCGCTCGCCGTAGTGCGGACTCGCGAGCAACCGGTCCACCACCTTTTCGTAGGCGTCGGGCGAAGTGTCCTTCACGAACGCTTCGACTTCCGCGGGCGACGGCAAGAGGCCCGTGAGGTCGAGCGTCACGCGCCGAATGAGCGTCGCTTTGTCCGCTTCGGCGCTCGGCGTCAGCCCTTCGGCTTCGAGCCGCGCGCGCACGAACTTGTCGATGGTGTTCGGCCCCGCGGGCGCTTTCGGCGGAACGAACGCCCAGTGCGCCGAATAGTTCGCGCCTTGGTCGATCCACGCTTTCAGTTTGGCAATTTGGTCCGGCGTGAGGCGCGGGCCGACGTCCGGCGGTGGCATGCGGCCCTCGTCGGTGTCCGGGAGTAGCGCGCGGCGCAGCAGTTCACTTTCGGCGTGCTTGCCGGGCACGAGCGCGCCCTTGTCGACGGCCTTGTCGCGGTCGTCGAGGCGCAACTTGGCCTTCGCGGTGGCCGGGCCGTGGCACTTGAAGCAGGCGTTCGAGAGGATCGGCCGAATGTCGCGCCCGTAGTCGATCTTCGGCTCGTCGGCCCGCACGAGGGGCGCGAACGCGAGTAGCGCAACGGAGAGACAAAATCGCATGGCAGCTCCGCGGGAGAGAACGCTTGAGCTTACCCTATTGGGAGAGAAGAAGAAAGGGGTTGGTGGCCTACTCCCACACCAACTGCGCGGCGTCGAAGCACGGACCGTCCACGCACACGCGCTTGTAGTCCCAACCGCCTTCGGTGCGCACCTTCGTCACGCAACTGAAGCAGATGCCCACGCCGCACGCCATCGGCGTTTCCAGCGACACCTGACACGGCACGTCCCACTTCGCCGCGAGTTTCGAGAGCGCGTGCAGCATCGGCTCCGGGCCACAGCCGACCAGCGGCCCGGTGCGCCCGTGCGATTCGAGTAGTTGCGTCACGAAGCCCTTCGTGCCGATGCTGCCGTCGTCGCTCGCCGTGTGAACGTTCACGCCCGCGGCGCGGAAGTCGTCGATACCCGCGGCGAGGCTCGCACTTCGCACGCCGTAGTAGAGTTTCACGCTCTTCGTGCGCGCGCGCGGTGCGTCGCCGCCGAAGCCGCGCGTGCCGAGCAGTTCGCGCGCGAAGGCGAGGAACGGCGTCTGCCCGATGCCGCCCGCGACGAGCGCCACGCTGTCCGGTTCGCCCACATCGAGGAACGGCTTGCCGAGCGGCCCCCACACTTCCAGCGATTCGCCCGCGGTCACGTCCTTCAACCGCCCGGTCATCTTTCCCACGACGAGGTACACAACGTCGATGGCGACCGGCGTTCCGGTGGCGTCGAGAACGGTGTCGTAGAGCGCAAACGGCCGGCCGAGAAGCGGGTCGGTGGTGTTCGGGAGGCGCAGCATCACGAACTGGCCGGGCCGAATCGCCGCGGCGAGTTCGGGGCACTCGACGCGCACGCGGAACGTGCGCTCGGCGAGCGGGACGTGTTCGAGAACGCGCGCGGTGCGGTGGAACATTTTTTGATTTGTGGCACCGGCCTCTGGCCGGTGCGAATGTCTTTGGATTGACACCGGCCAGAGGCCGGTGCCACATGAATGAAGGCGCGGACGGCCGCGACTGGCTCTCAGTCCGCGCCGCCGAGGGCGGAGATCGCTTCGTTCGCGGTGTCGTAGAGCGCCCAGAACATTTCGAGATTCGTGATGCGCAGCAGTTCGCGGATGTTCTGGTTCACGCCCGCGAGCACCAGTTCGCTACCGCGGGCCGCGAGCAGGTGGTGGCACCGCAGCAGGAACGTGATGAACGCCGAGCCGAAGTAGTTCACCTTCGACAGGTCCACGATGATGTGGTTCGGCGGGTCGTCTTTGAGCGGCGCGAGCACGAGTTCCGCCGCGGGTTGCAGCAGCGTTTCGGGCAGGTCTTCCACTTGCGGAAGCGGCACGATCACGGCGAGGTCGCCGGTGCGCTTCACTTGGAAGAACTCGTGAGTGAGGTCCGCGTCGGACGGCATTGCGAGAATCCGAAAGTGCGGGGCGGCCAACACCTGCCCACTGTATTCGTTCAATACGGGCGAATCAAGCGCGCGGTTCGCGCCAGCTTCACCACCGGTTCGGGAACACCGGGTAGTACCGCTTCGCCGGTGCGGGCTAACTCCAGTTTTTCCAGAACGCGCAGTGACGCGACGTTGTCGATCCGGGCGCAGGCGACCACACTCGCGGTCGCCGGGTCGTTGAGCGCCCGCGCGACGAGCGGCGCGGCGGCTTCGGTGGCGATTCCGCGGCCCCACGCCGCGCGCCGGTAGCGGTAGCCGATCTCGATTTCGTCTTCGCGCGTCCAGCCGAGGTCGCGGGCGAACAGGTGTCCGGGCGCGGGCCGAACGAACGCCCACCCGAGAAACTCGTCGCGCTCGAACACGAGGTATACGCCGAACCACGCGTGCGCTTGGAGCGGCAGGTACACGTTCCGCGTGCGCTCGCGGTACGCCTCGACACCGACCGCGGGCCGCGCGCTGACGTACCGCATCACGTCCGGGTCGGAATCCAACTCGAAGAGTAGCTCCGCGTCCGCTTCGGTGATGTCGCGGAGAACCAGCCGTTCGGTGCGAATCGGTTCGCGCACGGATTGCCCCTCTGTTTGTGGTGAGGGGAACGGACACCGCTCGCGGGCGCGGGTTCGCGCCGCTAGCCCTTCGCGGCGATGAGACTCGCGAGGTAGTTCACCGCGTCGCCGCGGGCTTGCGCCGCGTCCGCCTGCGCCTTGTGGTCGCCGGCGCGGCGCGCCAGTTCGCTCACCCCGGGGCAAATCAGGTGGCGCTCGTCTTCGCCCAATAGGAACCGCTTCGCGGCGGCAAGCGCCTCGCTCAACCGGTTCGTCTTCACCAGCAGATTAATGTACACCTGAGCGGCGTAGGTCGCGCCCACTTCGGCTTCGCGCGCGGCTTTCGCCTCGAACCGCTCCAAGTGCTTCGCCGCGTTCGCCCCGATCAGCACGTTCAGGTACGCGAGGAAGTCGTCGTAGTTGTCTTCGAAGGGCGCGTCGTTGTTCCCTTGCAGCCCCGGGGCGAGGCGGCGGCCGTACACGCACAGGTCGCGGGCGATCTCGATGCCCGGTGCGCCCGGCGGCAGTTGCGTCGCCATCTGCACCACGCTGGAGAGGTGCGACGTGTCGATGTGGTACGCGTCGTCGGCGAACAGCTCCGGGTGCGCTTCCACCATCGCCGGGATCGTCGCGCCTTCGGCCGCCGGCGCGCCGCGGCCGGCGAGGTCGGTCCGCAGGCGCTCCGCGAGTTGGGCGTGGAGCGCTTTCGCGAGTCGCGTGACGCAGTAGTCGCGCAGGTCCGGGTTCGTCGAAAGGTCGGAGCCGCTGACCATCGTGATCGCCGAACACAGCCCGTGCCGGTCGAGCACGAGGTCGAAGCCCTTCTTCGGCAGCAGCCCGTTCTGCCACGCGATTTCGATCACCGGGTACACGTCGTCTTCGAGTTCGGGCGCGTACGCTTCGAGCGCCGCGCGAATTGGTTCGGGTTCGCCGAGCAGTTTGTAGAAGCTCCACGCTTGCGCGAACCGCTTGCGGGCGAGCAGTTCCGCGCCGACGTGCCGCCCGGCTTCGCGGATGGCGGTCTCGTACTCTTCGTGCGTGTGCGGCGGCAGGTCCGAGGCCGGGCCGTTGGGGAACGGCGACACCCCGAGTTCGACGCGCTTCTTCAGCAGCAGCGCGTGAAACAGGCCGTGGAAGTTTTCGGTTTCGCGCATGTGCGCGACCAGTTCGTCGGCGGCGGCGGCCGGCCCGCGAGCGGCGAGTGCGTCGGCGAGCCGCGCGGCGGCGTCGGGGCTGAGCGGGGGCGGCGCGTCGTCCGGGTCGAACATGGGAGGTGCCTCGCGGGTGGGTGCGGGGCATTTTATGCCGCGCGCGCGCGTTTGGCGCGCCGCCCGGTTCGGGTTGTTGGTCGAACCGCCGGCGTAAGCCGGTGGGTTGATCGGCGCACCCACCGGCTTACGCCGGCGGGTCGACCAGCCTGAAACGCCGAGCGGCCCGCGCTTCGGGTGAAGCGCGGGCCGCTCGTGTGTGGTTCGCGGGTCGCTCAGGCGCGCTGGATCGAGTGGAACAGTTCGCTCATCTTCATACCGAGCGCCAAGCAGATGCGGTACAGCGTTTCGATAGACGCGGAGTTCTTGCCCAGTTCGATCTGGCTCAGGTAGCCCAGCGACACGCCGGTGCGCTCGCTCATGTTCGCCAGCGTCAGGTTCATCGCCTTGCGGCGCTCGCGGATGGCCGCGCCGAGCGCCTCCTTCAGCGCGTCCTCGGTCATGCGCAGTAGGCCCTTGCTTTCGAGGCACCGGTACACGATCTCGCGGAGCTGTTCCACTTGGAACGGCTTGGTGAGGTAGTCGCACGTCTTGGCGCGCAGGCAGTTGATCGCGCTATCGACCGACGGGTAACCGGTGACGACGACGATGTTCGCGTCCGGTTGGAAGTCGCGGATCCAGTTCAGCACCTGTTCGGGTTCGAGGCCGGGCAGCACGTAGTCGAGCACGATCAGGTGGTACGGTTGCTGGCGCGCGATCGCGCTTTCCACCAGCATCGGGTCGGACACGACTTCGATGACGAAGTCGCGGTTGTTCGAGAGCGCGGCCCGGATGACGGCGCAGGTGTGCGGGTCGTCGTCGAGCACGAGAATGTGGATGTCGCCCGCGGACTGAAGTTGGCGCGGGACCGCGACCCCTTTGGGCGCGGGCGTGACGGCCGGAAACGCCGGCTTCGGTTGGGAGTGTGAGTGCGACACGCGCTCCTCGAGATCGTACGGCATCACTTAGTATCCTCCGGCCGCGGCGGTAGCGGCAACAGGCCCCGCGGCGACCGCGAGCGGGCGCGCGGCCGCGAGCGGCAGCACGACCCGCACCAGCGTGCCGGTTCCGGGGGCGGGAACGGATTCGATTCGGACCCCGCCGCGGTGCGCGCAGAGTGCGCGGTAAGCGATCGCGAGGCCCAAGCCCCGGTGCCGCACCTTGGTGGTGTAAAACGGTTCCACGAACAGCCGCCGCCGCACCTCCGGCTTGATGCCCGGACCGGCGTCGGCGACGGTGACTTGCAGGTGCGCGCCGACCGCGGCGCGCCCGATGTACGTGCGGGCGTCGGCGTCGCTCAGTTCGACCGGCCGGGCGCTCACCCGCACCGTGCCGCCCTGCGGCGTCGCCTCGATCGCGTTTTCCAGCAGGTGCCCGAGCACCACTTGCAGCGGCCCGGCTTCCATCGCCACCGCGGGCAGCCCCGCCGGGAAGTCCTTCTCCACGCGCGCGCCCAGAGGCGTGATCGGCTTCAGCCGCGCTTCTTCTTTGGACACCGCCAAAGGCACCGACCCGGGGTTCGGCTTCGTGTGCGCGCTGCGGCTCAGGTTGTGCAGTTGTTGGGTGAACTGGATGCCGCGCTGCCCGACCTTGCCGATTTCCGAAACGAACCCGGACGCCTGCGACCCGGGCGGCACCAGCGGCAGTGTGAGGTCCGAGAACCCGATGATGCCTTGCAGCAGGTTGTCGAAGTCGTGGGCCATGCGGCCGGCGATGACCGCGGCGTCGGCGAGGCGCTGGTTCAGTCGCTCAGGGTCGATCACCGGGCCGATGAGCGCGGCCAGCGCCGGCGACCGCTCGACGGTGCGCGCCGTCAGCCCCACGAACGCGCGCTCGGCGTCGGTCCACGGCTGGCCGGCGGGCTTTTCGGCCCACAGCACGCCCAGCCCGCGGCCGGCGGGTTGCACCGCGGCGTACACGCGGCCGGAACTGTTCTGCACGGAGTACGACACGGTCTGTTCGCCCGCCTTCAGGCGGCGCAGCGCGTCGGGCACTTCGGGCGGCGTCGGCACGTCGGCGCGAACGGTGCCGTTCGCCACGCGCACCACCGGGTCGCAGTCGCCGGTCCACGCGAACCCGCACCCGCGCCACCCGCACGCCCGGTGCCACGCGCTCAGCAGCGCGTCGAACGCGAGCGGGTCGGCGGTCTCGGCCCACCAGTTCGGCAGGTGCGCGAGCGCGGCGGCGAGTGTGCCGGGGGCGGACATCAGCGACTCTCTCCGAACCGGTTTGGGCGGGAGCAAAACCGGACGCGGGAAGCGAGTGAATTCCTTCAGAACCTAGAACGGACTCGCGCGATGTCAAACAGGTTGTATCGCTTCGCGCGAAACGGCCGACGGTAGCGATAAGACCGGCGAAGTGGGTAAAGCCGAACGGTTGTGCCGCACGGGACGGGAGACCGGGGAACGGAGACAAAGGACAGGTGACAGAGGACAGGAAGCAAAACGTAGAAGGCAGTTGTGGACGGGATCACCGGATCAAGAGGGTA
>JALHNS010000161.1 GCA_022843445.1 Gemmata sp.
GTCCGGCGGGCGCGGCGTGGAGGGCGCGCCCGCGCCGCACCCGCACGCGGCGAGCGCAACCAACAGTAACATCGAGCGGAACGAGCGCATGGCGCACCGGGCGTTAGGGGTTCTTCGGCGCGACGCGCTTCGGCGCTTCGCCTTCCGGTACGTCGTAGTACGCACCCGGGGTCAGGTCGGTCAGCTCTTGCGCCTTGCCGGACGGCCAGTGCACGGTCGCTTTGGTGATCTTCGCGTCCGCGCCCAGCCCGAACAGCAGCCGCGGGTCGTTCGTGCTCGCGTAGCTCGCGCCGCCCGTCTGGAACTTCGTCTGCTTGCCGCCCGCGGCTTCCAGCACCACGCGCGCGCCGACGGTGTCCGCGCCCTGCGCCCCGATCAGGCGGAACCCGATCCAGTGGCGGTTCTCGGTCGGCGACACGTTCCGCAGCACCGCCACCGGTTCGTTCAGGTGGCTCACCACGACGTCGATGCGGCCGTCGTTGTCGAGGTCGCCGAACGCGGCCCCGCGCGCGTTGTGCGGGTCGCCGAAGTAGTTCCACCCGCGGCTCGCCAGCGGCTTCAGCTTGCCCTCGGTGTTGCGCACTAGGACCGGGCGCTGGCGGCGGTCGATCTTCGTGGGGAACCGGATCGCGTGGCCGCTCACGATCATCAAGTCGTCCCAGCCGTCGCGGTCGAAGTCGAAGAACCCGGTGCCCCAGCTCACGTAGCTGCTGCCGATGGCCGCGAGGCCGCTCTGGAGCGTGGCGAAGCTGAACCGCGCGCTGCGCCCGTCGGTGCGGTTCTGGTAGAGCGCCGGCAGTTCGTTCTCGTAGTTGGTCACGATGATGGAGGCGCGCCCGCTGCGGTCGTAGTCGGCGGCGCACAGGCCCATACTGCCGTTTTGCATCCCGCGGTCGTCGCGGGCGACGCCGGCGAGCAACCCCACTTCGTCGAGGAGGATTTTGCCCCGGGCGCCGCGGTTCAGGTACAGGAAGTTGTCGTCGGTGTCGTTCGCGGTGTAAATGTCCGGGCGGCCGTCGCTGTCCACATCCACCAAGATGACGCCGATGCCGCGCCCGTCGGCGCGCAACTTCTGTTCGGCGCTGATGTCGGTGAACGTCCCGTTGCCGTTGTTCTTGTACAGCGTGTGGGGGAGCGGTTTGAACTTGCGCGGCTGGCACACGTCGCGGGTCTTGCCGTCGTAGGTGCAATCGGTGGGGTGGTTGGTGTCGAAGCCCCAGTCGCCGTAGTGGCACACGTACAGTTCGGGGAAGCCGTCGCCGTCGAGGTCGCCCCACGCGGCCGACGTGGACCAGAGGGTGTCGTTCAGCCCGGCCTTCTTGGTCACGTCCGCGAAGGCGATTTTGCCGTCCGCGCCCTTCTCGTTGCGCAGCAGAATCAGCCGGTTGTAGCCGGTTACGAGCAGGTCCAATCGGCCGTCGCGGTCGTAGTCGAAGGCGGCCGCGCCGTGGCTGTACTGGAACGCGATCTTGTCCAGCCCCACTTGCGCGCTCACGTCTTCGAACTCGAAGTTGCCCTTGTTGCGGAACAGCTTGCACGGGTGCCCGAGCACCTTCTTGCCGTCGTAGTACCCGCCGCCGGGCAGGAACGCGTCGAGCAGGCCGTCGCCGTCGTAGTCGAACAGGCACGCGCCGCCGCCGAGCGACTCGATGATGGCGTAGTTGTTCGCGTCTTCGCCGTTCTTGTAGGTGAAGGCGATGCCGCACTTCGCGGTCGCGTCCTCGAACGGGCACGGCCCGGCGGCCATCTCCTCTTCGGGCTTCGGCGCGCTCGGTGGCGCGGGGGGCTTGTCCGGCGGGGCTTGCGAGCACGCGACACCGAGCACCGCGAGCGCCAGCGCGCCCAGCGCGAACCGCCTTCGACTGCTGCTCATGGCTGAACCGTGATGAGAGAGGGTGTTGCGATTATCGCGGGCCGCGGCGCGCCGGGCAAGCGCTCACCTTGCCCCGCGGCGCGGGCCGCGGCACAATTGGGCGCATGAAGACCAAAGCCGAAATCGTCACCGACTGGCTACCCCGCTATACGGGCCGCCCGCTCGACCAGTTCGCCCGCTACGTGCTGCTCACCAACTTCGCCCACTACGTGGACCTGTTCGCCGAGCGGTTCGGGGTGGAAGTGCTCGGCCGCGACCGGCCCATGACCAGCGCCACCGCCGAAGACATTACCATCTTGAACTTCGGCATGGGCAGCGCGATGGCCGCGACCGTGATGGACCTGCTCTCCGCGATCGACCCGAAGGGCGTGCTGTTCCTCGGCAAGTGCGGCGGCCTGAAGCAAACGAAAGTGGGCGACTTCATCCTGCCCATCGCGGCGATTCGCGGCGAAGGGACCAGCAACGACTACCTCGCGCCGGAAGTGCCGGCGCTGCCGTCGTACCGGTTGCAGGCCGCGGTGAGTGCCGCCATCCGCAAGCACGATCTCGACTACTGGACCGGCACCGTGTACACGACCAACCGCCGGGTGTGGGAGCACGACGAGGGCTTCAAGCGGTACCTGCGCGACATCCGCGCCAGCGCGATCGACATGGAAACCGCGACGGTGTACGTGGTGGGGTTCGTGAACCGCATTCCGAAGGGCGCGCTCTTGCTGGTGTCGGACAACCCGATGACGCCGGAGGGCGTGAAGACGAGCAAGAGCGACGCGGCCGTGACCGAGCAGTTCGTGCGGACGCACTTGGAGCTGGGGGTCGCGGCGCTGGCGGAACTGCGCGACGCGGGCGACAGCGTGCGGCACCTGCGGTTCGAGGAGCGCCCGGGCTGACTTCCGGCTGAATCGGCGAACGGCCGGCGCGCGCCGGCCGGCGTTGACGCGCACTCGACCACCGGCCGGCTCGCGCCGGCCGTGCGCCCCGAAGTTACCCCCACGTCACGAGGCCCGGCTCGAAGGAGTGCGGGAGGCTCGCGTGCTTCGGGAGCACGCGCACGCTGAACCCGAACTGCCCGCTGGCGCGGCACGGCACCTCGCCGCCGAACGCGACCGTGCCGTTCGCGCCGCCGCCGGTCGCGGTCAGCGGCAGCACCATCGGCTCGCCGATTTCGCCCATCGCGTCGAGCGCGCCGTAGCACAGTTGCACGGTCACGTCGCTCGGGGCGAACGCCCCCAGCCGCACCTGCACCGTCACCGGGAACTGGGTGCCCACGTGCATGTGGTCCGCGGTCGGCGCGTCCACGCTCTCCACGCGCACTTGGTGCCACTCGGCCGCCACCCGCTTGCGCCACTCGGCCAGCTCGCGCGCGCCGCCGAAGTGGTTCGCGGTGAGCGCGGCCTCGCGCCGGTGGCTCGGCACGTAGCACTGCTCGGCGTACTGCTCCACCATGCGGTTGGTGTTGAACACCGGGACCAGCGACATGATCGACCGCTTCATGCGGCGGATCCAGTCGCGGGGCAGCCCGCCGGCGTCCCGCTTGTAGAAGAGCTGCACCAGTTCCTGCTCGATCAGGTCCAAGAGCGCGCGCGCTTCGACCTCGTCTTGGTAAGCGAGATCGGTGTACTCTTCGCCCGCGCCGATGGCCCAGCCGTTGTCGCCCGCGTACCCTTCCACCCACCAGCCGTCCAAGATGCTCAGGTTCAGCCCGCCGTTGCAGCAGATCTTCATGCCGCTGGTGCCGCTCGCCTCCAGCGGGCGGCGCGGGTTGTTGAGCCACACGTCCACGCCCTGCACCAAGTGCCGGGCGACGTTCATGTCGTAGTCCTCGATGAACACGACGCGGGCGCGGAACTCCGGCCGCCGCGCCATCTGCACCACGCGCTGGATCAGCTCCTTGCCGCCGCGGTCCTGCGGGTGCGCTTTGCCGGCGAAGATGAACTGAACGGGCTTGTCTTTACTCGCGATGAGCCGCGCGAGCCGCTCCGCGTCGCGGAACACGAGGTCGCCGCGCTTGTAGGTGGCGAACCGCCGCGCGAACCCGATCGTGAGCGCGTCCGGGTCGAGCACCTCGTCGGCCGCGTCCACCTCCGAGGGCGGCGCGCCGCGGCGCTTCAGTTGCGCCTTCAGCCGCTTGCGGGCGAGCGCCACCAGCCGCTCGCGGCCGCGCTCGTGGGCGCGCCACAGCTCGCCGTCCGGGATGTGCTCCACGCGCTTCCAGATGGCGAAGTCGGTCGGCCGCTCTTCCCACTGGATGCCGAGGTAGCGGTCGTACAGGTGCTCGAAGTCCGGGGCCAGCCAGCTCTGCGTGTGAACGCCGTTGGTGATGTGAACGATGGGCACTTCCGGTGCCGGCAGTTCGGGCCACAGGTCCTTCCACATCTTGCGCGACACGCTCCCGTGCAGGGCGCTCACGCCGTTGGACACGTTCGCCAGTTTGAGCGCCAGCACGGTCATGCCGAACGGCTCGGCCTCGTTCGCGGGGTGCTGGCGGCCGAGCTGCGCGAGCGTGGCGCGGGTCGCGCTCATGCGGCCCATGTACTCGCCGAGGTACTGCTCCGCCATCGCGAAGTCGAACGAGTCGTTGCCCGCGGGCACCGGGGTGTGCGTGGTGAAGCAGCTCCCGGCCTTCACCGCCTCGAGCGCCGTGGCGAAGTCGAGCCGCTGCTCTTCGATGAGCAGCCGAATGCGCTCCAGCCCGGTGAACGCGGCGTGCCCCTCGTTCATGTGGCACACGGTGGGCATCTTGCCCAGCGCTTTCAGTGCGCGAATGCCGCCGATGCCGAGCACGATCTCCTGCTGGATGCGCGTGTGCTTGTCGCCGCCGTAGAGCTGCGCCGTGATGGCCCGGTCCGCGGGCGCGTTCTGCGGGATGTTCGCGTCGAGCAGGTACAGCGGCACGCGGCCCACCTGAATGCGCCAGACCCGCAGCGCCACCTCGCGCCCGGGCAGCGGCACGCTCACCAGCACCGGCTTGCCGGCGGCGTCCAGTTCGGGCACCAGCGGGAGCGTGAAGAAGTCGTTCTCCGGGTACCGCTCCTGCTGCCAGCCGTCCACGTTCAGGTACTGGCGGAAGTAGCCCTCCCGGTACATGAGCGTGACGCCGACCAGCGGGATGCCGAGATCGCTGGCGCTCTTCAGGTGGTCGCCGGCGAGCACCCCGAGGCCCCCGGAGTACACCGGCACGCTCTCGTGAATGCCGAACTCGGCGGAGAAGTACGCGACCCGCGCGTCGCGCTCGCCGGGGAACTCGGACTGGAACCACGTGGGCGCGGCCAGATAGTGGTCGAGGGCCGCGCTCACGCGGTCCATGTGCGCGAGGAACCCGTCGTCCCGTTCGAGCTGCTCGAATCGCGCTTGGTCGGTCGCGCCGAGGAGCCGAATGGGGCTGTGGTCGAGCGCCTCGAACAGGTCCGGGTTCACGCGCGCGAACAGGGCCACCGCGTCGGCGTTCCAGCACCACCACATGTTGTAGGCGAGCGTGTGCAGCGGCCGGAGCCGGTCGGGGAGCCGCGGGAGCACCGTGAACGTGCGAACGGAGCGGCCGGCCATGCAGGCGTCCTCTACCAGAGTAAGTGCGAATGGCGGCGGGGAGAGGAGCCGCCGGACGGCACTAATCTAGGCAATCTGCGCCGCGATTCAATTCGAGTCCGGCGCGGCGACGGGCGCGGGGTCGCTGCCGTGCGGCGGGCACTTCGCGTCGAGGTACGTTTGCAGGATCATCTGCGCCGCGATGCGGTCCACTTTGCCCTTGCGCTTCTGCCACTTCACGTTGGCTTCGCGGAGCGCGTCTTCGGCGCTCCACGACGAGAACCGCTCGTCCCACATCACCGCGGGCAGCCCGGTGAGCTTCGTGAGCCACGCCGCTAGCGCCCGGGCCGCGCTCGACGACTCGCTCTCCTCGCCGTTGGCGTGCAGCGGCAACCCGACGACCAACCCGACTGCGCGCTGGTCCAGCGCGATTCGTGCGAAGTGCGCCGCGTCGGCGGCTTCGTTTTGCCGCGTGTACGTCTCGAGCGCCGACGCGATGATGCGGTCCGGGTCGCACACCGCGACGCCGATGCGCACCGTGCCGTAATCGATGCCGAGCAGCACGCCCCGCGGCCGTTCGTCGCTCATGTGTACTCCGAGCGGCCGGACTTCTTCAGCGCGTCCACAATCTCCTTCACCTTGTCCTCGAACTTGCGGTCCGCGACCAGAATCGCGTTCCCGTCTTGGATCACCAACAGGTCGCGGACGCCGTAGGTCGCGATCACGGTGCCAGATTCGCCCGCGATCACGCACCCGGTCGTTTCGATGCCGCAGTGGTTCGCCTGAATCGTGTTGCGGTCCGCGTCTTGCGGGTTGCCGCGCTCGAGCGCGAGCCAACTGCCGACGTCGTCCCACTGGTACGGCGCGGTCAACACCAGCACCTTGCCCGCCTTCGCCGCGTCCTGCATCACGGCATAGTCGATGCTCTTCTTTTCCGCTTGCGAATACTGTGCGCGGAGCGTCTCCGCAAACGCGGGCGTCCCCCACGCCTCCGCGATGCGGCACACCACCTCGTGAATACCCGGTTTGCGGACCTTCAATTCGTTGAGGATCGCGGCCGGCTTCCACACGAAGATGCCGCTGTTCCAGTCGTAGTCGCCGCTGGCGACGAACTGCTCGGCCACGTCGCTCGGCGGCTTCTCTTTGAATTCGGCGACGCGGGCCGCGGTCACGCCCTGCCGCGCGCCGACGTGTTCGCCGCGCCGGATGTACCCGTACCCGGTGCTGGGGAACGTCGGCCGGATGCCGAACGTGATGAGCTGATCGGGGAAGTCGGTGGCGAACTGTTCGGCCGCGTGCAGCGCGCGGCGGAACTCTTGCACCGGTTCGATGACGTGGTCCGCGGGCATCACGGCAATCGTCGCGTCGGCGGCCGCTTTCGCGATGACGGCCGCGCCCAACCCGACGCACGGCGCGGTGTCGCGCCCTTCGGGTTCGCCGATGACGTTCGCCGCGGGCAGTTCGGGAAGCTGCGCGCGCGTTTCTTCGACGTAGGCGGCCCCGGTAACGACCCACGTGCGTTCCGGCGGCACCTGCGCCGCGACGCGGTCGACGGTGCCCTGAATGAGCGTGCGGTCGCCGCTGAACGTGAGGAACTGCTTGGGGCGCTTGCTGCGGCTGCGCGGCCAGAACCGCGTTCCCCCACCACCGGCCATAATCATCGCGTGAAGCATTGCCACTTCCTGTGCGTTCCGTTTCTACCCTCGCCCCGCGCCAGCGGGGAGAGGGTGGCGGCGCTTCGCCGCCGGGTGAGGGGCGTTACACAGCTAAAGGGGCTGTGCGATTCGCCGTTCGCGTCGCCCCATCATCTCTATCGCGCCCCTCACCCGCGAACTTCGTTCGCTGCCCTCTCCCCGCTGGCGCGGGGCGAGGGCGAAAGACACCGCTCGCGCGCCCTCTCAAAACCTGAAGCTCAATCCGTCGTAGGCCGGTTCGACGCCCGGCGGCAAGCCGCGCATTAGCTCCTCGTATTCCATCGTGTGCGCCATGTGCGTGAAGTACGCCATGCGCGGCTTCACGCGCGCGATCGCCTCCAGCGCTTGCGGCACGCCGAAGTGCGACGGGTGCGGCTTGTCCGGGCGCAGCGCGTCGATCACGAACACGTCCAACCCTTCGAGCAGTTCCCAACTGCTGTCGGGAATGTGGCTCACGTCGGTGCAGTACGCGACGTTCCCGATGCGGAACCCGAGCACGTTGAACCGCCCGTGAATCAGCGGGATCGGAGTCACGCGCTGCCCGAGCACCTCGAACGGCGCGGACCCGATTCGGTTCAGCTCCAGTCGCGGAACGAACAGCCCTTGCGGCAGCACGTCGTTGATTGGGTCGAACACGTACGCGAACGATTGCCGGATGATCGCTTCGGTTTCGTCCGTGCAATAGATCGGCAGCGGGCCGTTCAATTTGAGCGGGAAAATGCGCAGGTCGTCGAGTCCGAACAGGTGATCGACGTGATAGTGCGTGTACAGAACCGCGTGAATCAGCTTTGTATTCGTGCGAAGTAACTGGAGCCGCAGTTCGGGCGTGGTGTCGATCAGAATGTTGCCGGCGGGCGTCTCGATGAGCACCGAGCAGCGGTAGCGGTGGTTCTTCGGGTTGGTCGAAGTGCAGACGTGGCAATCGCAACCGAGCATCGGCACCCCCATCGAGGTGCCGGTGCCCAAGAACGTAAAGGTGCGCGTGCCGGCGTGCGGGTCGTGGATGCTCACGCGGCTATTTCACTGTGCGCGGGCGGTTCCGGCAAGGCGCACCGCCCGCGCGCGTCGTCACTTACCCCAATCTTCGTGCGGCGCGCCCTGCTGCGGTCGCGGTTCGGGCGTCGCGGCTTCCAATTGCACGGGCTTGTAGCCGCCCCGCGCAGCGAAGTAGAGGATCAGCAACACATATGCAATCAGCATCGCCACCGGGAACAGTGCCACCGTCTTCAGCGCGTTCTTCTTTGCGGCCTCTTGCGTTTCCTTGATCGAAGCCTTCTCCTCGTCGCTCGCCGCATTCATTTTCGTTTCGTCGAGCGGTTTGTACTCGCCGAACACACTGGCCTTCTTTTCGCCCATCACCTTCGAGTGGATCGCCGGGTGCTTTGCGGCCAATTCCTTGTCCACTTCTTTGTCTTGCACGTTGCCCAGAAGCGGACTGCCGAGGATGCCCACCGCGAGCATCCCGAGGCCACTGATGGTGTTCAGCGTGAGAGCGCCGCCCTTAGGGAACTGTTCGGCTACGACACCGAGCATAGTGGGCCAAAAGAACGTCTTGCCAATGCCGTAGAGTGTCGCGGCGAGAAGAATCACGATACCGGTTGCGAACGACAGGCTGAACAACCCGGCGACTGCGATAGCCGAACTCAGTGCGAGAAGACCGAGCGGCGACAGTTTGTGAACAATGGGACCGGCGCAGAACCGCAACACCATCATGATAAATGACGTGTAAATGAGCACCGCTTCGCCCGGCATGCCGAGTTTTTTCATCTCGGGCGTCATCAGGTCGCCGATCCAACTGTCGGTGCCCAGTTCCGTAATTGCCAGTGGCATCATGAGGATCATCAGGAACACGAACAAGAACCGCCCGAGCGACATGGTGTAAATGCCGAACACCAGGCTGAGCGCGCCTGCGATACCGAACCGCACGGCCATGGCTTCGGTCACGTCAACCGGCCCGGCGCTGAACAGCACCGCCTCGCCGCCCAGTTTCACTCCGAACTTGGCGAGCACGTTCGCCAACTCGAACACGATGAGCGTGTTGATGAGCAGCGCGCCGAAGAAGCCCACTTCGCGGAGCATGTCGCGGAACGACACGCCGGCGCTGACGCGCTCGTTCACCGGGAATTTGCACGTCAGCATCAGGATGCCGTAGATGAACACCGGCAACCCGACGAGCCCCACCTTGAAGCGCCAATCGGTCCCCTCGCCCAGCGCGACGGCGAGAATGCCGCCGAGCACCAACCCGCCCGGCCAGCCGGCGTGCAGAATGTTCAGCCACTTCGTTTTCTCTTTGCTGAACATCGTCGCCACGACCGGGTTGATGACCGCTTCCACGGTACCGTTACCGAGTGCGCCGATGAAACTGCCGATGTACAGCACCCAGTAGCCACTCATGCCACTTTCAACCAGTGAAGGGGCCGCGATCACGATACCCATGTACGCCGTGTGGCACACGAACGCGAACCCCATTGCCACCTTGTAACCGATTTTGTCGATGATGAGGCTGAACAGCACGATGCTGATGGCGAACGGCCAAAGCCCGACGCCGAAGATTTCGCCCTTCTGCGTTTCGCTCAGCCCGAACTGCTTGGCCCAGTCGGCCATGATGCTGACACGAACGATGAACCCGAACGACGTGGCAATCAGGGCGATGAAGCACGCCCAAAACAGCTTCATGTCCCGCTGGCCGGTACTCATCAGACGCTCCGAAGACAAAGGGAGAGGATCGGGTGCGAGTGAAGGGGGAGTGTAGCAATCGCCCCGCGCGCGTGCCACTGAATACCGCGGAACGCGCCGGCGCGGTGGTGCCGGATGTGCCGGTCGTTCGGGCGCTCTGCGCCGGTAGCGCGATCTTCTCCCGTTTCTGTTCACGTTGGGTGCGCGGCGCGCCGATTCTCGACAAGGAGACATCGGTCGCGGGGGGCGGAGCGTGGCGCAAGAACTGAACGTCCTCGCCCTCATCAAAGGCGACGAGCGGTTCATCTTCGTCTACGACGACGACAGCCGCGACGCGCTCATTGAAGAACTGCGTAACAAAGCCGCCGACCCGGCCGTCGCGCTGAACTGGTTCGATGCCGCGGTACTGACGGAGCGCGTGCGTAACCCGCAACTCGCTCCGAACCCGACCGAACTGTACGACTTGTAGGTCACCACTTTCTCTAGCCGGGGTCTGTGACCCCGGTGCTGTGCGATGAAAGTAGCTCCGGCCTCACAGAGGCCGGCTACGGAATTGAACACTGTTCCCGCGACGGATCGCGCGTTACGGGAATCGACATTTGACGCTCGAAGAAGAACTGGCCGGGTTCCTCCAACACCTCGGCCTCGAAAAGAACGCGTCCGAGTTCACCGTGAAGTCCTATCGCGAGGACCTCACGCAAGCGCTTTCGTTCGCTCGCACCCAACTCAACAAGAAACAAATCGAACCCCGCGACTGGAACACGCGGTTGCTTCGCTCGTTCGTCGCGTGGCTCCACGAACAGAAGTACGCGAAGACCACAATCGCCCGGCGCTTGGCGGCGGTGCGCTCCTTCGGAAAGTACCTGTGTCGCGCCGGGGTGCTCGAAGTGAACCCGGCGCAGGGGCTGCGCGGGCCGCGCCAAGAGAAGAAGCTCCCGCACTTCCTGACTCTCGCGGACGTGCAGAAGTTGCTCGCCGCGCCCGGGGACGCGGATTGGGCCGCGCGGCGCGATCGTGCCATGTTGGAGACGCTGTACTCCGCCGGGCTGCGGGTTTCCGAGTTGGTCGGACTGGATGTTCTCTCGCTCGACTTGAATGATGGTGTCGTTACGGTTCGCGGGAAGGGCAAGAAGGAGCGGCTCGCGCTGCTCGGCCCGGAGGCGGTCACAGCGATTCGCGCGTGGCTCGACGACCGCACCCAACTATTGAACCAAACGAACAAGCACACCGACGCGGTGTTTCTCAACAACAAGGGCGGGCGGCTCACGACGCGCAGCGTCGGACGGTTGCTGGCGAAGCACCTGAGCGCCGCGGGGTTGGACCCGCGCACCAGCCCGCACACGTTACGGCACAGCTTCGCAACTCACATGCTGGACGCCGGCGCGGACATTCGCGGCGTTCAGGAACTGCTCGGCCACAAGAGCCTAGCGACTACGCAAGTGTACACGCACGTGACGACGCAGCGGTTGCAAGACAGCTACAAGAAAGCGCATCCGCGTTCGTGAACGTGCTCCCGTGCTCTAGCGCCCGACGGCTTCCCCGCGCCGATTCGCACCCGAGGCTCGCTTCATGCGCCGTTCTTCCAGCGCGCTCGCCGCGCTCTATCCGCTCGTCACCGTCGCGGCCCTGTCGCTCGCCGCGCCCGCGTTCGCGCAACCGCGGCCGGCAGCGGTGACGTGGTACACCGACTACCAAGCCGCTCGCAAGGAAGCGCACGCGAAGGGACTACCGCTTCTCGTCGTCGTCGGCACCGACAACTGCTTCTACTGCCGCAAACTCGAAGCCGGCCCGCTGCGCGACCCGGCAATCGCGAAGATGCTGAGCGCGGGCTACGTCGCACTGAAACTCGACGCGACCGGCAACCCGGAGCTGGCGCGAGCGCTCAAGGTGACGCTGTACCCGACGACCGTGCTCGCGGCCCCGGACGGGAAGATTCACACCTTCATCGAAGGCTACGTTGAGGCCGACCGGCTCGCGGAGCAAATGAAGCGCACCACCGCGACCGTCGCCACGACCGACTGGGCCGCCCGCGACTTCAACGAAGCCTCCAAAGCGCTCGCCGCGAGCGACTACCCGCGCGCGGTCACGCTCCTGAAGGGCATCGCGAAGAGCGCCGGGGATAAGCCCGTCGGCGCGAAGGCGAAGCAACTGCTCGGCGAAGTGGAGCGCACCGCCGCCGGGCAACTCGCACGCGCGAAGGTGTACGAAGAGCGCGGGCAGCTTGGTGAAGCGAGGGACGCGCTCGCGGACGCGGCGAAGAAGTACGCCGGCACCCGCGCCGCCGACGACGCGACCGCGGCGCTCGCGAACCTCGCCGAGAAGCCGGAAGAAATTCAGAAGCGCAAGGCGCGCCTCGCGCGCGACCTGCTCGCAGTGGCCCGCGACGACTTCCGCACCGGGCGGCTGTACGACTGCATTCAGAAGTGCGAACAGATCGGCCTCGCGTTCGCCGATCAGCCCGAAGCGCGCGACGCGAACGCGCTCCTCGCAGAGATCAAGAACAACCCGGAGCGGTTGGCGAAGGCGTGCGAGCAGATGAACGACCGCACCGCGGCGATGTACATGGCGCTCGCGGAGTCGTGGAGCAAGAAGGGCCAACCGGCGGAAGCGTCTGCGTGCTTGAAGAAAGTGGTGGCGCTGTGCCCGAACACGCGGCACGCGGAGGTGGCGCACGCGGAACTGCTGCGCATCAACAGCAAGAGCGCGCCCGCGATCCCTGTGGGGCTGACGAAACCGTAGGGCGCGGAGTGTTTCGGTTTCAACGAGCCGCGAACGCCAGTGAGCCGGCCAAGCAAGCCGACTCACTGGCGTTCGCGGCTCGTTAAATGCGCGCCGCGCTACTTATACGCCTCCAATTTCCGCACGCGCGCCCGCACGTCGTCGAGCACTGCGGCGAAGCGCTCGTCGCTCGCGCTCCCGTAGCGTTCCGCGAACTTCGACGCCGACAGCCCGTTCACGAAGCCGTCCAAATTCGGCACGAACTCGCGCGCGAGGAAGCCCACACGCGTTTTGCCGATCAGGTTCGCGTCGAGTTGCGTGGTGAGCGCGAACGTCGCGCCCGCGAACTCGGCCGCAATCACGGGCACGCACGTCCCGGTCGCGCTGTCGGCGTCCGCGAGGGCGCGCGCCACCGCGGCGCGCTCGGCGTCGTCTGGTGGAAGTAGTTCACCGCACGCACAGCCGACGAAAAAGCGCCGGCACACGTCGCGCCGGCCGAACAGTGTCGGGTTGCCGAGCACCGCGAGCCGCGCCTTGCGGTCGGCTTCGCTTTCGAGCGGGCGCACCGCGCCGGCCGTTCGCGGGTCGCGCAGAAGCGTGCCGGTGTCGTCGAACGCCACGCCCACCGCGAGCAGGAACGCCGGCGGGCCTTCCGGCCCTTCGTGCTTGAGCGCGACGTCTGCCGCGGCGCGCACGAGCGCTTCGGTGAGTTCGTCGCCGGTCAGGGGCGCGGCCGCGTTCGCGTTCTCTTCGGCGCGCGCGCGAACGGTATTGATGATGCGCGCGGCGAGCGCGTCGCGGGCCGCGAGCACGATCGGTGCGTCCGGCGGCGGGTTCTCCTTTTTCTTCGGGTCGCGCGCGAGGTCTTCGAGATACTTGATGGCGAGCGTGTCGCCCGGCGCGGCCTTCAGCAGCGCCTTGTACACGCGCGCCAGCCGGTGCCGGTTCGCGGGGGAGAGCGTGCCGAATCCGACCGCCGGTTCGCGCCGCCGCTCGTCGGCCCACAGGTTCAGCGCGAGCGCGTTCAGCGGGTCCAAGCGCAGCACCGCACCGGGGCCGAGGATGTAGCCGTCGGCGAGCGGTTCGCGCGTTGCGGAACCGAAATCCGGGGAGCCGACCGCGCCCAGCGCGCGCGCCAAATAGCCCGCGAGCGCTTCGGCGCGTTCCGGTTCGTTCCGCGGTGCCCACTCGCGCAACAGCACGTGGCGCGAAGCCAGCCCGCGCGCGGCCGCGAACGCCGGCTCCACTTTCGCGTCGTACTTGCGGCTCGAATAGCCGACCGCGAGCGCGCCCGGCGGCACCTTCACCGCGGCCTCGAAGCCCGTCAGCAACTCGTCGGCCGATTTCGCCGCCGGGTCGCTCTTCCACGTGCCGAACCCCGCGAGTTCGAGCCGAATGCCGCTCGCGCGCTCGATCGCGGTAGCGGCCTCGGCGAACCGCTCGCGGAGCGCCGCTTGCCACAGCCGCTCGGCCCGCGCCTCGGCGTCGTCCGCGTACAGCGTGACCGGCACTTTGAGCACCTCGCGCGGGTTGGCGGCGTTCGGTTCCGGCTTGGCGTCCGCGGGGAGCGGTTCGCCGGGCAGTTCGAGCGCGTCGAGGCGCGCGCCCTCGGCGCGATCCGGCACGAAGGCGTAGGGCGCGTACGGGTCGAGTTCGAGCGCGACCGGTTTGCCCTTCGGCGCGAACGTGAGCACCGCGGGGCCGGTCACGAAGAACGGCCGCACGTCGTTCGCGCCGAGGGTGTGGTCGCGGGCTTTCGCTTTCGGTTCGGCCAGCGCGAACGAAACCGGCTTGTCGGTGTAGTTCCCGATCACCACGACCGCGCCGCGCGCGGGCGCGCCGGAGCCGAGCGCGAACAGGAAAACGATCGCGGCGCGCATAGCACCTCCGGTGTGTGCCCCAATGGTAGCAGCGCCGGCCCGCGGCGCGAGCGCCCTTGACTGAAATTGATCGCACGTATACTATCGTAGGACAGGCTTCCAGCCTGTCCCGTGCAGTTCGGACGGCTGGAAGCCTGTCCTACGGGGTGCGCCGCCTGCCGGTGTGGGGCCGTTCGTCTTCGCGCGCGAACTCGGAGTGCGGCGCGAAGTGCCCCGATGTTCGCCGGGTGGGGTATTGCGCGTGGGGCTGGCCAACTCGGTTCGCATAGGGTGCGAAGTGCTAGAATTTCCAGCGTTTTGACCGAGTTGGCCAGTTGGCCAACTCGCCCGGCCAACTCGGGCCAACTCGGGGCGAGTTGGCCACCCTCGGATCGGTGCGGATTCCGCCGGGTTCCACTTGCGGAGCGGCCGAAGCACGCTATACCCCGCGGTCGCATCATTCGCATACTGCGCCGAGGTCGGGCATGGTCGCGCACCCGCTGGTCCGCTGTTCGTTCCTTGCCGCCGCGCTCGCGGTGGTGATGGGGTGCCAGACGGAGCGCGGGGCGGTGGCACGCGCGCAAGGGCCGAACGACCCGCTGGGGCCGGTCGCGCCCGCGCCGCCGCCGGGCGTTTCGCCGACCGCACC
>JALHNS010000162.1 GCA_022843445.1 Gemmata sp.
CAAGCTGATGACCAACGCCGTTTGGCACACGTCGGCGGCGCACGCGGAGGACGTGCTGACAGCGCTCCGAGACGCGGGCTTCAGCGGCAAAATCGGGCTGTCGGTCGACAAGTTCCACGGAATGGACATCGCGAAGGTCGCAGAGTTCGCGCGCGCGGCGCGCCGGGTGTTCGCGCGCGACACCGTGCTCTCGCTCAGCTACGCGAGCCGCGCCCCGGACAAGGGACTCGAACCGATTTTTCGGTTGGCGAAGGAGCTGGACGGCGTGGTCGAATGGTCGGCGATGCTCGGGCGCTACCTGCTCGTGAGCGACGACTTCACGATGACCGCGTGCTGGAACCACCTCGCCCCGGTGGAGCGCGCCGAAGGGCTGCCGGTGCAGCCGTGGGACGGCGACTGGTTCGCCGAAGACTACTGCGAAGGCCCGGGGCAAGCGCTCATCGTGAACCCGAAGGGCGAAGTGAAGCCGTGCTGCGGCTTCGCCTCCGACCTCGACCAACTCACCATCGGCAACATCTACTCGGACACGGTCGAAGAGGTGATCGCGCGCGGCCGTTCGCACCCGGTGGTGGGAACGATTTTTAGTAAGGGTCTCAGCGCGATCCGCGACGAAATTCTGGAGCGCGACCCGAACGCGCTGCCCGGTGCGACGAGCAACCACTGCTTCTTCTGCTGGTACGTGCTGACGCGCGGCCTCGCGGCCGGCGCGAGCGGCGGGGGCGGGAAGGTGGGCAACTGGACCGGGGCGCGCCCGAACTTCGCCGGCGAGCTGATCCAGCTCGGCGTGCGGGCGTAACACCGGTTCCCGCGCGCGGTATCCGTTTGTGGGCGGTTCGGCACTCGTCGTACTTATGGCGGTTTTGTGAGCGCGCGCGTCGCGGTTGACACATCGGGCGCGAACTGCGCGACCAGCCTCTTGCATCTCGGCGCGAGATAAGAGAAAGTGGAGATGTGAAGTAGGTGTTGTGAATCTCCCTCCCCGCCACCGATAATTCAGCCGATGGGGCGCGTTCCGCGCCTGTGGAGCCACACAAAATGACACGCACCCGGTTGGGCCGCACCGCGATTTGCTTCACCGTCCTGTGCGGAGCGCTCGTCGCGTCGGCCGCGGACCCGGCCCCCGCGCCCGGCGCGAAGTGGGACCCGGCCCGCGTCACGCAGCCCGAAACGATCGAAGAACTCAAAGCGCTGCAAGCGACCGTGACCAAACTGGTCGACAAGTGCAACGCGAGCACGGTCGCGGTGCTGTCCGGGCCGAGCGCCGGCAGCGGCGTCATCGTGTCCGAAGACGGCCTCGTGCTCACCGCCGCGCACGTCATCCGCAGCTACAGCGCGCCGAAGAAAGGCGGGTTGGAAGGTGTCCCGCAGCCGTTCAAGGCCGGGAGCACGGTGAAGATCATGCTGCCGGACGGCACGAAGGTGGACGGCAAGACGCTGGGCATCAACGCGAAGATGGACAGCGGCATGGTGCAGATCACCACGAAAGGCCCGAACAACGGAAAGTGGCCGTTCACCCCGGTCGCGAAATCCGGCGACGTGAAGCCCGGCCAGTGGGTGTTCTCGCTGGGGCACCCGAGCGGGCCGAAAGAGGGCCGCTCGCCGGTCGCGCGCCTCGGGCGCGTCAAAGATTCGAGCAAGAGCGCGATGCAGACCGACTGCACGCTGGTGGGCGGCGACTCCGGCGGGCCGCTATTCGACCTGAACGGCAAGGTGATCGGCATTCACAGCCGGATCGGGCCGTCGCTGGCTTACAACATTCACGTTCCCACCGACGCCTTCAAAAGCGAGTGGGACAAGCTCGTCGCCGGCGAGTGGGTGGACGCGCCGCAAGTGGCCAAAGCCGCCGCCGGGTACCTCGGCGTCGTGTTCTCCGAAGACGAGGAAGACGACGCGTGGGTGACGGAACTGGCCGACAACGGCCCGGCCGCGAAGGGCGGGTTGCTCGCGGGCGACACCATCACCAAGTTCAACGACACGGTCATAAAGTCGGTGAAGCAGTTCCGCAAGCTGATGGAACCGACGAAAGCCGGCGACAAGATCCGATTCACCGTGCGCCGCGGCACCGAAATCAAAACGCTCACGATTACTCTCGGTAAGCGGGACTGACCGCGCCGAGCACCCGCCCTCTCAGTTTGTTCCCGCGGGCGCGTCACACGGCGGCCCGCGCCGCGTTCCCAACCCAACCGCGTCAACTCCCGGAGCCGACCCACATGACCGCACGCCTGATCGCTGTTGTCGGGGCGCTCGTCGCCGCGACCGCCCCTGTGAGCGCCCAACTCACGGCCGATTCCAAACTGCTCGCCCCGTTCCGCCCTGTGGTCGAAAAGGCTACCGAATCCACCGTTCGCGTGCGCTGCGACGACAAAGACGCGGCCCTCGGCACGGTCGTCGATTCCGACGGCTTCATCCTCACCAAGCTCAGCGAACTCAAGGGCGTCGTGAAGGTGAAGCTGAGCGACGGCACCGAGGTGGACGCGAAGACCGTGGCCGCCGACAAGGGCACCGACCTTGCCCTGTTGAAGATCGCCGCGAAGAACCTGAAGGCGGTCACGTTCGCCGACTCGAAGGCCGTGCCGCGCGGCAACTGGGTGGCGAGCGCCGGCCCGACCAGCGACCCGGTGGCGGTGGGCATCGTGAGCGTGATGACCCGCAAGCTGACGGGCCGCGACGTGATCATCACGAACCCGAACCGCGGCTACCTCGGCGTGTTCCCGGAGGACGCGAAGGACGAGAACGGCAAGGGCATCGGCGCGAAGGTGACGGACGTGTCGCCGGACGGCGCGGCGAAGAAGGCCGGGCTGCTCGCGGGCGACGTGATCGTCGAGATGAACGGCAAAGCCGTGACCAGCCAACAACAGATGCGCGACCTGCTTGAAGGATTGAAGGGCGGCGAGGCGGTGCAGGTGGTGGTGAAGCGCAAGGACGAGATGAAATCGTTCAAGGTGACGCTGGGCAGCGCGCCGAAGGACCGCGGCGACTTCCAGAACGCGATGGGCAGCCAGAAGTACACGCTCTCCGACCGCCGCACCGGGTTCGGCGAGGTGCTGCAAACCGATATGGTAATCGCGGCGAAGGACTGCGGCGGCCCGGTGGTGGACCTCGAAGGCAACGTGCTGGGCATCAACATCGCGCGTGCCGGCCGCGTGGAAACGTGGGTGTTGCCGAGCGAAGTGATTCGCCCGCTGCTGCCGCAATTCAAGGCGGGCAAGTTCGCCCCGACCTCCGCGACCTCGACCCCCGCGAAGCCGCTCCCCGCGGCCCCGGCCCCGCACGAAAAGAAGAAGTAACCCTTCACCGAAGGCGAACCACGACCGGCCGCGACAAAAAGTCGCGGCCGGTCGTGGTTTTGGTACCCGCGCCGCCTACTGGTCGAGGTAGTTACGGAACCACAACGTCTTGAACGCCTCGGCGCGAATCGCGCGTTCGGGATCGAGGCGGAACAGCAGTGGAACCGCTTCGCCGCGAATGCCGAAGGGGAGACCGTATTTGCCATTTTCGGCGCTGGTATCTCCGTCCGACCGGCCCAACTCCTTGCTCCAATGCAACCACTTCTGCTCAGGTGCCGGCTTCACGAAGTCCGCAAGCGCCTTGAGAGCGTCCTCGTTACTCGGATCGCACTTGAGAACGGCTTCGGCGGCACAGAACTTGACCCAGCGGTCGCCCGCGTCGAGGTGCTTTCGGGCGGTTTCGAGCGCGAGCGGTTTCTGCGGGTTGCTCAACCCGCCCAGCGCGCGAAGGGTGAACCCCAGAGCGTACGGTTTCGTCTCCTCGGTCGCTGCGGCTCGCAGCGCGTCGGTGGCCGGCGCTGCTCCCGCGCCCATCTCCGAGAGAGCCTTTGCCGCCAACCCGCGCTCGCCCACAATCTTACTTTTCAGCGTTTCGCCGAGTTTCTGTGCCCCGACCGCACCGGCCCGACTCAGCATCGCGAAGCGTTCCGAGATTTGCACTTGTTGAGGGCCGTCTTCGGGGATGAATACCATCGTTTCCGTCAAATTCTCGCCAATCACGCGCGTGGCGTCCGGGTCGTCTGCGAGGTTCAGAATCGCAAGCGCGACCAACAACCGCGCGCGCGGGTTGTCGCGCTTCAGGTGCGCTTTCAGAGCGGGAACCGCCGCTTTGGGTACTTCTTGGAAGTGATCGCCCGCGGCGCGGCCGTGGTTGCGCTCGTTTCCGTCCGCTTCGACTTGCAGCGCGAGAAGCACTCCGGCGGCTTCGGTGTGCTCGGGATCGCAGTGGAGAATGGCCGCCGCGAGTCGCGCCTTTTCGTGCGGCATCCCGGTCTTCAGCATCTCCACATACGGGGCGAGTTCGCCCTTGATTTGCAGGCCGAACGCCGGAAGCACCGCGGCCGCCGCTTCCATCGCCCTATCTGGTTTGGGGAGCTTGAGTAAGGCTTGGGCACCCGGAAGCTCACCGGGCGGTATTTCCTCGACCCAGCCCTTGCTCGCACGGAGCACTTCGGACACCTGTTGCCACGTCGCTCCCGTGCGCGCCGCTGCCGCGAGCGCCTGAATATCTCGGCCTTTGGCGAGTTCGAGCAGGCGCGGAACCGCCTCTTTCGCGGGCAGGCCGATTTTGCCCAGCACGGAGTACACGTAACTTCTCCGCTCGCGCGGAGCGACATCGATCCACTTCACGAAATCTGAAACGTGCGGCGCGAGCAATTCGGCTGGCACGTATTTGAGCGGTTCCATCGGCCCGTAATTGAGTTTCCCGTCGGCGCGTTTGCACTGAGCGACCATCGCGGCGATCCCCTTGGGACCGAACCGTTCGAGCACCTCGGGCGTCAGCGCCTCCGTGTTCCAACTGCCGCCGGCGGTTGTTGCCACGATGCACCGTTCGGCGGTGCCCTCCGGGTCCAGTCGCGAAAGAGTATCCACGACGCGCGAGAGCACCCACCGATCCGACTTGAGCGCGAGGAGCAACCCCGGCACCGCGCGCTTGTCGGCACCGGCGATGTCCAAGAGCGCACGCGCCGCCGCGTCGCGCATCCCGGATTTCGTGTGCCCCACCAGTTCTGTCAACTTCGGGATCGTTTCTGCGGCGTCCGGTCCGATCGCGCCGAGAGCGAACAGCGCCGAACCAGCGCGATACGCTTTTTCGCGCGCCGCGTCCTTCAGTTCCTCGTCGGGCACGTCGAGCAACGGCAACAGGTGCGGAATCGTCGCTTTCCCGATTGCCTTCGCGATGCCCGGCCAGACCTCCTGCTTCATCGCTTGGAATTCGTAGTAGGAGCGCCACTCCGGCATGCGGTCGCCAAAATTCGGATCCCACTTCGGCCGGTCGATGTCTGCCGCGAGGATGTCCGGCACCGCGTCCACCGCGAGCGGGCCGAGGGCTTCGCACGCCTTCATCGCCGCGATGATCTTGTGCCGGTCCTTCGAGCGCAAATCCTCGCGCCACTGCGCCAGCGACTTGCCCGCGAAGTTCTGCGGGTCCAGCGCCTTCTTCGGCTTCACTTCCACCGGCGGCGGAGCGTCCGCGCCCGGCGGCGCGACGACCGGCAACTCCGGTGCGCCGCCGTCGGCGACCGGTTGGGCCTTGCGCGCGCACGCGGCGCACGAGAGCAGCAGCACGAGCAATGCGAACCGACGCATAGGCGAACCCCTCCGCGGTCAACAAGGACAGACCGCGATTTCAGCATATTGGTTCGGGGAACGCAAGCAGGCTCTCGGTTCGCCCGCGGCGCGAGCCAAGTGGCGGGCGCGCGTGTCGGTGCTAAACTGAGCCTGTCGTTTCCCGCCGCGAGGTTGCTCTCATGCCGTTCGAGAAGGTCGATACGAACGCCGATTTCCCGTCGCTCGAACGCGCCATCCTCAAATTCTGGGACGAAAACGGCATCTTTCAGAAGCGCAAAGCGCTGAACGCCGGCAAGATGACGTGGTCGTTTCTCGACGGCCCCATCACCGCGAACAACCCGATGGGCGTTCACCACGCGTGGGGCCGCACCTACAAGGACGTGTACAACCGGTTCTTCGCCATGACCGGGCACGACCTGCGCTACCAGCAGGGCTTCGACTGTCAGGGGCTGTGGGTCGAAGTGGAAGTGGAGAAGGCGCTCGGGCTGAAGAGCAAGCGCGACATCGAGAACCTCGTTCCCGGCGACACCGAAGCCAGCATCGACAAGTTCGTGCAGGCGTGCAAGGACCGCGTCAACAAGTTCGCCCGCGTGCAGACCGACCAGAGCATCCGCCTCGGGTACTGGATGGACTGGGACCGCACCGACGCGGATTGGCAGAAGAAGTCGGACGAGCGCAAGTCGTACTTCACGATGAGCGAGGAGAACAACTACACAATCTGGTCGTTCCTCAAGAAGTGCCACTGCAAGAACCTCGTGTATCGCGGATACGACGTGATGCCGTGGTGCGGGCGCTGCGGCGTCGGCCTCTCCGAAATGGAGATGAAGGAGGGCTACAAACTCGTCGAACACCGCGCGTGTTTCGTGAAGTTCCCCTTGAAGGGGCGCGACAAAGAGAACCTATTGGTGTGGACGACGACGCCGTGGACGCTGTCCAGCAACGTCGGGGCCGCGGTGAACCCGGAGCTGACCTACCTCAAGGTGAAGCTCAAGGGCGAGGTGTATTACGTCGCGAAGGGCGCGTTCAAACTGAACCGCATGGAAGGCAGCGCGGACGCGGCCGGCGAGGATGAGGAAGAGAGTGGGAGCAAGAAGACGCGCCCGTGGCTGAAGGACGTGCCGCACCTGAACAGCATCGAACAGCACTTCAAATCGAAGGCCGGGAAAGGCGACTCCTACGAGATCGTCGGCGAAGTGAAGGGTTCGGAACTGCTCGGCCTCGAATACGAAGGCCCGTTCGACGACTTCGCGGCGCAGAACCACGAGTTCGGCTTCCCGGAGGAAGTCGCGAAGGTCACGAAGCAGAGCGGGAAGTGGCCGCAGACCACCGCTGCGCGCGCGCACCGCGTCATCAGCGGCGGGAAAGACGTGACCGAAACGGAAGGGACCGGGATCGTTCACACCGCGCCCGGGTGCGGTGCGATCGACTTCGTGTGGGGCCGCGAGAACGGGCTGCCACCGGTCGCGCCCATCGGCGACGACGGCGTGTTCGTGGAGGGCTTCGGCGCGCTCACCGGCAAGAACGCCTCCGACCCCGCGACCGCGGACGCGGTGTTCGAGCTACTGAAGGCGAAGGACCGGCTGTTCGTGACGGAGCGCTACGTTCACCGCTACCCGCACTGCTGGCGGTGCAAAACCGAACTGCTGTACCGGCTTGTGGACGAGTGGTTCATCAACATGGGGCCGCGCAACACGGAAGAGGGCTTCCGCGGCGACATCATGAAGGTGGTGAAGCAGGTCACGTTCCTCCCGAAGGAGATCAACGGGCAGGCCCGCGAGTACGACTGGCTCTGGAACATGGGCGACTGGATGATCTCCAAGAAGCGCTTCTGGGGCCTCGCGCTGCCCATCTGGGTGAACGACGACGACCCCACCGACTTCGAGGTGATCGGCAGTTACGACGAACTGAAGGCGCGCGCTGTGGAGGGTTGGAGCGACTTCGAGGGCCACACCCCGCACCGGCCGTGGGTGGACAAGATCAAGATCGAGAGCACGCGGCACCCGGGGAAGCGCATGAGCCGCATCCCGGACGTGGGCAACCCGTGGCTGGACGCGGGCATCGTCGCGTTCAGCACCATGAAGTACAACACGGACCGCGCCTATTGGGAAAAGTGGTACCCCGCGGACTTCATCACGGAGAGCTTCCCCGGCCAGTTCCGCAACTGGTTCTACGCGCTGTTGGCACTGAGCACGATGATGAGCGACGGCAAACCGCCGTTCAAAACGCTCCTCGGTCACGGCCTCGTGAAGGACCAGTACGGCCACGAGATGCACAAGACCTCGGGGAACTCTATCGAGTTCGTCGCGGCGGCTGACGCCGGCGGTTCGATCACGGACCCGAAGGGCAAGCCGCTGCCGTTCAACGCGATCGGTGCGGACGTGATGCGCTGGCTGTACTGCCGCGTGAACCCGGCGTCGAACCTGAACTTCGGCCCGGAGCCGGCGAACGAGGTGCGCAGCAAGGTGTTCTTCAAGCTGTGGAACACCTACGCGATGTTCTGCAACTATGCGACCGGCGACGGCTTCGATCCAAGTGCGCCGCAAGTGGCGCTGGCCGAGCGCCCGGACTTCGACCGTTGGCTGCTCTCGAACCTGCAACTGCTCGTGCAAACGGCTCGCGAAGCCTATTCGAGTTACAACGTGATGGCCTTCGCGCTCAAGTGCGAAGAGTTCATCGACGGCGACCTCTCGAACTGGTACGTCCGGTTGAACAAGAGCCGGCTCCACAGCAAGAACGCGGACCTCGACGCCGCCGGGTTGAAGGACAAGCGCGCCGCGTACCAAACGCTGTACACGGTGCTCACGACGCTGTGCAAGCTGATGGCCCCGTGCGTGCCGTTCGTCACGGAAGTGATGTGGCAGAACCTCGTCGTGAGGGGCAAGGGGCAAGGGGCGAGCGGCGAGTGCGAGAGTGTTCACCTCGCGGACTTCCCGCCGGCCGACGCTTCGCTCATCGACGCGCAACTCTCGGCAGACATGGCCGCGGTGCAGCGCGTGTGTTCGCTCGGCCTCGCAGCGCGCCAAGCTGCGAAAATCAATGTGCGGCAACCACTCGCGGAACTGGTGGTGTCGCCCGGTTCCGAGGCCGACCGGCGCGCCGCCGAGCGGTTCGCGGACCTCATCGTAGACGAACTGAACGTGAAGTGCGTTCGCCTACACACCGGCAGCGAAGCCCTTCTCAAAGTGTCGGCGAAGCTGAACAAGAAGACCGCCGCGAGCAAGCTCGGCCCGAAACTCAAAGAAGCCGAAGACGCGCTCGCGAAGATGACGGCCGCGGACCTCGACGCGTCGCCGTTCGTGCTGGTCGGTGTGGAACTGGCCGCGGGCGACGTGGTGCGCGAATTCGCCGCCGCGCCGGGCTGGTGCGGGGTCGCGGATCGCGGCACGCAGGTCGCAGTCAGCACGACGATCACACCGGAACTGAAGCTCGAAGGGCTGGCGCGCGACGTGGTGCGGCAGGTGCAGAACGAGCGGAAGAACGCGAAGCTCGACCTGCTCGACAAGATCGCGCTGCACCTGCACACCGAGGCATCGGAACTGGCGCATGCGATCGAAGCGCACCGCGGCACTATCGCGACCGCGGTTCAGGCGACCGAGTGGAGCGCGTCGGCGCTCGAAGGCGCACACACTGCGACGGTGAAGATCGACGGCCACCCGCTGACCGTGCAGTTGCGAAAGGTGTGAGGTGCGTTGCGACCAACCAATCGCAACGGTGTTTTGTGCCCTCTCCCCGCGGAGCGTGGGAGAGGGTGGCCGAGTCTTCGAGGCCGGGTGAGGGGCGAATCGCCAAACACGAGTTCCGTTTAGCTGAACCAGTTGTTCAGCTCACCCCTCACCCGTCAGCGAAGCGCCGACACCCTCTCCCGCAAGGGAGAGGGCAAAGACATTTCTGACCGAAAGCGCATGGGTCACGCGGTCGCGAGTTCCACTTCGCGCTCTTCGAGCCGCCACGCGGCGTAGGCGAGCGCTTGCGAAATGTCTTCGTCTTCGAGGTACGGATACGCCTTCAAGATGTCGGCCCGACTGCGACCTGCGCCGAGCATCCCCACGATCAGCGAAACGGTCACGCGCAGGCCGCGCACGCACGGACGGCCGCCCATCTGCATCGGGTTCAGCGTGATGCGGTCGAAGGTCGGCATGGTTCACCTGCGGGTCGCGGCGCGCCGGGTCAGGCCCACTGCCACTAGTAGTACAGATACCGGACCGAGGAAGAGAAGCACAAGCCCGTTGTACAAGTGAATTGGGTCGGTGTCGGGCGCGAACGCGACACGAACGGCGTGCGCGAGTACGAGCAGGAACAACGCGCCGCCCGCGAACAAGAACCCGACACGGCGCTCACCCTTCTCAGCACCCATTCCGGCATTGTAAACGAAAAAACCGGGGGCCACATGTGGCCCCCGGTCCGTGTCGCGCGGAGAGAAGCGCGACTCAGATCAGCTCTTCGACCAAGTTGCGGTCGTCGAGGATGTACATCGGGCGGCCGGAGCCGTTCGGGAACGTCGCGCTCGGGTCGATCCCGATCGCTTGGTACATCGTCGCCAGCAGGTGCGGCACCTTGTACGGCCGGTCCTTCGGGTACTCGCCCTTCGCGCTGCTCGCGCCCACCGCTTGGCCCATCTTCAGCCCGCCGCCGGCGATCATCGCGCTCATCACCGGCGACCAGTGGTCGCGGCCGGCATCGCTCATGTTGATCTTCGGCGTGCGCCCGAACTCGCCCCACACCACCGTTACCACATCGTCGGCCATGCCGCGGTCGTGCAGGTCTTGAATCAGGTTCGCCACGCCGCGGTCCAGTTGCGGCAGTTGGCGCTTGAGCTCTTTGAAGTTGCTGCTGTGCGTGTCCCAGCCGCCGAAGCTCAGCGTCACGCAGCCCACGCCCGATTCGACCAAGCGGCGGGCCGTGAGGAACTGCTCCACGCCCTTGTAGCGGTCGCGGGTGCGCGGGTCTTCGTTCTTCAGGTCGAGCGCCTTGCGCACGGTACCGCTGGAAATCATGTCGAACGCGCGGCCGGTAAACGCGTCCATGCCCTTCATCGTGCCGCTCGCGTCGATCTCGCGGCGGGCCGTGTCGAACTTGGTGAGCAGGTCTTGGCGGTCGCCCATGCGGTCGGTGGTGACGCCTTGCGCGAGGCGCAGGTTCTCGATGCCCGCGCCACTCGGCGTGAACGGCCGGTGCGCGACGCCGAGGTAGCCGGGTTCGGTGCCGATGCTCATCCCGCGGAGGCTCACGAACGGCGGCACGTCGTTGTTCCCGCTGCCGCGCACTTTCGACATCACCGAACCGAAGCTCGGGTGCGCCGCGGTGCGGTTCGTGTTCTCGCTGTAGCCGGTCATCACCAGCGAGTCGGAGTGCTCATCGACCGACACCAGCGAGCGCACCACCGCGAGCTTGTCCCACATGCGGGCCTGCATCGGCATGTGTTCGCAGATTTGCACGCCGGGCACGTTCGTCTGAATCGGCTTGAACTCGCCGCGGAACTCGGCCGGGGCTTCGGGCTTCAGGTCGTACATGTCCATGTGCGACGGGCCGCCCGGCAGGTAAATCATGATCGCCGCTTTGGGCGAACTGGGCTTGGTCGTGGGGTCGTTCTTGGCGGCCTGCACGCGGAGCACGTCCGCGAGGGTGAGGCCGGCACCGAACGCGCCGATTTGAAGGAAGTTCCGACGGCTCATGCCGTCGCAGAAGCGCTGCGAATTGCCCCAGAAGGTCAGCATGACAGGTGCTCCGAGCGGAGTGTGAGGCGGGAGGTAGCCGGTGGGTGTAGCCGTCCGACAGTTGTTCTAACCGCCAATATTAGCTTCGCCACCCGTGCGTCGCAATTGGAAAAAGTGAGAAATGAGAGGGCGCGGAAAATCCCGACGCGCAGCCGCGATGTCTCGTCGAACCGCCGGCGTAAGCCGGTGGGTACACCGATAACCCGCCGGCTCACGCCGGCGGTTCGACCAAACACCACCGTTACCCCAGCAGCGCCTCGATCGGGGTGCCCTCGCTGCGCGGGAACGTGCGCCCGAGCGGGCCGCGGAACGTCTTCTCGTGGTCGATGCCCAGCGCGCTCAGCACGGTCGCGTGCAGGTTCGCCACCGGTTGCGGGTCTTTAGGTTCCTTACCGCCGTCCGGGTCGCTCTCGCCCACCACCGCGCCGCCGCGAATGCCGCCGCCGGCGAGCGCCGCGCAGAAGTTGTGCGGCCAGTGGTCGCGCCCCTCCAGCGCGTTCATCTTCGGCGTGCGCCCGAATTCGCCCATACACAGCACGAGCGTGTCCTTCAGCAGGCCGCGAGTGTACAAGTCGCGGAGCAGCGCCGCGAACGCCGGGTCCAGTTCGCCGCGCAACCGGGTCGTGATCTGGTGGTTGTTCGCGTGGCTGTCCCACCCGCTCAGCGTCACTTCGACGCACCGCACGCCCACTTCGATGAGGCGGCGAGCGGCGAGGCACCCGCGGCCGAACGCGGTGTTCCCGTACTCCTTCCGCACGCTTTCCGGCTCGCGCGACACGTCGAACGCTTTGAGTTGGTCCGAACTCATCATTTTGCGCGCGCGGTCCATCGTGTCGCGGTGTCCGGTGGCCGACGCGCGCGCCCCGCGGCCCTTCGCGAACGCCTCTTCTACCACTTTCAGGTCGCTCAGGCGCTGCTCGAACCGCTCCGCATTCACTTGAGGCTTGGTGTCGGGCACGGGTTCGGCCGGGTCGAACACCTTGAACGCGTCGTATTCCGCGCCGAGCGCGCCGCCGCGGGCCGGCCACTCGTTCGGCAGAATGGAGACGTGCCGCGGGATGTCCACGCCGGTGCCGGGCAGGTCGTGGCACACGATCGCGCCGAGCGCCGGGTGCGTCACGGTCGGGTCGGGCCGGTAGCCGGTCTTCAGGGTGTAGGTGCCGCGCTCGTGGTCGCCCTCTTTGCTCCACAGCGAGCGCACGAGCGAAACGTGCGCCATCTGATCGGCGAGTTGTTCGAGGCCCGACGCGAGTTGAACGCCCTTCACAGCGGTGGGAATCGCCTTCGTGCCGGCGGCGATGTCGGTGCCGGGCTTCGGGTCGAAGGTTTCGAGCTGACTCGGCCCCCCGCCCATCCACAGCACGATGACCGATTTCGCGTTCCGCTTGTCCTTTTCCGCGGCGCGCGCCAGCGACGTGCCGAGCGGCGTGAGCCACGGGAGCGCAGAGGCGGCGAGGAACTGGCGGCGGTGGATGTGCGGCGTCACGGCGAAAGCCCCGATCGGTGTGCGCGAACTCTAGCACGCTGCCGGAACTACCCACGAGGCGCGCCGCGGGTTTCAGGCATTCGCCGCGGTGGTGCGGTCCGGGCCGTCTTCACCGAACGGCACCGGGGCGCTGAGCAGTTCCGCTTGGCGCTCCGGCGGCAGTTCGGCGAACGCCAGCGCCAGCGCGCTCTCGCACTCGCGCCGCGGCAAGAGGCTCTTGTCCCGCGTGAACACCGGCCAGAACGAACCGTTGCTCACCTCCGGCGGGAGCAGCGCGAACCAGTCGTCGGGGATGTTGTTGTGCTGCCCGTGCGCGTCCAGCGGGCCGCGGTGCCACCAGCAGCCGTCGGTGCCGAGGCCCGCCGTGCGCGCCGACAGCGGGTACCGCTTGTTCAGCGCGATGGCGCGAAAGCCGGCCGCGCGCGCGTCGCCGCGGTCTTGCAGCCAGTCGGCGAACACCAGTCGCGTGTGCCAGTCGCGCGGGTGAGCGTCCAGCGCCTGTTGGAAGTCGTCTTCGGTGGTCACGGGGCTTTGGGTTTGGTTTTGGGCTTGCGCGCGCGGCCGCGGCGCATCTTGGGGGTCAGTTCGATGGGCTGCAGTTCGAGCACCTCGGCGCGGCGCTTCGCGGGCAGCTTGGCGAACGCGCGGGCCGCGTCGTCGTCGGCCGCGCGCCGGTCGTCGTAGTACCGCCAGTAGTCGTTGTGGTTGCGCGTGTGTTTCTTGGTCAGCTTCTTGAACCACGCCTCCGGCACGAGGCACAGCGCCCACCGCGGGCGCGCCAGCGCGTTGCCCATGTTGCCGAAGATGAAGTACCACTCGCCCGGTTCGCCGGTGCCGTTGCCCTCCATCTGAATGAGCACCGGGTAGGCGCGCAGGTGCCCCAGCGCGCGATACCCCTCGGCCCGCGGGTCGTCGCGCTCTTGGAGCCAGTCGGCGAACACGAGGCGCGTCTGCCAGTCGCCCGGGCGCGCGTCGAGCGCGGCTTGGAAGTCGTCTTCGGTGGTCACGCGATCAGCCGGTTGGGGCGGGGCCAGAATCGAGTGTAGCAGACGCGCCCGCGCCGCGGAACCGCGCGAACGCTTCAACTGCCGCATCTTCCGCGGCGCGCCGCGTCGGGTAGTAGCGCCACCAGAGGGTGCGTTCGTCCGGCTGGAGTGCGGACAGGGAGTCGTACCACGCGGCCGGGAGCAGGCACGCCGCGGACAGTTCCCGCGCGCGGGTTCCGTCGTTCGCGCCGGTGCCCCAAATGAACTCCCACTCCCCGCTCGGTTCGCCCTCCGTGACCACCATCTCAATGCGGAGCGGGTGAACGCGCAGGTGCCCGAGCGCGCGATAGGCTTCGGCGCGCGGGTCGTCGCGGTCCTGCAACCAGTCGGCGAACACCAGACGCGTGTGCCAGTCGTGCGGGTTCGCGTCGAGCGCGAGTTGGAAGCCCTCTTCGGTGGTCACGCGGCGGGCACCTCCCGCGTCGAGCGTACCGCGCGACGCGGCGCACGGGAACGGGGCGGCTAGCGCTTCGACGACTGGTAGATTTCGTCGAACTTGCGCGCCACGGAGATGAACGCGGTCACCAGCGTGGGGTCGAACTCGCCGGGCGCGTCGGTGGTGAGCAACCGCACCACTTGGTTGTGCGTCAGGGCCGGCCGGTGCGGGCGGCGCGTGCGCAGCGTCTCGTACACCGAGCACAGCGCCACCGCGCGCGCCGCCAGTGGGATCGCGTCGCCCGCGAGGCCGTCCGGGTAGCCGCTGCCGTCCCACTTCTCGTGGTGCGCGCGCACCACTTCGCCCGCCAAGCCCAGTTCCGGCAGCGCGACCGGCCACCGGTTCGCGGTGTCCGCGATCACCTGCGCGCCGAGCACCGTGTGCTGCTGCACGACGGCCAGTTCTTCCGGCTCCAGCGCCGCGGGCTTTTGCAGCACGCTGTTCGGCAGCAGCAGCATGCCGCAATCGTGCAGCGGGGCGGCGCGGACCAGCAGTTCCACGAACGCCGGGTTGCGCAGCCGCGCGTACTCGCCCTGCTCCGGGGCCGCCGCGCACAGGGCGGTCACGTAGCGGCCGATGCGGTCGTGGTAGCCGCGCACGACGACGCCGATCTCTTCGAGCAGGCGGCACAGCACGAACGCGAGCGGCTCGCCGGGGTTCACCTTCTCCGCGCCGGGCGCGAGTACCGACTCGGGCGCCGCCGGGC
>JALHNS010000163.1:0-5150 GCA_022843445.1 Gemmata sp.
AGTTCCACGTCCCAGTTGGACGGCAGCATGAACGATTGCAGGCTCAGCACCGCGAGCACGTCCGCGGCGTCCCACGCGCTCGGTTCGCCGCCCACGATGGCGAACTCGTGCGGCTTGTTCGGCAGCCCCGCGGTCGCGCCGGCGTTCACCCCCAGCGCGAACGCTTCGAGCGTCGCGCGCACTTCTGGCGCGCACACCAAGAGGCGCGCTTCGGCCGCGCGGCGGAACCCGATGCGCCGGGCCACGCGGTCCGCGATCAGCGCGACCGGCCCCACCCATTCGGCCATGCGCCCGCGCGCGAGCCGCCACAGCACTTCGAGCTGCCCGGCCCGGTCTTGGCCGTGACAGAAGCCCACCGCGAAGGCCGCGTCTTCGCCGGTGCGCGCGTCGATGTGCGGCACGCCGAACTTGTCGCGCCGAATCGTGATCGCTTCGCGCGGGCCGCGCACCTTCAGTTCGCCGTCGGTGATCGGGAGCCGCTTGCCGAGAAGCAACCGCATCAAGAAGCGCGTTGTGCTCATCGTGACAGGATACGTGGGGAAGGGGGAGCAACCCGGTGTTCGGGCACCGTTCGCGCGCTTGAACGGCGCGCGCGGCGTTCGTAACCTGACTCACTAGCGCTCTTTCCTCGTTGAGGCTCGTGCAAAATGGCTGCCACCCGCGGCGAACTGTTCGCCGGCGTCACGGTCGCGATCGTCACCCCGTTCAAGAACGGCGAGGTCGATTGGGACGAACTCGGCAAACTGGTGGACTGGCACTGCGAGCAGGGCACCGATGCGCTCGCCCCGTGCGGCACCACCGGCGAATCGCCGACGCTGACGCACGACGAGAACGAGCGCGTGGTGGCGTTCGTGTGCGAGCGCGCTCGCGGGCGCACGAAAATCATGGCCGGCACCGGGTCGAACTCGACCTCCGAAGCCGTCCGCATGACGCGGGCCGCGAAGAAGGCCGGTGCGAACGGCACCCTCCAAGTCGGCCCCTATTACAACAAGCCGACGCAAGAGGGCTACTTCCGCCACTTCGCGACCGTTGCCGAAGCGACCGACCTGCCGGTCGTGGTGTACAACATCCCCGGGCGCACCGCGAGCAACATCGCCCCCGAAACGCTCGCGCGCATGGCCGAAAAGTGCCCGACGATTGTGGCCGTGAAGGAAGCGACCGGGTCGCTGGATCAGGCGAGCCAGATCGCGGCGCTCTCCGACCTCACCATTCTGAGCGGCGACGACAGCCTGACGCTGCCGCTGATGAGCATCGGCGGGAAGGGCGTGGTGAGCGTGGTGGGCAACGTGGTGCCCCGCGACATGATGGCGCTGGTGCGGGCGTTCGCCGCGGGCAACTTCGCCGAAGCTCTGGACTGGCACCGCAAGCTGTTCCCGCTGTGCCGCGACATGCTGAGCGTGGCGACGAACCCGATCCCGCTGAAGACCGCGATGAAGTTGCTCGGCCGCGGCAACGGCGAAATGCGGCTCCCGATGTGTGCGATGGACGCCGCGGGCGAAGCGAAGGTGAAGCAAACCCTCATTAACTACGGGCTGCTGAAGGCGTAATGGCGGAAGACGTTTGATCCGCAGATTACGCAGATGAACGCAGATTTGAAAACAGAAAGGCAATTGTTGACAGGATGAACAGGATAAACAGGATGGAATCATTGTTTTCACATCCTGTCTATCCTGTTCATCCTGTCCAAATCTCTCCTGTCGTTGAAATCTGTGTCCATCTGCGTAATCTGCGGATCAAACGTCTTCCGCCTTGCGGTTCGCGCGGAACCAGCGCGGCGGGTACATGACGAACCCTTGCAGCACCAGCAGGGCCATCGCGCAGTAGCCCACCGTGAACGTGCTTTCGGGCACGTTCTGGATGAACAGCAGGTCGTGCAGCAACCGGCCCATGAACGTTTCGCTGCCCGAGAACGGCTGCCCCGCGAGTTCGCGCAGTTGCTCTTCCCACACGGTCAGCGGGCACCGGATGCCGCGCACCGCTTCGTACGCGACGACGGCGATGGCAAGCAGGTGCGTGTACCGGAACCACGGGTTGCGCGCCCGCTCCCACTTCAGCGGCGCGGCCGCCACGATCACCAGTTGGCCCAGAAGCACATAGGCCACATACGCGACGTGAATGCCGACCATCAGGTCGGCGGCAATGCCGTACCACATGGGATGCGCCCACTGTTGGAGAGTGCAGTTTGGTCGAACGCAGACGTGTCGCGTTCTGAAGATGTGATCCCGACGCGCGGAAGTTATTCCCGCGTCGGGAGTCAGGAATCAGCAGACCGGAAGCCGGCGGCGGAGACGCCGACCTCGCCGCGGAGAGTAGCCGGCGAAGAAGGTGGCGAGCCGCGACCGGCTCAGCCGGTTCCGAGGGCGGGTTCAGGTGCGAGCCAACGTACCGATTTCATTTCGGCCCCGTTCCCTCCGACTCGACGCGATCCCGCGCGGCTTTTTCCATCGCCGCATCTGAAGGAAGGCGCACGTTCCACGCGAGCCCGACCCAACTCATTGCGCGAATGAGGTAGTAGCTGACGTCGATCTGCCACCAGCGGAGCCCGTGCCGGGCCGAGGTCGGGAACGCGTGGTGGGCGTTGTGCCATCCCTCGCCGAGTGCCAGAATGCCGAAAATCACGTTGTTCCGGCTTTCGTCTTCACTGCGATACGGGCGCCACCCCCAGAGGTGGCACGCCGAGTTCACGCTCCATGTAACGTGGTGAACCAGCAGGACGCGCACCAACCCGCCCCAGATCAGGCCCGTCCACACACCGCGCCAACTCCCTTCCACCAATCCCCCGATCAGACCGGGGAGCAGCAGGCCGAGAAGAATCCACAGCGGCCACAGGGCGTCCGCGACCCGCAGCGCGCGACTCTTCGCCAAGTCTTTCACGTAGTCGTCGAGGCCGGGCGGAGTGCCGTCGAAGAACCATCCGAAGTGCGCGTGCCACGCGCCGCGCAACACACCCCGCACACCGCCCCCGCTATGGTGCGGGGTGTGCGGATCGTCCGGCGTGTCGCTGTGCTGGTGGTGCCGGCGATGAAGCGCTACCCACCGGAGTAGGGAGCCTTGCACGGCCATCGACCCCATAACCGCGAATGCGAATTTGACCCACGTGTGTGTCTCGAACGAACGGTGGGTGAAGAGGCGGTGGAACCCGACCGTGACCCCCAGCGCGGTCAAGAGGTACATCCCGATGAGCAGGCCCATGTCGGTCCACGAGAAGCCCCAACCCCACAGGAAGAACGGGGCCGCGACCAGTCCCAGCAACGGGACGACGATGACCGTAAGCGTGACGATACGCTCGAACAGCGGCGCGCGCCCGAGGGGCACAGGCGGTAGCTCGGCCGGCGGATTGGCGACAGGCGGCACGGTGTTCCCGCTCACGAGATCGCTCCCAAGGGCAACGATACGCGACGCGGCCCTTTGGGCCGGTCTCTCGTTTGAGGGCAACACGCGGCCGAAAGGTTCAAGACGGCAGCGCCGGAATCGGTTGTTGGAGTTTGTTTTTTCCGCACTCGGTCCCAGTCAACCACATTCCGCCGTGAGTTCCTCCAGTTTGCACCCGTGGAAATGTGCGGCAGCGGTTCCGTCCGTCGCTGCCGGGTCGTAAAAGGGAGTGACCAAGTTCCCCCGTTCGACCACCGGGAGAAACCGCTAGGTCGCGGCACCCCGCACTCAGAACAGTTCCTTCACCGGCTTGCCTTCGGGGCACAGCTCGATGGGGCGGCCGTCTTGCGCCTTGTACCACGTGTGCAGGTTCACGCCCAGCGTGCGGTAGATCGTCGCGGCGATGTCTTGTGGGCTAACCGGGGTGTCGGTGACGACCTCCGCGAGCGCGTTCGTGCGGCCGATCACTTGCCCCACCTTCAGCCCGCCGCCGGCGAACAGCGCCACGCCCGCGGTGCTCCAGTGGTCGCGGCCCGCGGTCGGGTTCACCTTCGGCGTGCGCCCGAAATCGCCGAACCACACCACGAGCGTTTCGTCCAACTGCCCGCGGGCGTCCAAATCGTCGATCAGCGCGGACACGGCGCGGTCCACGCGCGGCATGAGCCGGTCCTTCAGGCTCTTGAAGTTGTTCGTGTGCGTGTCCCACCCGCCATCGGTGACGGTGACGAACTGCACGCCCGCGTCCACCAACCGGCGCGCGAGCAAGCACGATTGGCCGAGCGAGTTCTTGCCGTACAGTTCGCGGGTGCGATCGGACTCTTGCGTCAGGTCGAACGCCTTCTTCGCCGCCGGCCCGGTGATGATGCCGTGCGCCTTTTCGTAGAACTCGTCGCGGGCCTTCACTACGCCCGGCGCTTCCACCTGCTTCTGGTAGTTCTCCAAGTCCGCGAGCATCGAATAGCGGCGCTCGAGCCGAGTGCGCTCGGCGTTGGTCGTGACGGCGAGATCGCGCACGGTGAACCGCGGCGCGCTGGGATCGTCCGGCACTTCGAACGGGTTGAACTGGTCGCCGAGGAACCCGGCGATGCCGCCGTTGAACCGCCGGTCGATCGATTTGCCGAGTTGCACGAACGGCAACATGCCGTCCACGTAGCCGCGCTCCTTCGCCACCACCGAGCCGAAGCACGGGAACGGCAGCGAGGCGTTGAACTTGTGCCCGCTCATCATCAGGTGATCGGCGACACCGTGCGAGCCGTTCTTCGGGTCGTGCCCGCGAATGACCGCGAGTTTGTCGGTGCGTTTCGCCAGCATCGGCGACACGTCCGCGAACCGCACACCGGGGAGCGTGGTGGCGACGGTGCCGAACTCGCCGCGAATCTCCGCGGGCGCATCGGGCTTGGGGTCGAAGGTGTCGATGTGACTCGGCCCGCCCTGCATCCACAGCAGAATGCACTTCTTCGCTTTGGCGGGCGCGCTCGGTTCTTTCGCGCGCGCCTGAAGGAACTGCGGCAACCCGAGGCCGAACGCCGCGAGACCGCCGACGCGCACGAACGCGCGCCGCGACACCCCGGAGCAGTCGGACGCGGAGCCGGTGAACAGGTCGAGCATGGCAGCGTCACCTACGAGGTGAGTGGCAGGCGGGCGCGAAGGCGGGATACTCAAACAATCGGCTAAAGTGCGGGGAATGTCAACGGAAATCCGCCCTCCCGGGACCGCGTCCGAGGCGAACGCGCCGACTTCGTGGATACTCTCGGAGCCGCCGACCACGACCGGGTGCT
>JALHNS010000163.1:5160-14859 GCA_022843445.1 Gemmata sp.
CCGGCCGCACGACAAACATCAATCCGCGCGCCGCGCGCGGCCGAGACGGCCGCGGTCCCGGGGTTACGCCGGCAGCAGATCGGCGACCGGCACCGCGAAGCCGGGAATCACGCCGTCGGCGGTGAGCGTGTCGGTCGCGCCGAACACGAGCGGTTGCTGACCGGTGCGGTACGCGGTCACCGTGCGTGCGTCCGGGTCCGCGACCCACACGACCACCACACCGGCCGCGAGGTACGCGTTCACCTTCTCCGCGATCTCCGGTTGCGTGTCGTGGCGGTCGAGAATCTCAACTACCAGCGCGGGAATCGTGAGCAGGAAATCTTCGGGCGAAACGCGCGTCGGCAGTTGTGCATTCGGTACGAACGCCGCGTCCGGCGCGAGCAGGGAATCGGGATTGCGTTGAAGCACGATCCCGACGCGGCCGTAGGTGCGGCCCGCGCCGCTCTCTTCGCCGTGAATGAACAGGCGCGCGAGAATGTGTGCGTGGGCGCGACCGTGTGACGCCGTGTGCCAATCCGTGACGACCAACCGGCCGTCGTGCAGTTCGTAATCGACAGGGCCGGACGGCAAGCGGCGCGGCAGCGCGGCCACATCCGCGATGGTGAGAGCGCGCTTTCCGTTGTGAACGCCAATCATGGCCGCATTCTACACCGCGGGGCGCTTCGTGTGCCAGTCGGTCGCGCGCTCGTACATCCGCGCGGCGCGGAACAGCGTTTCTTCCGCGAACGGCGCGCCCAAGAGTTGAAGGCCGATCGGCAGACCGGTTTTCGTGAAGCCGCAGTTGATGCTCAGCCCCGGGATGCCCGCGAGGTTGCACGACACCGTGTACACGTCGGAGAGGTACATCGCGAGCGGGTCGTCCGACTTCTCGCCCGCTTTGAACGCCGCGGTCGGCGTCGTCGGACCCATCACCACATCGCACTTCGTGAAGGCGTCGTCGAAGTCCTTCTTCACGAGCCGGCGGACCTTCAGCGCCTTCACATAGTAGGCGTCCTTGTAGCCGCTGCTCAGTACGTAGGTGCCGATGATGATGCGGCGCTGCACTTCCTTACCGAAGCCCTCGGCGCGCGACTTCGCGTAGGTGGCAATCAGGTCGGTCTTTTCCGCGGTGCGGTGGCCGTAGTGCATGCCGTCGAACCGCGCGAGGTTGCTGCTCGCTTCCGCCGGCGCGACGATGTAGTACGCCGCGAGCGCGTACGGGCTGTGCGGCAACGACACATCCACCAGCTTCGCGCCCTGCTTCTCGTACTCCTTCAGCGCCGCGCGCACGGTTGCTTCTACTTCGGGGTCCAAGCCCTGCCCGAAGAACTCTTTCGGCACGCCGATGCGCAGCCCGGCGATGGGCGTGTCGAGCGCCTTCGTGTACGCGGGGACCGGTTCGTTCACACTCGTGCTGTCGCGGCCGTCGTGCCCGGCGATGGATACCATCCCGAGCGCGCTGTCGCGCACGTCGTGCGCGAACGGCCCGATCTGGTCGAGCGAACTGGCGAACGCGATGAGGCCGTAGCGCGACACGCGGCCGTAGGTCGGCTTCAGTCCGACGAGGCCGCAGAGCGCCGCGGGTTGGCGGATCGAGCCGCCGGTATCCGTGCCGAGCGACACCGGAGCTTGGCACCCCGCGACGCACGCCGCGCTCCCGCCGCTGCTGCCGCCCGGAATGCGGGTCACGTCCCACGGGTTGCGCGTCTGCTGGAACGCGCTGTTCTCCGTGGACGAGCCCATCGCGAACTCGTCCATGTTCGTCTTGCCGAACGGGATCGCGTCTTGGGCGATCAGCCGTTCGACCGCGTGCGCGCTGTACGGCGGCACGAAGTTCGCCAGCATCTTGCTCGAACAGGTGGTCCGCACGCCCTTCGTGCAGAGCACGTCTTTGATCGCGACCGGCACGCCCGCGAGCTTCCCGAGTGCTTCGCCCTTCGCGCGCTTCGCATCAACGGCGCGCGCGGCCGCGCGCACCGCGTCGGCGTCCGGCGGCAGCGTGAACGACCGCAACTTCGGTTCGCGCGCCGCGGACGCGGCGATGAAGGCGTCGGCGATTTCGAGCGCGCTGGCCTTCTTCTGCTCTTGGAGCGCGACGAGTTCACCCGCGGTCAGTTCGATGAGGTTCATAGGTGCTTCAAGATGGCAGAAGAGTGATCCGCAGTTTTCGCAACGGAAGAGTTTGATCCGCAGATTACGTAGATGGACGCAGATTTGAAGACAAAGGAGAAGACGAGAGAAGAGTTTTGACAAGATTTCAGAAGACTGAATTCATCCTGTCAAAGGTCGTTTTCTTCGTCTTCAAATCTGCGTCCATCTGCGTAATCTGCGGATGAACACTCTTCTTAGTGGCTGACGGGTTCGTCGGAGAAGACGGCGGGCACCGCGAAGTAGTCGCCGAGCTTCGCGGGCGCGTTCTGCAGCGCTTCGGCCGGCGGGAGAGAGGGCACCGGTTCGTCGGCGCGGAACACGTTCTGCACCGGCAGCGGGTGCGCGAGCGGCTCCACGCCCTCGGTGTCGAGTTCGTTCAGTTGGTCGATGTAGTCGAGGATCGCGGAGAGTTGCGACTGCATGCGCACGAGGTCCGGCTCCGCGAGTTCGAGTCGCGCGAGCCGGGCCACTTTGCGCACTTGGTCGAGGGAAAGCGACATGAGCGGCCCCTTTGCAGTCGAACCGCCGGCGTAAGCCGGTGGGTGGTACAAAGTAACCCGCCGGCTCACGCCGGCGGTTCGACCGGCGGCGCGTTCCGGGGCGCGGCCTTACACGTTCACCTTCTCGAACGGCTGCACGATCACCGGCTTCACGACGAGGCCGCTGCGGATCGCCGACGCCGAGACCCAAACCTTCTTCACCACGCCGTCGATGACGCAGGTGACTTTCTGCAGGTTCGGTTTGAACTTGCGGCGGCTGGTGCCGAGGATCTTCTTGCCGACGCCGCCGAGGTACTTCGCCTTACCGCGGTACTTCTTGCGGTTACCGAACACCGCCTTCTTGCCCGTGAAAACGCACGTCTTCGCCATGACCGTGATCTCGTGAATGCCGCGGTAGTCCGCGGGTCCGTAAACGGAATCGGAACAATTACTATAGGGCCGGTACCGGTCGCGGCAAGTTTGCGGCGCGAAACGGCGCGCGCCCCATTCGCCCGTTGCATCCCGCGGCGCGCGCCCGCATAATCCCTTCACCGCCTGATTCCCCGTTCGGAGCCTCTCCCATGTCCCGCCTGTTGTTCGCGCTCCCGCTCGCGGCGGTCGCGCTCTCTGTGGCACTCGCGCCGGCCGCGCCGCGCGCCGACGAACCCAAGATCACGTGGAAGAAGACCGTTCTGGACACCAAGTTCCGGTCCGAGGGCGTCGCGATTGCCGACGTGAACAAGGACGGGAAGATCGACGTGCTGAACGGCGAGTACTGGTACGAAGCGCCGGAGTGGAAGGCGCACGAGATGCAGCCGTTCAAGGACCACGGCACCGGGCTGAGCAACTACAGCCGCTCGTTCGCGTGCTGGGCCGACGACTTCAACGGCGACGGCTTCCCGGACCTCGTCGTCATCGACTTCCCCGGCGCGCCGTGCTACTGGATGGAAAACCCCAAGGGCAAAGACGGCCACTGGAAGAAGCACACCATCTGGCACAGCGCCTGCAACGAAACGCCGATCTACGCGGAACTCACGGAGAAGGGCAAGCGCGTGCTGGTGATGGGCTTCCAACCGCCGGGCAAGGGGAACGAGGGCCAAATGGCCTACTTCACCCCGAACGCGAAAGACCCGACCGCGCTGTGGGACATGCACCCGATCAGCGAGCCGAGCACGCCCGCGAAGTTGGAGAACGGGAAGGAAGTGCCGAACACGCGCAAGGAGATTCCCGGCACGCAGCGGTTCAGCCACGGCCTCGGCATCGGCGACCTAAACGGCGACGGTAAGCTCGACGTGATCTGCACCGGCGGCTGGTGGGAGCACCCGGAGAAGGCCGACGGGAAGACGCCGTGGAAGTTCCACCCCGCCGCCCTCGGCGAGGCGTGCGCCGACATGTTCGCCTACGACATGGACGGCGACGGCAAGACCGACGTGATTAGCACTTCGGCGCACAAGTTCGGCATCTGGTGGCACAAGCGCCGCGACAATGCCTTCCAGAAGCAGGACATCTTCCCGAAGCTGGTGAGCGAGACGCACGCGGCGCACTTTAAGGACATTGATGGCGACGGCCGCCCGGACCTGATTACCGGCAAGCGGTGGTGGAGCCACGGCAAGAGCGAACCGGGTTCGGACGGCCCCGCGATCATCTACTGGCTGAAGAACACGAAGGGCGCGGACGGCCTGACGCAGTTCACGCCGATGACCATCGACGAGGACAGCGGCATCGGCACGCAGTTCGAGGTGGCCGACATCAACGGCGACGGCCTGCTGGACGTGATCTCGTCCAACAAGAAGGGCGTCCGCGTGATCGTGCAAGAGCGGAAGAAGTAACCAAGCAGTAGGCACGCTCCGCGTGCCGTGTGTTCGGGTCGCGTCAGTTTCGCGGCCCGTGGAAGGTAGTAGGCACGCTCCGCGTGCCGTGTGTTCGGGCCGCGTCAGCTAACACGGCTCGAACACACGGCACGCGGAGCGTGCCTACTACCATGAAAATCACACGTCCACGTCGAACACCGCGAACCGCTTGTTGGTGCCGCCGACGGCGCAGGTGAGGCCGTCCGGGGCGAACGCGAGCGCCGTGATCTGCTTGCCGAGCGCGAAGTCCAGTTCGCGCACCAGCTCGCCCGTTTCGAGGCTCCGCACCGCGACCGTGTTTTGCGTGTGCGGCACCGCGAACAGCGGCAGCACCGGGTTGAACGCGATCCGCACCTCACCCCCGGCCCACCACACCGGCTTCCCGCGCGCCTCTCGGCGCTCAACATCCCACACCGTGAGCTGGCGATCATAAATCCCGAGCAACACCGCGGTGCGCCCGTCTGGCGCGAAGCGCAGCATCTGGGGGGTTGAAACTCCCGCGTCCGGCTCGCGACGCACCAACCTATGATCGGGAGTGATGTCGAAGAGAATGTGCCCGCCGAGGCTCGGCGCGTTGACGAACGCGGAGAGTCGATCCGGCGCGACGGCAATCGAAGTCACCCGGCGGTTCAACTCCACACCCGGCACTTCCAGCAACGGCAGTTCCTCTCCGGTTAGCAGATTCGTGCGTCCGATCGCGCGCCCGGTAACGTGGATGAAGAATGCGTGCCCGTCAGGCAGTACGGTCACATCGCACGCGCCCCACCGACGGCCCTTGAGAAGCACCAATTTAAGTGTTCCAGTCGCGAGGTCTGCGAGTTCGCAACCGCTCGAAGTATCGAGCAAGAGGCGACCGTTCGGCAACTCAAAGAAGTGTTCGGGGTTTAGGGAATGCGATTCCAGTCCGACCGCAATCTCGCGCTTGGCGCGCGTCGAAGTGTCCCACGCGATGAGTCGGCCCTTCGCGTCGAGCGTGTACAGCGTGCGGCCGTCGCGCGCGAAGGTGATCGCCTGCACGCCGCACCCGACTTGCTGTACCCACACGGTAGCGGCCCCCGAAACGAGTGGTGCGTCTCCGCTCACGCGGCGCGCGCCCAACGCGGCTCCCGCGTTGCGCACGACTGAACGCTCGCGCCCGGTGCGGACGCGCGAGGCGAGCGACTCGAATCGCGCGCCCGCGGGCACTTGAGCGTAGACGATCTCCTACTCTGAAGGCAAGAGCGCGACGTGAGGCGAGGTGCGCCGATGCGCAAAACAGTTGCGGAAACGTGGGCCGCACTCGAAGCGCGAGGCTTGGACATGCCGCGCACCGCGAGCGGCGAACCGTTCATCCCGCCGGGGATGCCGAACTACAACGATGACGACGAACGCGGTTTCAGATTCTTTCGGGCTATTGAGTCAGACTCTCGCTTCAGCGGCCTGAGTTTGCCGCGCACCTATTTCGGGCGCTCCCTGTTGGAACGAACTTCGTTTGCGAACACGGACCTGACCGAATCGCGGATGTGCTGGAACGACTTCGAGGACTGCGACTTTACCGGAGCCGACCTCACAGGCTGCGACATGCGTTCGTCCACCTTCCGCCGCTGCAAGTTTGTTGAGGCCGCGATGTGTGGTGCGGACCTCCGGGGTTCGAAGTTCGAGGCGTGCGAATTCCGCGGGGCGGATCTCAGTGGAGTTTTGATCGAAGGGGACGATGCCGAATTCGCAGATTGCTTGTCGGAACAGCAGGACTTGGTTGTGATGTGGACACCAGATTCCGGCCCCGAACCGCCCGGCGGCTGACCAGACGAGAGACGAACTCACCGATGCTCACGCTCACGCTGAAAGACGCGCCGACGGTGCCGCTCGAGGCCGAGTGCCTCACGCCGGACGCGCTCGCGCCGCTCTCCAACGACACCATCCGCGCGCTGCCGGTCATGCACGGCAAGCGCCAAGTGCGGCTCGACGACTTCTTCACCGTCGAAGGCGACGGTTCGGACGAAATCGAGCTGCGCGGCGACCTCACGAAAGTGAAGTGGATCGGCCGGCAGATGACCCGCGGGCGCGTGCGGGTCGTCGGCAACGTCGGCATGCACCTCGGCGCGTACATGAGCGGCGGCGAGATCGAAGTGACCGGGAACGCGACCGATTGGGTCGGCGGCGAGATGACCGGCGGCCTGATTCGCGTGCGCGGCAACGCCGGGCAGCAACTCGGGTGCGCGTATCGCGGCAGCTTCAGTGGCATGAGCGGCGGAACGATCCTCGTGGACGGCTCCGCGGGCATCGAGGTGGGCATGCGCATGAAGCGCGGGCTGATCGCGATCCGCGGCCCGGTGCGCGACTTCGCCGGCCTTCAGATGAAGGGCGGAACCATCGTGCTGATGAGCGGTGGCGAACTGCGCACGGGCGCGTGGATGCAGCGCGGCACCATCATCTCGCTGAAGCCCGTGAAGCTGATGCCGACCTTCAACGAAGCGTGCGTGTACCGGCCGGCGTTCGTGAGCCTGTACGCGAAGCACCTCGCGCAGTTCGGCTTCGATCTCCCGCACGGCGCGGCCGGGGTGTACCGCCGTCACTTGGGCGACTCGTCCGTTCCGGGCAAGGGCGAAATCTTGGTGTGGGAACCGGCGTAAGGCACTTAGCGGTTGGTGAAGTACACGTGCGTGTCGTCGGTGCCCAGCGCGAAGTGCTCGTGAACGTCCTGAAGGCTGAGCAGCGCAACTCCCGTCCGGCCCGTGATGACGACCCACACCGAGGACCGGAGCGGGTCCGGGTTGCCGCTGATGTCGTCCGGCGGGAACCGAAAACTCACCGCGACCATTTGGCCCGCGCCGCCCCCGCTCACACCCGCGAAGGGGATCGAGCTGCCCGTCGTTGCCAACCCCAACTTTACCGCCACGTCTTCGCTGACAGTGGTAATGTCCGCACCGGTGTCGAGTCGGAACGTGTGCCCGATCTCGGTTCCGGCGCTCGCGACGAACAGCGGCACGTCCACGCGCGAGCAATCGCGCCCGGCGCGTCGAAAGGGGCGAACGGGAAGAACAAACGACATTGGGCGCGCCGTGCGGTGTTAGGTGAGGAAGGCGGACGGAGCGCTCAGCGCGTTCGCGGGCGGAATTTGGGTGAGGGCAACGCGAGCGCGCACGTCGGGTTGGAGCCGTTCCAACTGCTCGTGGAACGCCGCGACCGTCGGGGCGCACGCGACGACCGTTCGGGTGAGCGCGTCCCCGTCCCAGTCATCGGTGTACGCGACGAAGTTACCCGCGTGCTGTTCGTCCATTTCGTACTCGGCCGCGCGCAGCGCCGCGACTTGTGCCGGGGTCTTCGCGTGCCGCGCCTTTAGCTCTTCGAGCGTCGCGGGGCGCGGGTCGGTAGCGGTGCTCATCGGCCGTCCTCCGGGTTCGTTGTCGGCATTTTACCACGGGGCGAGAAGTTGGGGTTGTATCGCGCGTTTCGCGCTCGATACACTCTCACTTCTCGCACCATACACGGGGCACGACGCCCCGCCCGCCGGTCACGGAGGACCGACCCGCAATGGCCGTTCGCACCAAAGACGCCAAGCCCAAAGAGAAGGCCCCCGCGGCCCCGCACGCCCGGCCCCTCATCGCCGTGAACGCGGACCTCGTCGCCCCCAAGAACGCGCCCGCGTTCGCCAAACTCAACATCGGCTACGTGGACGCCATCGTGAACGCCGGCGGCCTGCCCGTGCTGCTGCCGCCGCTCCGCAAAGACAACCTCGCGGAGATCGACGCGCTCCTGAACTTGTGCGCCGGCATCGTGCTCACCGGCGGCGCGGACATGGACCCGCGCCGCAACGGCCAACAGCCCACTTCGGCCGTGAACCCCATGCCCGCGCGGCGCGAGGACGCCGACCGCTACCTGCTGGCGAAAATCTTCGAGCAGCGCATCCCGGTGCTCGGCGTGGGCGTCGGCATGCAGCAACTGAACGTGTTCGCGGGCGGCACGCTGTTCCTGCACCTGCCCGCGGAGTGCCCCAAAGCGCTGCCGCACTTCGACCAGATGGGCGCGCCGCACCGGCACATGGTGCTGATCGAGGAGAACACGCGGCTCGACGACATTTACGGCACGCAAGAGCTGCGCGTGAACAGCGCGCACCACCAAGCGGTGAACCAACTCGGCAAGCGCATGCGGGTCGCGGCCCGCGCGCCGGACGGCGTCATCGAGGCCATCGAGTCCACCGACCCGACGTGGTTCTGCGTGGGCGTGCAGTGGCACCCGGAAGCGGACACCGCGAGCGCGCTCGACGTGCAAATCTTCGACTGCTTCGTGCAGGCCGCGGTGAAGACCACCAACGGGATCCTCGCGGTGGCGTAGCGCCGCGGCCCGTCCGACGAGCCGGAAGCGTGAGCGACGGTTCTTCGCCCCGCGAACGGCACCGTCGCTCACGCTTCCGGCTCGTTGGGGGCGCGAACGTGAACCGGCACTTCCTCGGCCTGTCGGTCGGCTCCGGTCTCGAAGGCGCGGACGCGGTGTGCGTGCGCGCCGCCGGCCTCGGCTTCGATCTGAAACCGCACGTTTCGCCCGCGGGGCGCGTCGCGTTCCCGCCCGCGGTGCGCGACCTGTTCCGCGCCGCGCCGGACACCGCGCCGCCGGAGTTCGCGCGCGCCCTCGCCGACACGCTCGCGTACGCGGCGCGCCAAGCGCTGAGCAAAGCGGCCCTCTCGCCGCGCGACGCCTTCGCGCTCGGGCTGCTGGAACCGGCGCGCCCCGCGAGCCGGCTGCCGGTGCCGTGGCCCGAAGTGGCGCAGCGCGTGGCCGAAGCGCTGGGCGTGAGCGTGCTGCACGGGTTCGCCGACCGCGACCGCGCCGCCGGCGGCACCGGGCGGATGCTCTCGGCCGTCGCGGACCTCGTTCTGTTCGGCGATTCGAGCGAACCGCGGCTGCTCGTTCACCTCGGCGCGGTCTCGACCGCCGTGTTCCTGCCGGCGCGCGCGAAACCGTCCACCGTGCTCGGCTGCGAAGCCGGGCCGGGCAACCAGTTGCTCGACGCGATCCTGTTTCACGGCTCGCGCGGCGCGGAGTTCGCGGACGCCGGCGGCAAGCGCGCGGTGCAAGGCAAGTGCCTCGAACCGCTGCTCGCGCGGTGGCTCGAGCACCCGCACCTCGCGCGGCCCGCGCCGAAGGCCGTTCACGCCGAGGCGTTCGGCCGCAGCTTCCTGCTCGCCGCGTTCGACGCCGCGCGGCAACTGAGCGCCGCGCTCCCGGACCTGCTCTGCACCGCGACGCACCTGTGCGCCCGC
>JALHNS010000164.1 GCA_022843445.1 Gemmata sp.
GCCGCCGGAGCCGGAACCGGAACCGGAACCGGCTGCCGAAACGACCGAGGGCGACGAAGACGACAACCCGTTCGCGTTCGGGGGCGGCGCGCCCGTCACCAAGACGGGCGCGAAGGCCGAGCCGCCTTCGAAGAAAGACGCCGACGCGAAGCCGAAAGCCGAAGCCCCCGCGCCCGCACCGAAGAAAAAGGCCAAGCCCGCCGCCAAGAGCGAAGACGAAGGCAACGACGCGCCGGCGGTCGATCCCAACAACCCGTTCACGCTCGGCGCACTGCTCGACGTCCCTTCGGAACCCGAGAAGCGGCGCCAAGACGAACCGCGGGCGAAGAAGGCCAAGAAGGGCGACGGCGAAAGCGGCGAGACCGCGGACGAAGAGAAGCCCGGCTACCGCCCGCCGCAGGAGCGCGGCGGCAAGGGCACGGCGGTACTGGTGACGCTCGTCGTGGGCGGGCTGGCGTTGGCTCTGGGGGGCGCGGCCGCGGTCCGATACATCAAGGACAAGCGTGCCGACGCCGAAGTGGTCGCCGAGGCCAAGCGCAAGGCGGAAGAGGAAGCCAAGAAGAAAAGCGAAGACCCGTTCGCGGGCAGCGCGCCCGGCACCGGCGGCCCCGGCCCGGAGCCGAAAGACAAGGCGGACCCGAAGGGCAAAGACAAGGTGGACCCGAAGGGCAAGGACAAGGTCGATCCGAAGCCGAAGGAGAAAGAGGTCGGGCCGTCCGGGAAGGCGATGATCGGTGTGCCCAAACTGCGGGCCGTTGCCGTCGCGCCGGTCGGCGACAAGTCGAAACTGACCGACGGCCAGAAGGACCGCGTGGAACTGGCGACGCCGTTCGCCGCGGTGCGCCGCGCGTTCCCGCGCGCGAAGTCCGGCGACGACCTGTACGTGCTGGTTCAAACCAACCCCGGCGCGGGCGGCACGGGCGAGCAACTGGCCCTAGACACCTACACCGCGTCCGGGGCGCGCGACGCGGCGGCCCGCATCGAGTTCCCCGGCGACAGCGTGCCCCAGCCCATCGCCGACCTGATTACCACGCCGGAGGGCACGTTCTTCCTCGCGGGCATCGTGGGCAACTTGCACGTCTGGAAGGTGGGCGCGAAGGAGAAGGTCGCCAACAACTTGGACCCGTACAAGGAGAACCCGGAGCACCGCAAGGCCGGCCTCGCGGCGGCGTTCTTCGCGCCCGGCGGCAAACAGGTGGTTACGGTGTCCACCGCGGGCGCGGTGCTGCTCGTAGACCTCCCCGGCGGGAAGGCGGTGTCGGAGTTCGTGCCCGAGCACGCCACCGCGGGGCGCGTGGCGCTCGGCGCGAGTGTGGCGAAGGCGGAGGGCAACGGCTCGATCGCGGTCGCGGTCGCGGGGGTGGTGTACGTGCTGAAGGCCGCGCCCGGCCTCGAGGTAGCGCGCAAGCTGGACCTCGGCGGCGACGTGGGCCAATCGCTGGGCGTGGCGGTGAGCGCCGCGGGCCGCGTGCTGTACGCCTTCGAAACGAACGCGGACGGCAAGAGGGACAAAGCGGTCGCGGTGCTGCCGCTGGACGACAAGGGGAAAGGGCCACAGTTCTTCGCGTTCCCGACCGGCGCGGTGGGGGCCACGGGTAAGGGCGCGACGTTCGCCGGCGACACCTTCGCGGCACTCGTCACCGACAAGGGCGCGGTGTGGTTCGACGACGACGACGGGAAGGTCGTGCCGCTGATGGCGACGGTGCCAGCGACCGGCGCGCAGTTCTACGGCACCGACCTGCACTTCTGTTACGTGATCCCGGACCCGAAAGCGCCCGCCAAGAGTACGTTCGTCGCGGTGAGCACCGACCTCAACGAGCGTGAGAACCTGAAAACCAACTTCCCCGCGAAGCCGCTCGCCGCGCTGCGCGCGGACGCCGACGGGTTGAGCCGGTGACCGTCTCGCGCCTCGGGTTCAATTACCCCTTCAACAGCCAGTCCCAGCCCTTGCGGTACTCTTTGCTCACGAGTTTCGTCGCGGCGGCCGAGTTCGGGAACACCATCTTCGCCGCGTCCCACTCCAACTTCGTGCCCGCGAACCGCACCGCGATGTTGCCCATCAGCATCGTTTCCGTGAGTTGCCCGGCGTAGTCGAACGCGGACGACGCCAGTTCCGGCTTGTTCCCGCGAATCGCGTCGGCCCACTCCTTCTTCATGTACTCGTCTTGGTTCCCCGCGACGCCCTCCGGCCCCTTCTCCGGCTTCGTGGTCTGCACGCCCTTGAAACTGTCATCCGGGGTGAGGCGGAACTGCGCGCCGTAGTCGTTCGGGCTGAACAGGACGCCCTTGTCGCCCACAAGAATCGAGCCGCTGTCCGCGAGCTTCTCGCCCGGCTTCAGCAGCTTTGCCAGCAGTTCGGCCGGCGGGAGCACCTTCTTGCCGTCCTTCGCGCCCTCGTACCAGTGCAGCGTGCAGGCGGGCATGTCGCCGCGCGCCGCGAACGTGTACTGAATGTGTGCCCACGCGGGGAACGTCTCCGGATTAATCTCGCCGGCGGTCGCGCTGACGGCTGTCGGTGCGCCGAGTTGCAGCGCGCGGAACGCCATGTTCGCGGTGTGGCACGCCATGTCGCCCAGCGCGCCGGTGCCGAAGTCCCAGTACCCGCGCCAGTCGTGCGGGTGGTACGCGGGCCGCGGCGCGAACGCCACCGCGTACGGGCGCATCGGCGCGGGGCCGATGAACTCTTCCCAGTGCACGCCCTTCGGAATCGGCGCTTCCTTCGGTCGCGCGGTGATGTCCGGCGACTGCTTCCAGTAGTGCGCCGGGCGGTTCGTCCACACGTGCGCCTCGCGCACGTTGCCGAGCGCGCCGCCCCGCACCAGTTCGACCGCGCGGCGCAGCCCGCTCAGTGCGGAGCCTTGGTTGCCCATCTGCGTACACACCTTTTGCTTCGCGGCGACCTCGCGCATGAGGCGCGCCTCGAAGACGGTGTGCGTGAGCGGCTTTTGCACGTAGACGTGCTTGCCGGCCTTCATCGCCATCACCGCGGCGGGCGCGTGCGAGTGGTCCGCGGTGGAAATCGTCGCGGCGTCGAAGTCCTTCGCCATCTTGTCGAACAGCTCGCGGTAGTCGGTGAACGTCTTCGCGGTCGGCCACGTCTTCGCGCGCCCGCTCAGCCGGCCCTCGTCGATGTCGCACAGCGCGACCACGTCCATGAACTTCGCGGCCTGTTCGATGTCGCTGGAGCCTTTCCCGCCGACACCGATGCCCGCGACGCGAATCTTCTCGTTCGCGCCGTACGCGCGGCGCACGGAGAGGGCGGAACCGGTGAACAGGTAGCCGGTGGCGGCGAGGTGCAGCGCGCGGCGGCGCGAAATGCGGCTCATGGCAGGCTCCGAGGGAGAGGGAACGCGGCGAGCGTACCCGCGCGCGGCGGGCGTGTCTATGAGGCGCGCCGTTTTCTCCCGGGACCGCGGCCGCCTCGGCCGCACGCGTACAACACAGAGGCGGCCGAGGCGGCCGCGGTCCCGGGAGAAGAATTCCGCCGATTCCGATTTGACTCGCATGAACAATAGTATACATTCGTAGCGTAATGCTCTCCGCGCGCCGTTCGGCCGCGCTCGAACTCCAACCACACAGGTTTCCCATGCGTTGCGTCGCGTTGTGCGTCGCGCTGGTAGCGGCGCGCGCCCCGGCCGGTGAGCCGACCCCGGTGCTCACGGTGCCCGCGGAAGTCACCGCCGCGCCCGCGGTCATCACGGAGATTCGCGCCGAAACGACCGGCAAGCGCGTGGTGTGGGTGGTACTCGCGCCGGGCCTGTCGGTGCGCGCGATCGACAACGGCCGCGTGCTGCTCGTGAGCGGCGGCCCGGGGCGGTACGAGTTGCTCGCCTATACCGCTCTGGCCGACGTGCCTTCGGAGCCGGCGCGGTGCGTGGTGCTGATCGGCAAGCCGCCCGCGCCGGAGCCGCCGGACGCGCTCGCGGAGAAGGTGCGGGCCGCGCTCGCCGCCGACCCGGAGCGCGACGCGAGTAAGAAGGCACGCGCCGCGAAGCAACTCGCCGTGCTGTATCGCGAGTTGGCGCGCGAGGCCGCGGACACGGCGCTGACAAGCCCCGCAGAGTTCCGGCGCGTGGCGCGCGACGCCGCGGCGCGGATGATCGGCCCGGACGCGCTCGCGTGCGTGCGCAAGGAAGTCGCGGCGGAACTCGCGGCGCTGCTGCCGACCGACGCACCCTTCACCGACGCGCAGCGCGCCGCAGTAGCGAAACTGTTCGAGCGCCTCGCGCTGGCGCTCGACGGGTCGTAGTTCTCCCGGGACCGCGGCCGTCCCGGCCGCACGTTTTTCAACTGATTCTCGATTGGCAGTTCCACTTCGCAGCGCTTCGTGCGGCCGAGGCGGCCGCGGTCCCGGGGCCTTCCCATCCCAGAGGTTCCCATGAGTTCCCCCTCGCGCGCCGCTGTGCGGCGCTGGGCGCTGCGCGCGCTCGTCGTGTTCGTTTCTCTCCTCGTCGGCGCGGCCGGCGGGCGCGAACTCGCGCGGCCCGCACCCCCACCACCGGACCAACTGTCGGCGCTCGTTCACACCGACGGTTGGCTGCCGGACGCCGCGGCGTCCGATTCCGAAGCGCGGTCGGCGCGGTTCGTGTCGTTCGCACACACGCCCGCGGGCCAAGTGAACGAGTTGCCGAAGCACGTGTTCCTGTGGAACGCGGAGCGCAAACTCACGGGGCGCGCGCCGCCGGCCAAAGAACAGAACCCGACCGGCTCGTGCGTCGGGTTCGGCGTCACGACTGCCATCGAGCGCACCCTCGCGGCCGACATCGCGGCGCGCCGCGGCGACCCGGCCGAGTTCACGCACTTTTCCGAAGAGGTCACATACGCTGGGAGCCGCGTGCAGGGCGCGCGACTGGTGAGCGGCACCACCCCGCGCGGCGACGGTTCAACTGGTGTGTACGCAAAGGCGTTCGTCACGACCTTCGGCATGGTGCCGAAGGCGAAGTACGGCGCGCTCGATCTCACCCACTACAGCGCGAAGCGGGCGCGCGACTGGAACCACACCGGTTGCCCGAAGGAACTCGAAGCGGTCGCGCGCAAGCACCCGGTGCGCGACGGGGCGAAGGTGACGAACTGGCGCGAGTTCAAAGCGGCCGTCGCGAGCGGGTACGGCGTCGCGATCTGCGCGAACTGGTCGTTCTCGCGCGAGCGCGACGCGAACGGCGTCGCGCGCCCGACGCGCGAAGGGTGGAGCCACTGTATGGCGGCGGACGGCTACATCGTGCTCGACGACGGGCGCGAGTTCGGGCACGTCGAGAACAGTTGGAGCGACCTGCCGGGCGTCGGGCCGTATCACACCGGGCCGACCGGGTGGGGCGACCCGAGCACCGCCGGGTTCTGGGCCACCTCGGACGCCGTCGACCGCGCGCTGCGGCAGGGCGACAGCTACGCGTACAGCGGCGCGACCGGGTTCCCGGCGCGCGTGCTGCCGCCGGACTGGTTCATCCGCGGGCCGCTCGTCGCGCCCCGCGGGTTCGCTCGCACCTTCAATAGACTCGTTGCAGAATAGCGGGCAGTTGGCTATTTGGGCGGCATGACGAATTACGAGAAGCTGGTCCGGAAGCCGTCGTTCTTCCGCATGTTCACGGGGTTATCCGCCGGGGCGTTCGACAAGCTCTTGGCGGATCTGGAGCCGGTGTGGCTCGCTCGCAAGGCGAAGCAATCGGCAACCCGGCCGCGACGGCGCAAGCCCGGAGCCGGGCGCAAGGCGAAGCTCCGGTTGGCCGACCGGCTGTTGCTCACGCTGCTGTACTACCGGGCGTACGTCACGCAGGAGTTCGTGGGGTTCTTGTTCGGTGTGGATAAGGGCACGGTGTCGCGAAAGGTTCAGGAACTGAGCCTGTGCATGGCGGGTGTGTTCCGCATCCCGGAGAAGAAGGTGCGGATCGATCCCGAGGATCTAGAACTAGAAGCGGTGTTCGTGGACGCGACCGAGCAACCGGTGAATCGTCCCCAGCGGAAGCAGCGGGACAGCTACTCGGGGAAGAAGAAGCGGCACACCGTGAAGCACCAAGTGGTTGTGACGCGGAAGCGGAAGGCTCCCGGCGGGAAGCAACGGGTGCAGATCAAGGCCGTGTCCAAGGCGGCGCAGGGGCGCGTTCACGACAAGAAGGTGTACGACCGCTCGCGGTTGCGGATCCCCAAGGGGGTGCCGAAGTCGGGCGACAGCGGGTACCAAGGGAGCGACCTCCAAGTGCCCAAGAAGAAGCCGAGGTCGGGTCAACTGAGCGACGAGGAGAGGCGCGCGAACCGGCGGTTGGCGAAGGAGCGGATCGTGGCCGAACACGGGATCGGCAAGGTGAAGATCTGGCGGATCGCCGCCGATCGGTACCGCCACCCGCCCCGGCGACACACGGTGATGATGAAAAACGTCGCCGGGCTCCACAACCGCATGTACGGATAACGGCCACATCGGATCGCGTGGCCGAGGTACGCATCGACCAACGACTATTGCGCAACGAGTCTAATAAGGAGGGTTCCTCATGGTGACTGTGATGCTCTGGGCCGCGGCGCTGGTGGGCGCGCCGCCGGCGGAAACCGACGCGGCGCGGGCGAAGGCCGCGATCTGCTTGGCCCGCGCGAAGTGCTCGCCGCCTGTGGCGGAAGCGAAGCCGTCGCAGGTGGTGTACCGCGAATTGTGGCACACCGACGCTCGCGGCCGGCTCGTGCGCGAACTGGTACCGTGCAGCGACGGGACGTGCGCGAAGTGACTTTCCCCCGGGACCGCGGCCGTCTCGGCCGCTCGCGCCCACGAAGACGTGCGGCCGAGACGGCCGCGGTCCCGGGAGCGAACATCAATAAGACGCGGCCCGCGGTGCGCTCCGGCGCGCCGCGGGCCGCATTCGTTTTCACCCCGCGTCGGTCGCCAGTTCGCGCATCGCGGCGCGCACGTCGCCGAGTTGCGGCACGCTGTTCATCTCGTAATTCTGGTTCATCCCGATACCGGGAACGTGCTTGCCCATCAGCGTCCGCGGGCGCACCGCGAGGTCGTAGAAGTGCTCGTCCACGATCCGGCGCAGCAGGTGCTCGCCGAAGTTCGTGACTTCGGTGTCCTCGTTCACGATCAGCACGCGACCGGTCTTCAGCACGCTCTGCGAAATCGTCCGCCAGTCGTAGGGGAAGATGCTGCGCAGGTCGATCACGTCGAAGGTGTGCCCGTGCGCGGCGCGGAGGTCGTCCGCGGCCTGCACGCACAGTTCGAGCGGGCGACCGTAACTGATGATGGTGCCGTCTGTGCCTTCGCGCACGAGATCGGCGACGCCGATGGGGATCGTGTAGTCTTGTAGGTTCGGCCACTGCGGTTCCCAGTTCGCGCGGTCACCCACCGGCGCGTCGATCATGCGGCTCAGTTCGTCCGCGTCCGCGGGTTCGCCGGGAATCAGGCGCGCGTCTTTCTGCCGCAGGAGTGCCTTCGGCAGCAGCACGAGCACCGGGTTCGGGTCTTTGATCGCCGCGAGCATGAGGCCGTAGGCGTCGAGCGCGTTGGAGGGCATCACTATCTTCCACCCCGGTAGCCGGCTCGCCCAGCTCTCGAAGCTGTGCGAGTGGTACAAACTGCCGCGAATGCCCGCGCCGTTGGGCGTCATCACCACGATGGGCATGTCGAACGTGCCGCCGCCGGCCCACCGCTGGTTGCCCGCGACTTTGAACAGGTCGAGCACGTTGAAGGCGTAATCGCAGAACTGGATTTCGCACACGGGCCGGCCGCCGGCGTACGCGATGCCCATCGCGGTGCCGAGGATGCCGCGCTCGTCGAGCGGGGTGTTCCACGCCGTCTTCAGCCCCTGCGTGACGGTGAACACGCCCCCGAGCGGCGGGCCGACGTCTTCGCCGAACACGTCCGTCACGCCGAGGTGCTTCTCGCCGTAGTGCAGAGCCATCCGCACGGCTTGCGCCATGTTCGCCATGATCAATTCAAAGTGAAAAAGGAAAAGGGAAAAAGGCCGGGCAGAAGCGGACCGGTCAACTGCTGTCGAGGTTGCGGCGGGCGGTGCGGACGATCGCGCCGAGGACGCGGGCGATTTCGTCGGCCTCTTGCGTGAGCGGGGCGAGTTGGCCTTCGGTCATCAGCGCGCTCGCGGAGATGAGGCGCAGCCAGTACAGCGACTCGCGCGCCTCTTTGAGCGCGATATTCATCTTGGAAATGAAATCCGGGCGGCTTTGAGCGGCTTGTGCTTCGGTCACGTTCGCGCCGACCGATGTGCCGCACCGCAGGAGTTGCTTGTTCAGCGTGCGCCCGACGCCGGGTTGGGCGTCGAGCGCGGAACACACTTTCACGACGCGCAAGGCGAACTCGAAGGTGCGCCGTTCGATGTCCAGCGGTTCGTCGCTCTCACGCGGAGCGGTCATGGTTTCACTTGCCTCTGTCTGCCTTTTACCCTTTTCCTTTTTCCCTTTTAATTCCCCGGTAGCCCGGTGAAATCCTTGGGGTACACCGCGTCCACTTCGCTTTCGGCGTAGGTGAAGGTGTACACGTCTTCGCGCGTCGGCTGCGGTTCGGTCATCGTTTGCACGACCGCGTCGTCGGCTTCCTTCTTCGCTTCGTCGCGGAGCGCGCGGACGCTCGCGGTGTCGATCGCGCCCGCGTCGATGAGCTTCTGCTCGAAGGCGGCGAGCGTGTCGGTTTCGGTCCAGTTGCGCTGCGCGCCGCTGCTGCTGCTGTGCCCGTGTAGGCGGCTCACCGTCGCTTCCAGCAGGAACGGTTTGCGCTCGCGGCGCACGTAGCGCATCGCGCGCTGGATGCCGTGCCACGCGGCGACCGGGTCGTTGCCGTCGATGGTTTCGTGCCGCACGCCGTACGGGTCCGCGCGGTCCGCGATGGGCCGGTGCGCGTGAACCGTGTCCATGTCGGTGCTGATGCCGAACCGGTTGTTGGTCACGACCATCAGCACCGGCAGTTCTTGGCCGGGCCGCGTGCTCCAGTTCAGGCACGTTTCGAAGTCGCCTTCCGCGGTGCCGGCGTCGCCGCCGACCACGATGCTAATGCCCTCGGCCTCGGCCGGGTTCTTCAGGCCGTGGCGCTTCTGGACGAGTGCGGTGCCGGGGGCCATCGCGTACTGAATTTCGATCACGCTGCTGACCGGCACCACGTTCCACTCGGGGATCGCGTAGTGACCGACGAAGTTGCGGCCGCGCGAGTGCCGGTCGGTCCACCGCATGGCGAGTTGCCGCGTGTGGTCGATCATCGGCATGCCCATCGCGAGCATGACGCCGGCGTTGCGGTAGTGCAGGTGGAGGTAGTCGAAGGCCGGCCCGCGGCCCTTGTGGACTTGAAGACCGAGGCAGACGTTGAACGCCTCCTCGCCGGGGCCGCCGATCCAGAAGTAAGCTTCGCCGGACTTGCTCATCTTGATGCTGCGCTCTTCGAGCGCGCGGGTGCGCAGCATTTGGCGGAACACGGTAAGCGCCAGTTCGACCGAGATCGCTTCGCGGTTCGAGCGAATCGCGGCCGGTGCGGCGGTGCGGGTTCCGGCCCGCCGCAACAGCGCCTCTTCGATATCGGGGGGTTCCCCACTCATTTCCGGCATTTCAGTTTCTCCCCCGGAACGGTGATCGGTTTTGGAGAGGGGACCGATCAAGGTCCGTAAAGCGACAGGTCCGGGTGAATCCGAGTTCGCGATCGCAGCTCGAACGGACTCCCTGAACAAACGGTGCCGCGAACCGGGGAAAACGCCCCGAACCGCGGCAACGTGCCAATTTCAAGGTGCCCGTATGTGGCTACCAACAGGAACTATGACATCTTACGCCGTCGTTGTGCCGCGCGTTGCAGCAAACCGTGCGGAATGTGCGGGCACGCGACCGCAGTTTTGCGCCCGACTGCTAGTTCGCTCACGGCCCGCGAATATTCCTTTTTCGGCGCTGCCGCATTCGTGCGCACATTCCGAATCCGACACGCGATGTATTAGCCGACCGGCGGGCGCGGAACAAGAGCGCTACCACAGTGGTTCGTCGAACCCCGGCAGCGACGGTTGCACCACGCGGCGCTTTTGCGGCTTCACGCGCGCGACGGCGCGATTCGCGGCGTTCGGGCGGCGCGCGAGCGGAATCGACTTCACCGCGAAGTCCTGCTTGGCGGTAATCACTTCGGTGGCGGGGTTCAGACCGACGAGAGCCTCGCGCCCCGCGACGGCCGCGAGTTCGGGCGTGTTGCAGTCGCGGCTCAGGTGCAGTTGGATCAGCGCCGCCGGGAACCCCTCTCCGCTGCGGCCGGCGATGGTCGCGGTCAGTTCCGCGGCCTGCGTGTTGCTGAGGTGGCCCATGTCGCCGAGGACGCGGTCTACGAGGAACTTCGGTCGCGGGCTGGCGCGTTCCATCATCTCGTCGTGGTTGTACTCCAGCGCGAGCACGTCCGCGCCGGCAAACGCTTCGATCAGTTCCGACGACCCGCAACCGAGATCGGAGGCGTACCCCACGACCCACGCGGGGCCGGGGCCGCCGTCGTGCGCTTCAATGCGAAAGCCGTAAGTGGGAACGGAATCGTGCGACACGCGCACCGGCCGGCACACGAGACCCGGTGCGAGTTCGAAGGGCGCGTCGCCGTACTCGCGCGCGAGGCCGTTGCGGTTCAGGTGGCCGACGTTCGCGGACCGCGGATCGAGGAAGTCGAAGTGTTTGGGGTGCGCGTAAAAGGGAATCTTGCGCGCGTTGAGGTCGGCGAGGGTGCCGTCTTTCCAGTGGTCGGTGTGCGTGTGCGTGAGCACAACGGCCGACACGCGATCCCAGTTCGCCCCGACCGATTGCAGGCGCGCGGTGAGGAACCGCGGGTGGAGGCCGCAGTCGATGAGCAGGCCGAACCCGTTGTGTTCGAGCAGCGCGACGTTCCCACTGCTACCGCTAGCGAGAACGGTGAACCGTGCGGTCATCGCGGGGCGTGTTCCTTCGTGGCGCGCGCCGGTGCGGCGCGAGTGTGAAGGTAAGTTGTACCCGCGCGCCGCGGCGAACGGAAGCGGAGTAGCGGTTGCGCAAAGCGCGAGGGCTCGGTTGAGCGGACGACCTGAAGGGGCGTTGTCTGTGATTTTCTTACCTTCACTCCTCGTCCTTCTTCCGGCGGGTGCTGTCGTTGTCGAGTTTGTTCAGCGCGCTCGAGTTGTAGCCGCCCAAGTCTTCCTCCGCGTGGGCCGCTTCCTCCGGGTTCTCGCTCAGCGCGCGTTTCAACTCGGCGCGGCGGTGCTTGTTGCCGCGCTTCTTCACCGCGCGCTTGATCTCTCGCATCTTCCGCTTGTCGGGATCGGGCATTGCCGAACACCCCTCACGAACCGCGCAATCGTGCGCGCTTCACACAACCCTAACCGCCGCGAAACTTGATTCCGGCCCCGCGTCGCCCACACTTCCCACATGGCGCGCGTACTCATCGCCACCGACGCTTGGCACCCGCAAGTCAGCGGCGTCGTGCGAACGCTCGACACCACCAGCAACGTGCTGCGCGCTCGCGGGCACGACGTGGAAGTGATCGAGCCGACCGCGTTTCCGTCGTTCCCGGTGCCGTTCTACCCGGAAATCCCGCTCTGCACCATGCGCCCGGGGCGCGTGTACGAGCGTATCGCCAAGTTCCGGCCCGATCACGTTCACATCTCGACGGAGGGGCCGATCGGGTTCTGGGTTCGCCGGTTTTGTGTGCGCACGGGTTGGAACTTCACCACATCGTACCACACGCGGTTCCCCGAATACCTCAAGCGCCTCGCCCGCGTGCCGGAAGCGCTCACCTACAAGTTCCTCAAGTGGTTCCACGGGCGCAGTTCGTGCATGATGGTCGCAACGCCGAGTTTGGAGAAAGAACTGTTCACCCGCGGGTTCCGGCCGCCGATCCGCCGGTGGTCGCGCGGCGTCGATCTCGGCACCTTCAAGCCGCGCGTGAAGAACGAATCGCAATGGCCGCGCCCGGTGCTGCTCTACGTGGGCCGCGTGTCGCACGAGAAGGGCATCGACGACTTCTTGCGGCTGAACGTGCGTGGAACGAAAGTGGTGGTCGGCGACGGGCCGGCCCGCTCGGAGTTGGAGCGCAAGTATCCGGACGCGAAGTTCCTCGGCTACCGAAAGGGCGAACCGCTCGGCGAAGTGTACGCGGCGAGCGACCTGTTCGTGTTCCCGTCGCGCACCGACACGTTCGGCATCGTGGTGATCGAAGCGCTCGGCAGCGGGCTGCCGGTGGCCGCGTATCCCGTCACCGGGCCGATGGACATCGTGACGCGCGACGAACTCGGTGCGCTCGACACCGACCTCGGTCGCGCGGTCGAACGCGCGATTGAGAAGGGCAACCCGCAAGCCTGCGCCGCGGAGGGCGCGAACTACACGTGGGACCGCTGCACCGACCAGTTCTTCGGGAACTTGGTGCCGGTGCGATAAGTCACTTCCACTGCCGCGGCACTTGCTCGCCGAGTTCGCGGCGCACGACCGGTTGTTTATCGAGGCCCAGCGCGCCGATCAGCCAGTCGTGCGTTTCGGTGCTGGCGAACGCGCCGCTCTCCGCGTACTTGATCGCCAGCTTCGCGGTGCCCGGTTCGCCCACTTTCAGCACCGGTTGGCGGAGCGCTTGCAACTTCGGGTCCGCGAACGTGACCGCGTGAACGCAGTGCATCACGCTCCGGTTGCGGCCGAGCGAATCGAGGGTGCGGAACCGCACCGTGCCGCTTTCGAGCGTCGCGGCTTGCGCGGCGGCGGCGCAGTAGCGCCCCGCGTCGATCTCGAACGGCCCCCACATCGAGACGCGCGCGTTGTTGTGGGCCGCTATGTCGAAGGTCTCTTCGAGGGTGTAGTTCTTGCCGGGTAGGGAGCGCAGGCGCAGCGGTTTCACCGGGCCTGCCGCGGGCAGCCAACTGATCGTGACCTGTTCGAGGTCCAGCGCGCCGTTCGCGCCGGGCGTCGCCTTCACATAGGTGGCGAACGTGTGCGCGGTGCGCGGCACGAACGGCACCGACTGCCCGCCGAACAGGATCATGTAGTAGCGCGGCGCGGCGGGCGGCGGGACGGGGTCGGAGACCGGCGCGGACAGCGCCAGCGCGAGCGAAAGGAACATGTGCGGCTCCCGGTGGTCGTGCAAGGATAACCGGGAACCGCGGCGTGCTTGCGTGCGGCGCGTGAAAACCGCGCCGCCGGGGCCGCGCGCGGAACGCGCGACCGCTACAGTTTAACGGCGGGCGGTCACTTCAGTTCCTTGATGACCACGTTGCGGAAGTCGACGCGCACGTTGTAGCTCTGGAACCCGATGTGCCCCTTCTCGCGCGCGAGGCCGGGGTGATTTTTCTCCTTCGCCTTGTAGTCGTCCAAGTTCGCGCTCACCAACTCGACGCCGTTCTGCGTCACCGTCACCTTGCGGCCCTTGCACACGATCACCACTTCGTTCCACTCGCCGATAGCCTTGTTCTTCGCTTCCTTCGCGGGTTGCACGTCGTAGATGGAACCGGTGTGCTGGTAGGCCGCGAGCTTGCCCGGCCAGCCCTCGTCGTCGATGAGCTGAATCTCCATCCCCACGTACGCGGGGTCGCCCTTCGCCGGCGTGCGCAGCGCGACGCCGCTGTTGCCGCCCTTCTTTTCCCACTTGTACTCGCAGCGGAACTCGAAGTCGCCGTACTCCTTCTCCGTGAGCAGGTAACCGCCGCCGCCGCCCTTGCACACGATCGCGCCGCCCTCGGCGGCCCACACATCGGCCTTACCGGTGGGCTTCCAGCCGTTGAGCGATTTGCCGTCGAAGAGCGCCGTAAAGCCGTCGGGCACCTTCGACGGCTTGTCGTCCGCGCGAACCGCCGCGGCGCACACCGCGACCGCGAGCACACACAACCGAACTGCCGTGCGCATGGAGAGGCTCCTTCTTGGGGGGTGAACCGAACGCTCGCATCTTAGCCCGCGCGCGTAGAATGGCAGCGGAAGCCCGCACACCCACCCCTAACCCCTCCCCGAAGGGAGGGGAACAAAGCACTCGCGCACCGCTCAAGTTGCCGAGCGCCGAAGGTTCTGTCTCCCCTCCCTTCAGGGAGGGGCCGGGGGTAGGTCTTCCGGGCGCAAGAGGGCACACATGCGTCGCATCATGATGAAGTCGAAGCTGCACCGCGCGACGGTCACGGAAACGAACGTCGAGTACGAGGGCAGCGTGACCATCGACACGGACCTGTTGGACGCCGCGGACATTCTGCCGCACGAACAGGTTCACGTGTGGGACGTGACCAACGGCGCGCGGCTCGTCACGTACGCGCTGGCCGGGCCGCGCGGCAGCGGCGTGATCTGCGTGAACGGGGCCGGCGCGCACCTGATTCACACCGGCGACACGGTCATCATCGCCACCTACGCGGAACTGGAAGACGCCGAGGCCCGGAAGCACGAACCGAAGGTGGTGTTCCTCGCCGCCGGCAACAGGGTGAAGGCGTTCAAGTAGGATCGGGCGCGCGGGCGGGTGCGAGCAGCACCGCGAACAGAGCGGCGAGCGCGAACGTGAACGGGGCCAGTCCGACCGCGGCCATGAGCGGGCCGGCAACTCCGTGCGGGCCGCTCGTCGGCACTTCCGAGCCGGGGGGGAGGAGCAGGTTCGGCACGAGCCGCTCCGGAAGCCACAGAACCGCCGACGCGAGCGCGAGCGCGGCGAGCGCGCCCCCGCGCGGCGGGTACGCCCACGCCACCAGCAGCGGGAAGCTGACGAGCACGAAGTAGTGCGTCCACGCGACCGGCGACGCGAGCACCATCCCCACCACCGCGAGCGCGAACGCCCGGTCG
>JALHNS010000165.1 GCA_022843445.1 Gemmata sp.
CCGGGCGTCTGGGTCAGCGGCTTCTTCGGGTCGGGGAAGTCGCACCTCGTCAAGATGCTCCAATACCTGTGGGCCGACTTCGAGTTCCCCGACAAGGCGAAGGCGCGCGGGGTCGCCAAGCTGCCGAACGCGGTGAAGGAGCATTTCAGGGAACTGACGAACGCGGCCAAGCGCGCCGGCGGGCTGCACGCCGCCGCCGGGACGCTTGGGGCCGGGGCCGGCGACAGCATCCGGCTCGAACTGCTCGGCATCGTCTTCAAGTCGGTCGGCCTGCCGGAACAGTACGCGCGCGCCGGCTTCCTCCTGTGGCTCCGCGAGGAGGGACTGGAAGCCGGGGTCCGGGCGTTCGTCGCGAAGGCGAGCGGCGACTTCGACCGCGAACTCGCCAACCTGTACGTCTCCGACCTGATCGCGCGGGCGGTCCTCGACGCCCGGCCCGACTTCGCGGCGAAGCCCGCCGACGTGAAACTGCTGCTCCAGAAGCAGTTCCCGAAGGTCACGGACATCTCGATTGAGGACATGATCGAGAAGATCAAGCAGGCCATCGGCCAGAAGGGGAAGTTGCCCTGCACGCTGATCGTGCTGGACGAGGTGCAGCAGTACATCGGCGACGACGTGAACCGCTCGAAGGCGGTTCAAGACATTCAGGAGCAGTGCTGCTCCCGGTTGGGGGCGAACGTGCTGTTCGTGGCGACCGGCCAGAACGCGCTGTCGGGGATGCCGCTCTTGCAACGCCTTCAGGGGCGGTTCCCGGTCACGGTCGAGTTGCAGGACACCGACGTGGAGCAGGTCACGCGGGAAGTCGTTCTCAAGAAGAAGCCGTCTGCTGAACCCGAACTGAAAACCCTCCTCGACGCCCACGACGGCGAGATCCGGCGTCAACTGTCGGCCACCAAGATCGCCTTCACGAAACGGGACGAGAGCCTGCTCGTCAAGGACTACCCCATCCTCCCCGTGCGGCGGCGGTTCTGGGAGAAGGTGCTGCGGGCGGTGGACAAGGCCGGGACCGGCGCGCAACTCCGCACCCAACTGTGGATCGTGTACGACGCGGTGAAACAGACCGCCGACCTGCCCCACGGCAGCGTCGTCGGCGGCGCGTTCCTCTACGAACACATCAAGACGCGGGTACTCCAGTCGGGCATCCTGCTGCAAGAAATCTCCGAAACCATCGCCCGGCAGACGCAGGAAGAGGACGGCGAACTCCGCTACCAACTGTGCGCGCTGATCTTCCTGATCGGGCAACTGCCGCACAAGAACGAGCCGGCCGACGCCGGGGTCCGGGCCGACGCCGGCACCCTCGCCGACCTGCTCGTCACCGACCTGACCAAGAGCAGCAGCGAACTGCGCAAGAAAGTCCCCGACCTCTTGGAGAAGCTCGTCGCCGCCGGCGCGGTCATGAAGGTCGAGGACGAGTACCGGATGCAGACCCGCGAAGGGTCCGAGTGGAACCGGGCGTACCACGAGGCGCGGAACCGGCTGCTGGCCGACCCCGGCAAGTTGGGCGGCGAGCGCGCCCAACTGCTCCGCGCCCAGTGCGGCGAGTTCCTGAAGCGGTTCAAGCTCCCACACGGGGCCAGCAAGACCGACCGGAAGATCGAACTGTCCTTCGGCGACACCGCACCGAACGCGGACGGCGGCGTCATCCCGGTGTGGGTGCGCGACGGGTGGGATGTGGAGGAGAAGACAGTCCAGAGCGACGCCCGCGCCGCCGGCGACACCGCCGCCGTCGTGTACGGGTACGTTCCGAAGAAGCACGACCACGAACTGAAACAGGCGATTGCCGGGTACTACGCGGCCGTCACCACGCTTCAGGCGAAGGGGGCGCAGGCGACGCCCGAAGGGAACGACGCACTCAAAGCGATGGAGACGCGCCGCGATCAGGCGCAGCGCGACCGCGACCGGCTGATTACCGAGATCCTCAACGACACGGTCGTGTACATCGCGGGCGGCGACTCGTTCAACGGCACCCTCTTGGATCAGAAGATCAAGGACGCGGCCACGGCGTGCCTCGACCGGCTCTACCCGCTGTTCCACCTCGCCGACCACCCCGCGTCGCAGTGGGACAACGTCCGCACCCGCAGTCTCAAGGGGGACGGCGACCCCCTCGGCCTCGTCGGTCACAAGGGCGACCCGGAATCGCACCCCGTTTGCAAGGCCGTGATGGAGTACGTCGGGTCCGGCAAGAAGGGGACGGAGGTCCGCAAGCACTTCGGCGGGGCGAGGTACGGGTGGCCGCAAGACGCCATCGACGCCGGCCTCACCGTGCTGTTCCAGTCGGGCGCGGTCCAGGCGAAGACCGGCACCGAGCCGATCCTGAAGGGCAAACTGGATCAGAAGAACATCGCCGCCGCCGAGTTCCGCGTCGAGACGGTGACGCTCACCAAAGTTCAGTTCATCGAGCTTCGGGCTTTGTTCAAGAAGATTGGGTTGAACACCCAACCCGGCGAAGAGTCGAAGCACGCCGTCGAGTTCCTGAACCGCTTGACCAAGTTGGCGGCGGAAGCGGGCGGCGACGCGCCGCTGCCGAAGAACCCGGACACCGCGCACCTCGCCGACATCACCAACCGCGTCGGGAACGACCAGTTGCGCGCCCTCCACGAACATCGGGACCGGCTCGCGCAAGAGATCGCCGCGTGGGAGAAGCGGCGCGACGGGATCACCCAACGGCACCCGCGCTGGCGGCAACTGTGTTCTCTGCTCGAACACGCCGCCGACCTGCCGGTCGCCACCCAGGTGCGCCCCGAAGTCGCGGCCGTTGAACAGCAACGGGGTTTGCTGGCCGATCCCGACCCGGTGCCGGGGCTGATCGAGAAGCTGACCACCGCCCTGCGGGGGGCGCTGAACGAGGCCCACACCGCGTGCGTCAAAGGTCACGAGGCGGGCATGGCCGCGCTCGACGCCTCGGTGAACTGGCAGCAACTTCAACCGGACCAGCGGTACGAGTTGCTCTCCAAGTCGGGGGCGCGGGTGGTGCCGCCGGTCGCCGTGGGAACCACCGAGGACGTGCTGACCACGCTCGGCAACACGAAGTTGAGCGAACTGAAGGCCGTCTGCGACGCACTGCCGACGCGGTTCAACAACGCGATGGCGGCAGCGGCGAAGTTGCTGGAGCCGAAAGCACAATCGGTGTCGTTGCCCGGCGGCACCATCAAGACCGAAGACGACCTGACGGCGTGGCTGAACGATGTCCGGGGCCGAGTTCTGGCGAAGTTGAAAGACGGTCCCGTTATCCTGTAAGCAGCACGCCGAGAGGTTCGCAGCGATGGCGACAGTCGCGATACCCGCATGGAACGCAAACGGCGTTCTGCCGCCGATCAATTCGACCGCGCCGACGAGCGCGGATCGTTCACCGTATCCCGTTTCGTTATCAGATTTCGCCTTCCGCTTCGGCACGTCGCCCCAACGCCGAAAAATCCTCGACGGCTTCCTGAAGTACCGTCAATTGTTGCACTCGGCGGGACTGACAGTCGGCTTTCAGTGGCTCGACGGTAGCTTTTTGGAAGACGTAGAAACCACGCAAACGCGCGATCCGAACGACCTCGACGTGGTGACGTTCTTCTCCATTCCTATTGGTGTGAATCAGCAACAACTGCAAGCCGCCGCGCCGACACTCACCAACCGCGCTCTCCTGAAAGCGAACTACTTCGTCGATGCGTTTCTTGTTTCATTGGGATCGCGACCGGCGATCCTCGTGGAGCAGAGCGCATACTGGTACGGTGTGTGGTCGCACCGGCGGGATGACACTTGGAAAGGGTTTCTGCAAATTGACCTCGACCCCACCGACGATGCCCTCGCCGCGCTGAACCTACGGGCGGGAGGAACGCCATGAACCTTCAGGAGTACAGACGGCTCCTCGCGGAACGCTCCACTCTCAAGAGGATGCTCGACCAGATTCCCGACGAAGACGTTCTCGACAGATCGAGCCTCCAGTCGCGATTGGACATCGTTGAAAGCGAGTTGGGTTCGATCACGCCCCCGAACCGCGAGCCGGCCCGTGCGCGGTTGACGTTCCGGGGTCGTCCGGTCGTCGGGCAGCACGGCATCTTCGCTGACTTCGGTGCGAAGGCGACTTCGGCGTTCGCCGAGGCGGTGGCGAAGGTCGCGGCCGGGCTTTCCGGGCGTGGGGCGAACTCCAGCGCGAACCGGGACGAGTCCCGGCTGCTCATCACCGGGACCGCTGTCGGGTCGTTCGGCTTTGAACTGGAAGAAATGCCCGTCGCCGGCACCCTCGACTTCGGCGAAGACACCGTCGCGGGCCAGTCGCTGGAACTCACGCAGAACATCCTGCGAGGCACACTGGGCGACGACGACGAACTCGCCGATTCGGTCGCGTCGGCGGGGAGTCGCGGCGTAAAAGCCGTGCGCGACTTCCTTGAACTGCTCGCGAGCAACGAAGCCGTGTGCGGGTTGGGTGTCAGCGACAAGATGTTTCAGTTCAAGGACGTGGGCGAAGTGCGCCGGGGGTTGGAACGCCTGAGCAAAGACAACCTGCGCGAAGAAGAAACGACACTCACCGGCGAGTTTCAAGGGGTGCTGCCGAAGGCCCGCACGTTCGAGTTCAAACTCGCGGACAGCACGGAAGTGGTTCGGGGCAAGGTGGGCGAAGACATTACTTCGCCCGACGAGATCAACTCGCACCTGCACGCGGCCATCACCATCGACGTGCGCGCCACCCGCGTCGGGAGTGGTAAGCCGCGATACGTTCTGTTGAGATTGCCGGATTGGGACGGAGCAGCACCGCAACCAAGCCCCGGAGAATAGGCGATGCCCGCTCTGCCTTCCGACCTTCGTAAGCAACTCGAATCCGTCGTCATCGACGCCCGCGACGCGGCCGAGGCTGCGGCGCGGTCGGCCCTCCAGAAGCGGGCCGTCGATGTGGCCGAACCGCACGCACATTTCGGCGCGAAGGAAAAGGAACAGCGCAACCGGCTCCGGGCGCGGGGGCGTCAGGTCGGCGACGTGCGGCACCCGAAAGGCACGCAGGCCATCGACCAACTCGCCCAGGAACTCGCCTACGAATACTGGCACCGCATGTTGTTCGCCCGGTTCCTCGCCGAGAACGGGTTGCTCATGCACCCGGACGGTGTGGCCGTCAGCCTCGAAGACTGCGAAGAACTGGCCCCCACCGCCGAGCCGCCCGCCCCCAACGGCTTCGCCCTGGCCGCGCGGTTCGCCTCGCGGATGCTGCCGCAAATCTTCCGCACCGACGACGTGCTGCTGGAGATCGAGTTCGCCCCGGAGCAGCGGCTCGCGCTGGAGAAGCTGCTCAACAGCCTGCCCAAACAGACCTTCACCGCCGACGATTCGTTGGGGTGGGTGTACCAGTTCTGGCAGACCAAGAAGAAGGACGAGGTCAACGAGAGCGAGGACAAGATCGACGGGCGCACGCTGCCCGCCGTCACGCAGTTGTTCACCGAGCCGTACATGGTGCAGTTCCTCCTGCACAACACCATCGGGGCGTGGTTCGTGGCGAGCAGGGGATTGACGCCCGCCGAATCGCCGGTTCCGCTCGAATACCTACGCCGGCGCGAGGACGGCACCCCGGCGGCGGGCGCGTTCGCCGGCTGGCCGAAGTCGCTGAAGGAGTTCACGCTCCTCGACCCGTGCTGCGGCAGCGGGCATTTCCTCGTGTCCGCGTTCAACCTGCTCGTGCCGCTGCGCATTCACGATGAGAAGTTGTCGGCTCGCGAGGCTTGCGACGCCGTGCTGCGCGAAAACCTCCACGGCCTCGAACTCGATCCGCGTTGCACCCAGATCGCGGCCTTCGCGCTGGCGCTCGCGGCGTGGAAGTACCCCGGCGAGGACGGCGAGCCGCTCGGCTACCGCGAACTCCCGCCGCTGAACATCGCGTGTTCCGGGCAGGGCGTCGCGGGCAAGAAGGACGACTGGCTGAAGCTCGCCAACGGCGACGACACGCTGCGCAACGGGATGGAGCGGCTGTACGAACTGTTCGAGAAGGCTCCGCACCTCGGCAGCCTGATCGACCCCCGGCGGCAGGACGGCGACCTGTTCACCGCACGGCACGCGGAACTGGACACGCTGCTGAAGAAGGCGCTGGCGAAACACGCTCAGGACGAGGACTTGTCCGTCGTCGGTGTGGCCGCACAGGGAATCACGGCGGCGGCAGACCTGCTCGCGCGGCAATACACGTTCGTCGTCACCAACGTGCCGTACTTGGGTCGCGGCAAGCAGGGCGAAACGCTGAAGGAGTACATCGAGACGTACTACGGCATCGCGAAAACGGACCTCGCGACGGCGTTCGTTTTGCGCTGTCTGCAACTGTGCGCGGCGGGTGGCAGCACGGCCCTCGTCACGCCACAGAACTGGCTCTTCCTCACCAGCTACAAGAAACTACGCGAGAAGTTGCTGACGGATCGGCAGTGGAACCTCGTCGCCCGTTTGGGGCCGCGTGCCTTCGAGACGATCAGCGGCGAGGTGGTCAACGTGGCTCTACTGGCGCTCACCGCCGCGAAGCCCGCGAAGGATCACGCAATGGCGGGGTTGGATGTGATCGAGGCGCGGACGCCCACCGACAAAGCCGATGGGCTGGCCGACCGCATTCCGACACCAGTGCAAGTTGTGCCACAAGCAGGACAGTTGAAGAATCCAGACCACCGAATCAGTTGGGACACATCGAATACTAGCCAGAAGCGACTGTCCGATTACTGCTTTTCTGCTCAGGGGCTGAGTACAACTGACGGGCCGAGATTTATCAGAAACTATTGGGAGATGCCTCAACTTGGAAAAGGTTGGGAGTATCTCCAGACGGCCGCTGAACACCAAGCTCCTTTCAGCGGTTACACCTGCATTTTGAACTGGGGTGGTCCCGGCGGTGATTACTTCGAGCATATCAATTTGTTGAAAGCTGAGAATCGCATAGGCGGTGCTTGGCAGGCAGGCTCAATTGCTTGGGGGCGACCGGGCTTCACCATCAATGTGACAAGCGAAAAGATCGTCACAATTTTCTCTCAGAGAAAATTTGATGCGACGGTGGGGGCCATTATTCCGAACGACGCCAAGCATCAGTTGGCAATTTACACCTACTTGATGTCGCCTGATTACTTCTCAGCGTTACGCGACTTGGATCAGGCATTGTCGGTTACAGAAGCGACTTTGGTCAAAGTCCCCTTCGACCTCGCGCACTGGCAGGCAGTCGCGGCCGAGAAGTACCCCCACGGGCTGCCGGAACCACACTCGGACGACCCTACGCAGTGGCTGTTCAAGGGGGACATCGCCACCAGCACCGACCCTTTGCAAGTGGCCGTCGCGCGGCTGCTCGGCTACCGCTGGCCGGATCAGCCGGAACTCGACGCCGTCGTCGATCCGCACGTCGATGACGACGGCATCGTGTGCCTGCCGGGGGTGAAGACCGAACCGCCCGCCGCCGAGCGCCTCGCCGACCTGCTCCGCGCCGTGGGGTACAAGACCGACACCGACCTCGCCGCGTGGCTCCGCGACAAGTTCTTCGAGGAACACTGCAAGCGGTTCCACCAGCGGCCTTTCATCTGGCACATCTGGGACGGCCGCAAGGACGGCTTCGCGGCCCTCGTGAACTACCACAAGCTTACGCACAAGGCGCTGGAGAACCTGACGTACAGCTACCTCGGCGACTGGATCGCGGCGCAGGGCAAGAGCGACGCGGTGGGGGCCGATCTGCGGCTCGCCGCCGCGCAAGCGTTGCAGGCGAAGCTGAAGCTGATCCTCGCCGGCGAACCGCCCCACGACATCTTCGTGCGGTGGAAGCCGCTCTCCGAACAGGCCATCGGCTGGCACCCGGACCTGAACGACGGCGTCCGCATGAACATCCGGCCCTTCGTGGAGGCCGACATCCTGCGCAAGACGCCGAACATCAAGTGGACGAAGGATCGCGGCAAGGAACCGGAGCGCGACAAGGACGCCTACCCGTGGTTCTGGGTGAACGGCAAGTTCACCGGCGACCGCGTGAACGACGAACACCCGCCGACCGCCGCGAAGACCGCCGCGCGTGCTAAAATGGCCGCGAAGGGGGACGGGTCATGATTCGGTGCGTCACGATCAAGAACTTCAAGTGCCTGCGCGACGTGACGGTGAACCTCGAACCGTTCACGGTGTTCGTGGGCGCGAACGGCAGCGGCAAAACGAGCTTCCTGCAAGCCCTCGACCTGCTGTGCCGCGCGTTCCGAACACTCGCAGAACAACTGGACAAAGAGTTTCGGTCGCACCGCTCGCACGGGACCAACGACGCGGTCGAACTGTCGTGCCTGTCGGATGCGGTCCACTTCCGGTATCGCACTAAAGCGCAACCCGAACAATCCATCCCGCACGGCCACAAGTGGGCCGGGGACGGAGCAGCTTTCGCCAAAGACGGCGACCCGCTGAATTGGAAGCAGTGGCAACAACAAGAGGGAATGCTGCCCAACTCGGTGTGGCTCCGTTTGGAGACGCCGCGCCTGCGCGATCACCAAGCCCACGGCAACGACCGACGCTTGATGAACGTGGACGGCAGCGGGATGCACGCGGCGCTGGCGAGTATGGCGCTGGAAGACCCGGACGAGTGGCAGAAACTCCAAGCGGACTTGCGGCGAATCGTACCCGCCGTCCTACGGCTGCGGCACACTCCACAATCGGAACTGCTGTTCGACACCATCAACGGCAAGGGGCTGAAGGCCCACCAAGTGAGCGAGGGGACGCTGCTGACGCTCGGCCTCCTGACGGCGATCCACGGGGTGAATAAGCCCGGCGTGCTGTTGCTGGACGACCTCGACCGGGCCTTGCACCCGAAGGCCCAACGCGAGTTGATCGACCTGCTACGCGGGGTGCAGACGGCGAACCCCGACATCCAGATCGTCGGTTCGACACACTCGCCGTATCTGCTCGGCCGCATGCAGCCGAGCGAGGTTCAGGTGACATCCTTACGCGACGACGGCTCGACGGCGTGCGAGCCGCTGACGCACCACCCGAAGTTCGCCAAGTGGAAGGACGAGTTCCACCCCGGCGAGATGTGGAGCATGTTCGGCGAGAAGTGGGTGGCGGAACCGGAGGTCGCCGCGAAATGAGTCGCCGTTTTGCCGTCGTCGCGGAAGCCCCCGCCGACCACCGCACCGCCACGGAACTGGCGGATCGCGCCCTGATCGACGCCATCAACGACTGGCTGGACGAAGACCAGTTGCCCCACCAGCGGGAGTGGGTGGTGGCGTGGTCCGGCGAGCAATTAACGTGGAAGCGCATCCGAACGCTCGCGGAGGCGGCGGGCATCGAAGCGGAAGGGTTCTTCAACGGCGAACCCGGCTTGCCCGACGCGCGTGCCGCCCGCCGGGCGCTCCGATTGCTGCGCGCGACAGTTCCCGAACTTGAGGCGGTCGTTTTGATCCGCGATCAGGACGACCAAGAGGACCGCCGCGACGGGTTAGAACAGGCGCGCCGCGAGGATCACGAAGGGCTTGTGATCGTCGTCGGGCTGGCCGTCGTGGAACGCGAGGCGTGGGTGATTTCGGGTTTCGTGCCGGGCGACGCGGACGAACAGTCGCGCCTCGACGCCGAACGGCAACGGTTGGGGTTCCATCCGCACGAACGGAGCCACGAACTGACGGCGTGCAAGGACGACACCGCCCCGCGCAGCCCGAAGCGGGTGTTGCGGGTGCTGACCGGCGGCGACTACGCCCGCGAGCGCCGCTGTTGGGCCGAAACGCCGCTGGACGTGTTACGGGCGCGCGGCACCGAGAACGGCCTCGTTCTGTATCTGGATGAGGTGCGGACCCGTCTGGTCCCGCTCATCGGCCACGTCGCGGGCGGAACCAACTCATGACGCCACCTACTACCGTGTTCGACGCGGTGCTGGCCGCACTCCAGAAGGCCACCGACTACAACCGCGACGACGTGGTGCCGCCGGCGGCGATCCTGTGGCCCGACGACAAGCGGGAGTGGGAGCGGCTCGCACCCCGGTTCCGCGCGCGGGTGCCGCACTTCTTCACGTTAGGGGAGTACGACACCGCGACCCGCACCGGCCCCGCGATCTGGTTGCGGTGCGTGCTGGCCGGGCGGATTCCCGAAGCGACGGTCGGGGCCGGGGCGGTGCCGATCCTGTACCTGCCCGGCGTGAGCCGCGCCGCGCTGCGGGCCACCGACGACTGCCCGCCCCCGCTGAAGCCGCTCGCGGAACTGCAATACCGGGGCGTGTTCTGGTCGCAGTTAAGCACGAAGGACTGGACCCTCACCGCGTTCCTTCAATCGGAGAACGGTGGGCTGAACCTGACGGTCGCGAAGGATCAGGCGACGGCCGGCTCGATCCGCCGCGCCGTCGAGCAACTGGCCGACGTGCCGGTCGCCGACCTGCGGGCCAAGTCTGCGGCCGGCGAACTCAACGCCAGCTACTTCGACGCGCTCATCAGCGACGACCCGGTGGACGACCTTTTGTGCTGGCTCTCCGACCCGACCGGGGTGAAAAGCCGGTGGGACGCCGGGCGGTGGGAGACGCTGTGCGGCCGGTGCGTCGCGGACTACGGCTTCGACCCAGTTCGCGACGGCGCGCTGGCCGGTGCCGAGAAGTTGGGAACGCAACCGAAGGCCGTTTGGAAGACCGCGTGGAAGCGGTTCGAGACGGCCCCGGCCCGGTACGCGGGCCTGACGGAACTGTTGCGGCGGGCCAAGCCGCGCGGCAGCGGCCTGTTCGATGACGTTGGCGGGTCGTGGCCGCAGGACAACGACGCCGAGGAAGACTCGCTCCGAACCGCGCTGCTGGCACTGCCCGCCGAGCCGGTGGTGCAGGCCCGCAAGAGTGTGCTGGCCCTTGAGGAGAAGCACGGCCCCCGGCGCGAGTGGGTGTGGGCCAAACTGGACCGCAGCCCGCTGGCCGGTGCGTTGCGGCACTTGGCGACGCTCGCCGCGACGACGACCACGGCCCTCACCGGCGCGACGACGGCCGACATGGTGAAGGTGTACACCGAGGGGGGCTGGAAGGCCGATGCCGCCGCACTGGACGCGCTCGCGGCCGTCGCCCGACCCGCCGACCAAGACGCGGTCAAGGCGGCGGTGGCGCACATCTACGCGCCGTGGCTCCGAGACGCCGCCGAGTTGTTCCAACAGCGGGTGAAGTCGTCGCCGCTGTCGGGCCGCGAAGTGCCTCGGCTCGATCCGGTGCCGGCGGGGACGTGCGTCCTGTTCGCGGACGGCCTCCGGTACGACGTGGGGCAGAAGTTGTTGGCGCTGCTTTCGGGCCGAGTGGGGCCGGTGCAGGTGCGCCACCAGTTCGTGGCACTGCCGAGCGTGACGCCCACGGCGAAGCCCGCCGTTTCGCCGGTGGCCGCGAAGCTCAAAGGCACGGTCGCCGGGGAGGAGTTCCGCCCGTGTGTGGCCGAGGGGGAGAAAGACCTGACCTCGGATCGCTTCCGCAGGCTGCTGGCCGACGACGGCATTCAGTACCTCGCGGCGGGCGAGGTCGGCGACCCGACCGGCCGGGCGTGGACCGAGTTTGCGGAGAACGTGGATAAGGCCGGGCATAACGAGGGGAGCGGGATGGCCCGCCGAATCCCCGAACTGCTGACCGGCTTGGTGCTGCGGATCGAGGCGCTTTTGGCGGCGGGGTGGCAGGAGGTCCGCGTCGTCACCGATCACGGCTGGCTGCTCATGCCGAAGGGACTGCCGAAGTGCGAACTGCCCAAGTACCTGACAGCGACCCGGTGGCGGCGGTGCGCGGTGGTGAAGCCGACCGCGACGGTGGAACAACTGCCCGCGTTCGCGTGGTTCTGGGCCGACGACGTGCGGATCGCCTGCCCGCCGGGGATCGACTGCTTCATGGCCGGCGAGGAGTACAATCACGGGGGACTCAGTTTGCAGGAGTGCGTGGTGCCGCAGTTCGCCATCCGAGGTGGCAAAACGGCGGCACCCTCGGCCAAAATCGAGTCCGTCAAATGGTCCCGGCTCCGGTGCCGCGTTCAGATCGTCGGCGAGTTCGCCGGGTGCAAGGTCGATCTCCGCGACAAGCCGGCCGACCCGACGACCTCGCTCACGGGCGATACCGGCGCGAAGGCCGTAGGGTCGGACGGAGCCGTGTCCCTGCCCGTCGCGGACGACGGTCGGGAGGGGACGGCGACGACGGTGGTGCTGCTCGACCCGGCCGGGAACGTCGTCGCCAAAGCTGCGGTCACGGTGGGTGAATAAATGCCAGAACTCGAACTCGACCCGCTGGACCGGCTCGCGGCCGGTGCGTTCGACGGCTACATCGTCCGCAAAGACCTCGTGCGCCGGTTCGCCCGCCAGTACCCCGTGCCGACCTACGTCTGCGAGTTCCTCCTCGGCCGCTACTGCGCCGGCACCAACGAGGACGAGATTCAGGAGGGGTTGCAGATCGTCGAGCGCCAGCTTCGGGACCGCGCCGTCCGCAGCGGCGAGGAGGAGTTGTTCAAGGCCCGCGCGAAGGAGTCGGGATCGGTCAAGATCATCGACATCATCTCGGCCCGGCTCGACGCCCGCACCGACTCGTACCTCGCGACCCTGCCGAGCCTGCAACTGAAGGACGTGAGCATCGACGGCAAGCTGGTCAGCGACAACGAGCGGATGCTGACCGGCGGGTTCTACGCCGAGGTCGATCTCACCTACGACGCGGTCATCGCGCAGGAGAAGAACGGCCGGCCGTTCGCCATCGCCGCCCTGCGCCCCATCCAGCTATCGAAGCGGGACGTGCTGTCGGCTCTGTACGAAGGCCGGGCGAAGTTCACGACCGCCGAGTGGAAGCAGTTCCTGCTCCGCAGCATCGGCCTGGAACCGAGCGGCATGACGGCGCGCAACGCCGACGTGATGCTGCTGCGGATGATCCCGTTCGTGGAGGCGAACTACAACCTCGTCGAACTCGGCCCGCGCGGGACCGGCAAGTCGCACCTGTTCCAGCAGATCTCCCCGTACTCGCACCTCGTCAGCGGCGGCAAGGCGACCGTCGCCCGCATGTTCGTGAACAACGCGAACGGCCAGCGGGGGCTGGTGTGCCTGTACGACGTGGTCTGTTTCGACGAGGTGTCCGGCGTGTCCTTCGACCAGAAGGACGGCGTGAACATCATGAAGGGGTACATGGAGTCGGGCGAGTTCAGTCGCGGCAAGGAGAGCATCCGGGCCTACGGCGGCATCGTCATGGTCGGCAACTTCGACGTGGACGTGGAGCATCAGCAGCGGGTCGGCCACCTGTTCGGCCCGATGCCGGCGGAGATGCGGAACGACACGGCTCTGATGGACCGCCTCCACTGCTACCTGCCGGGTTGGGACGTGCCGAAGATCAGCGAGGCGATCAAGACGAACCACTTCGGCCTCGTCAGCGACTTCCTGAGCGAGTGCTGGAGCCGCCTCCGCAGCCAGAGCCGGGTGTCGGCCCTGCAAGGGCGCGTGGCGTTCGGCGGCGCGTTGAGCGGGCGGGATCAGAACGCGGTGAACAAGACGGTCAGCGGGCTGTTGAAGCTGCTCCACCCCGCGCCGGACGAGAAGGTCGCAGACGAGGATTTGGAGTGGGCGGTTCGGCTCGCGCTGGAGTGCCGCCGCCGGGTGAAGGAGCAGCAGAAGAAGATCGGGTCGGCCGAGTTCCGAAACACCCAGTTCAGCTACACCCTCGGCAACGACGGGGTGGAGAAGTTCGTCGTCACCCCGGAACTCCAGAGCGAAGACCACGTCGGCCGCGACCCCCTGCCGCCCGGTCAGGTGTGGGGCATCAGCCCCGCCGGTCAGGACGAGGGGGCCGGGTTGTTCCGCATCGAAGTGACCGAGAGCGTCGGCAGCGGGGTCCGCATCCTGAACCGGCCCGCCCCGCTCCCCTTCGCCGAGTCGGTGAAGTACGCCGAGGCCAACCTGTACGCGCGCGGCTCGGAATTGGTCGGCGACCGCAACCCGCGCGAACACGAGTTCTCGATCCAACTGCGGGCGTTCGACGCGAGCAAGGGTGGCCGCGCACTGGGTGTTGCGGCTCTCTTGGCCCTGTCCGGCGCGCTCATCGGGAAGAGTCTGCGCGGCGGGCTGGTGGTGGTCGGCGGGCTGAACCTCGGCGGCTCCATTGACATCCTGCCCAACGCCATCGACGTGGTAGAACTGGCGGTCGAAAAGGGGGCGTCCGTGATCCTCATGCCGGTGTCGGCGCGGAAGCAACTGTTCGACCTGTCCGACGACATGGCGACGAAGGTGAACGTACTGTTCTACGGCGACGTGCGGGAAGCGCTCATCAAGGCGATTGCGGACTGAACGACAATCACGGGCCGAGGACGTTGTACATCATGCCCCGCATCCCCTCGCGCCCGCCGCTCGACCTGTCCGGTAAATGGGCCGTCGTCGAACTGCCCACGCTGATGGACGACTACCTCGAATTGACGCCGGACCCGCACGTCCTCATCACCCACAACGAGTTCGAGGTGTTTTCGGCCACGTTCCAGTTCGGGGCGCAAGAAGGTGTCATCGACGGCCGCGTGGACGAAGTGTGGACCCACGGGGCGGCGATCTTCTTCACCTTCGTCGGCACCGACGAGGGCGACGAGATCAGCGGTGCCGCCGCCGACGTTTCCTACAACGCAGCGGACGACACCATCACCGGCACCATGCGCTACCACCAGGGCGACGACCTCCCGTTCGTCTGGCGGCGGGTGCCTCAGACGACAGATCGCCCCGGACGCCCGCCGGCCCGAAAGCAAAAACGCGCCAGAGACAAAAAGCGTGGGCAGTGAGGTTGAAAGCCGTGACTT
>JALHNS010000166.1 GCA_022843445.1 Gemmata sp.
CGCGCACCGGGGGCACGGGCACGCTGCCGGACTTGCCCGGCATGCGCAGCCGCGCGAGCAGGTCGTTGGTTCCGGCGAAGGCCGCGGCCGCCGGGCTTGCGGCGGGCGCAACCGGAACCGCCATAGGCACTTCGGGTTCGAACTCGGCCGGGTCCGGGGTCGAGGCGGTGGCCGCGATGGGCGGCGGGGTCGAGGCGAGCAACCGCCGGCGCAGTTCCGCAGCGGAAATCGCGGCCGGAACGCCGTCGGTCGGGGTGTTCGGGTTAGCCATAACCGTTGTTTCGCTCGAGGGGGCGTCCACCCGCGACTGGTGAGGGCGGGGCGCAACCGTCCACTCGAAACTAGGCCGCGGAACGGGCAAGTCAAATCAAAATGTCCCCGTCGGTTGTGCCGGTTGTGTGGGGCGGAAGCCGCGACTGTTCCCCGGAACTCACCAACGGGCCGGTGGGATGCGCGTTACACCGGTTAGACTGACCGACACGGCGGCGCGCACTCGCAACTTTCGCGTAGCGGACCGGCCGCCCGGGAACATACAATCACGCTCAAGAGCGTCCCCGTTCAGGTCGTCCGACCGCTAAGGAGCAACTGGGCAATGAACTTCCTGAAACGGCTGCGGCTCCTGCCCGCAGTTTTGGGGGTGACCGCCACCCTCGCCGCCGTCGGTACCACGCTGTTCGGCGACTCGCGCCCCGGGGCGCGACCGCCGGCGACCGTCGAGCCCGCGCGCCCGGAGGGCGGGCGGTTCGTCGACGAGTTGGCCGTCACCAAGTTTTCCAAGACGCCGGTGCTCACCTACCGGCCGCAGGGCGGCGACGCGCTGTTCGCGTGGCAGCTCCGGGCCGCGGTGCCCGCCCCGGCCCCGCGCCCGCGCGACGTGCTCGTGCTGGTGGACACCACCGCGAGCCAAGCCGGTAAGCCGCTGAAGCAGGCCCGGCAGGTGATTACCGCGCTCTCCGAAGCCCTGGGCGCCGGCGACCGCGTCAGCGTGTGGTCGGTCAGCACGCCGAAGGCCACCCGCGCGCTCACCAAAGACTTCCAAGCCCCGAACTCGGACAACCTGCGCGACGCCGCGGTGGGCCTCACCGACATCGAGTACGGCAGCGGCGCGGCCGACCTGAAGGGCGGCATCGAGGCGGCGCTCGCCACCCTGCCGATGAACCGCGCCCGGCACCAAGTGGTGCTGTACCTCGGCGACGGCGAGAGCGCCTTCGCCCCGATGAGCGAGGCCGACCGCCTCGCGCTCGGGAACGCGATGGACGCCCGCGACGCGTACTTCTTCGCGGTGCCGCTGGGCTACAAGCTCGACGCCCACAACCTGCACGGCCTGAGCGCGCTCACCGGCGGGGCCGTGGTGCGCGTCCAAGAGGACCTCGCCACCGAGGGCAAACGGGCCGAGTTCGCCGCGCGCCTCACGGCCGCGCTCGACGTGCCCGTGGTGAAGCCCGAGAAGTGGGCCTTCGGCAAAGAAGTGGCCGAAGTGTACCCCACCAAGCTGCCCCCGCTCCGCGCCGACCGCCCCGCGCTGGTGATGGGCAAGCTGGCCGACGCGACCGCGGCCAACGTGACCGCGACCGTGAAGGGCCTCGTGAACGGCAAGGCCGTCGAACTGGCCTTCGCCGAACCGCTCCCGGCCCCGCAGGTGGACAACTACTTCCTGAACCTGATGGTGTCGCAGTGGCGGGCCGCGCCGCACAAGGACGCGCCCGCGATGCTCGCCTCCGACCGCGCGCTGGCGCTGGCCAGCACGCAAGTGAAGCTGTACCGCGAAGAGTTCCTCACCCAAGCGGTGTGGGCCGTGAGCGTGGACCGCTTGGATGAGGCCGAGAAGCTCTACACCGCGGCGCTGAAGGTGGACCCGACGCACAAGGAAGCCCAGTCCGGGGCGGCGCTCGTGGCCCAGATGAAGGCCGGTAAGCTCTCGAAGGCCGAGCTGACCAAGCGCGCCGCCGCCAAGACCGGCGCGAGCCGCATCGACGCCGAGGGCGTGCGCGCGGTGATCCAAGACCCGGCGGCGCTTCAGCCGGCCGCGGGCGGCGGCCCCGCCGCCCCGCCGAACCCGGCCGCGGCCGGCGACCTGCTCAAAGAGGCCGCGGCGCGCCGCCAGATCGAAGAACAGCGGTACCGAGTGCAGACCGACGGCACCATCCGCCGCGGCCGCGAGCTGCTCCGCACCGACCCGGACGCCGCGTACCAAGACCTCAAGCGCAAGCGCGACGAGGTGCTCGCCTACGACGGCATCGGCGACGACGCCCGCCGCCAACTGGTCGCGGACCTCGAAGCCGTGATGCGCGAGGTGTTCGTCAAGGGCGCGGAGATCAAGCGCCAAGCGGACACCGAGCGCCAAGCGCTGGCGCTGAGCAAGCAGCGGCTCAACGAGTTCGAGCGCGAACAGGACCGCGTCGCCCAAGACAAGAACCGCATCGACCAGTTCCGCCAACTGATGAAGCAGGCCCGCTACGAGCTGGCCTACCAAGAGGCGCAGCTGATGGTGCAAGAGAAGACGGTGAAGGGGCTGCCCACGCCGGTCACCACCACCGCGAGCTACATCATCGGCCAGCAGGCCACGCAGCTGCGCGAGTGGAAGGAGCTGGTGCGCATCCGCGAGGACCGGTTCCTGCTCGCCATGATGCAGACCGAGAAGAGCCACATCCCGTACCCCGACGAGCCGCCGGTTCACTTCCCGCCGGCCGCGGTGTGGCGCGAGCTGACCGGCCTGCGGCGCGACGCGTACCTGAACTCGAACCTCGGGCCGAACCCGAGCGAGACCCAGAAGAGCCTGAAGAACACGCTCGAAAACGTCGAGGTGCAACTGAAGGAAGGCACCAACATTAACGACCTGCCGCTGTTCGAGCTGCTCCAAGACCTCGCCAAGCGGTACAACGTGTCGTTCGTCATTCTGGAGCAAGCGTTCGAGGACAAGGCGATCAAGGACAAGAAGCCGAACCTCGCGGCCACGCAACTGCGCGGGCTGAAGCTGGGCAACTTCTTGGACATCGTGCTGCTCTCGATGAACGCGACGTACATCGTGCGCCCGGACTACATCGAGATCACCAGCTTCGACAAGCGGCTGGAAGAGAAGGTGACGCGCGTGTTCCCGGTGGCGGACCTCGCTATCCCGATCCCGAACGCGGTGAGCCAGTCGCAGCTGATCAACCAGTTGCAGTTCCAGAACGCCACGCTGGCCATCTTCGGCCAAGCGAGCCTCTTCGGCGGCGGTCTGAACAACCTCGGCGGCAACGGGATCATCGGGTTCGGCGGGGCCAACAACGGCGGGGCCGGCCCGCTGGGCATGATGGGCGGCGGCCAGTTCGCCGGCGGCCAGAACGCCGGGTTCGGCGGCGTGAACCAGAACCAAGGCGCGGGCGGCGGGTTCACCAGCTTCGGCGGCGGTCAGCTCGGCCAGTTCGGCAACCTCGGCGGCCAGTTCGGGCTCCAAGGGGGCGACCAGAGCCAGTTGCTCATGCAACTCATCTTCGAGACCGTGGCGAAGGGCGAGTGGGCCAACCTGACCGGCGTCGCGCCGATGCCCGGCATGGGCATGGACGAAACGCCCCTGCTGCCCACGAACCAACTGAACTCGCTGGGCTACTACCCGCCGGCGCGGGCGATCGTGGTGCGCGGCAGCACCCGCTACCACGGCGCGGCGTCCATCAAGCTGAAGAAGGCCGAGGGCATGGCGGCGGGCAACTTCAACCCGAAGCCGGGCGGCGGCCAAGTGGTGATCGGGCCGGGGAACAACCCGCCGGCTGCCGGCAACGACCCGAACCCGGCCGCGGTGGCCGCGAACAAACCCACCATCACCGACCCGAAGCAGGACGCGGTGGCGCTCCGCAAGAAGCTCAGCAGCGATCCGAAGGTGAAGTGGAGCCAAGCCATCGACTGGACCGTGACCGACCCGGGCCTGATCCTCGCGACGGCCGAGTTCCTCATGGAGTTCGACGAGCCGGGCGCGGCGGCGGAGGTGCTGAAGGGCAACCTGCGCAAGGGCGTGGCCACCGACGACTGGGCGCACGAGGCGCTGGCCGTGGCCCTGCAAGCCGCGGGCACCGCGAACCCCGTGGAAGTGGAGCGCGCGGCGGTGTCGGCCATCGACCTCGACCCCGCCAGCGCCAAGGCGCACCTGAAGGCCGCCAGCGCCATGGCGAAGCAGAAGAACCACGCGCAAGCGGTGCTCTTCTGCAAGCGCGCCGCGGCGTGCAGCCCCAGCGACCCGGCCCCGTACGCGAACGCCCTCGCCTACGCGGAGAAGGCCACCGGCCTCACCAGCGACGCGGTCATGTGGGCCGCCGACGGCCTGCTCAAGCGCGACTGGACCAACACCGACGGCATCGACTACCACAAGGAAGCGGTGGCCCGGCTGCCGAAGATCGAAGCGCAACTGAAGGCCGGCGGCCAAAACGCCGCCGCGGTGGCCGCGACGATCGCCGAGCAGAACCGCCGCGACCTCGTGATCGAACTGCTGTGGCAGGGCAACGCGGACCTCGACCTGATCGTGGCCGAACCCACCGGCTCGGTGTGTTCGGCCACCACGCGCCGCACCACCGGCGGCGGCGCGCTGCGGGCCGACATCCTCGAGCAGCAGAACGACCGCTCGGAGGTGTACACCGCCGCCAGCGCCTTCAGCGGCACCTACACGGTGAGCGCGAAGCAGGCGTTCGGCCGCGCCGTCGGCGGGCGGGCCGCGCTGAAGGTCACCAAGTTCAAGGGCACGCCGAACGAGACGGTCGAACTGATCGACCTGCCGCTCGACGGCAAGAGCGTGTCGGTGAAGTTGGACGGCGGCTCGCGCACCAAGTTGGCGAGCGTGGCCGACGAAGTGGCGGCGCTCGACGCCCGCGCCGAGACGACCGGCGCGGCCCTGACCAGCGGCGTCAGCGGGTTCGGCGGCGGCGCGGGGTCGGCCGGTTCGGTGGTCGGCAGTGCGGCCCCGCAACTGCCGGTGGTGGCCAGCGCCACCGAGAAGCGCATGGCCGGCATCTCGTCGGCCGCGGCCGACATCCGGGCGACGTACAAGCTGAACCCGGACGGCAAGACGTTCAGCATCACCGTGAACCCGGTCTTCAGCGGTGCGAAGGGCGACATCGAGTTGCCCAAGGTGCCGCTGCTGCCGGGCGCGGAGGCCAACCGCTAATTCGGTTCGCTTCGCACGAAGTGTGAACCCGCGGCCCGACCGGGGCGTCTAACCCCGGTCGGGCCGCTCGTTTTGGTGGAGAGGGAAGTCAGTTTTGATCCGCAGATTTCGCAGACGGACGCAAATTTGAAAACCAAGAGAAGAGGTTTCGACGGGATTTCGGGATCAACAGGATACAGAGATCAGAGTTCCATTCTGTACCCTCTTCATCCTGCAATCCCGTCCAACTCTGTTCTTGTCTTCTGTCTTGAAAAATCTGCGTCCGTCTGCGTAATCTGCGGATCAAAACTCTTCTTCTTCTGTCCGAGGGCGGTGCTTACAATGGTTCGGCGCGACCCGCGCCGGAGGGAATACCATCAGCAAGGCATTTGAATCGCAGCGCGAGGAGTTTTCGGTCGCCAGCGAGCGCGCGGTGCTGGTCAGCGTCGCGCTCCCGGACCGGCCGTGGCCCAACGAAGCCGACCCGTGCGAAGAGATTCGCGGGCTGGTCGAATCCGCGGGCGCGGCGGTCGTCGGCCAACTCACGCAGAAGCGGCACGACGTGCAACTCGCCACCTACATCGGCACCGGGAAGGTCGAAGAGCTGCACGCGCTCGTCGAAGCCGCGGACGCGGACGTGGTGATCTTCGACAACGACCTGTCGCCGGCACAGGGGCGCAACCTCGAAAAGGCGCTCGGCGTGAAGGTGCTGGACCGCAGCGAGGTGATCCTCGACATCTTCGCGGGCCGCGCGCGCACGGTGGAAGCCCGTCTCGAAGTCGAACTCGCGCAACTCGAGTACTCGCTCCCGCGGCTCAAACAGATGTGGAGCCACTTGTCGCGGCAGAAGGGCGGCGGGATCGGCCTCCGCGGGCCGGGCGAAACGCAGCTCGAAACCGACCGCCGGTTGGTCGGCAACCGCATCCGCGACCTGAAGCACAAGCTCGGCGAGGTACTCGCCCGCAAGGAGCGCGAGGTGAAATCGCGCGCCGCGGAGCACACGGTTTCGCTGGTGGGGTACACGAACGCGGGCAAGTCGCAGCTCATGAACACGCTCACGAAGGCGGGCGTGTACGTGAAGAACCAACTGTTTTCGACGCTCGACACCCGCACGCGGCAGTGGCGCATTCGCGACTGGGGCCGCGTGCTGCTCTCGGACACGGTCGGGTTCGTGCGCGACCTGCCGCACCACTTGGTCGGCTCGTTCAAGGCGACGCTGGCCGAGGCGCGGCACGCGAAGCTGCTGCTGCACGTCGTGGACGCGAGCAGCCCGCAGGCGGAAGACCACATCCGCGCGGTGAACGCGGTGCTGAAGGAACTGGAGTGCTTCGACAAGCCGACGCTGCTGGTGCTGAACAAGATCGACCGCGTGACGGACCGTTCGCTGCTGACGGTGTTGGAAGCGCACCACCCGCGCGCGGTCGCGGTGAGCGGCCTGACCGGTGAGGGCGTGGCGGCGCTGGAAGACGCGGTGATGGAATCGCTGGCGTCGGAGTTCGCGGACGCGGAGATCGTGACGGACGCGGGCAACGGTCGCGTGCTGGCGTTCCTGAACGCGCACGCGGAGGTGTACCGTCAGGAGTTCCGCGACGAGTCGAACGAGGTGGTGGTGCGGTGCCACTTGCCGAAGCACCTGCTGCACCACATCGCCGGCGACCGCGTGCAGGTGCGGTTCGTGGACCGCGAAGTGCCCCCGCCGGAAGTGGAAGAGCGCCGCGAAGCGGTGTGAGCGCGGCTCTGGCCCAAATCCTCGGGTGCCCGTGAACGTCCGCATCGGAAACCAAACGAGCAAGCACGCGCCGGCCCGAACCCCGTACGAGTTCGCGCGCCGACACGGGTTCGACGCGTTCGAGTGGTTCAGCGACCGCGGCGCGGTCGGGTGGTGCGAAGCGGACACCAGCGACGCGGAGAAGGCCGAATTGCGGCGCGTCGCGGACTCGGGGGAAGTGCGGTTCAGCGTTCACGCCCCGCACCTCGCCGACCCGACGACGCCCGCGGGTGCGGACGCGATCCGCACGAGCATCCGGTTCGGCGGCGAGATCGGCGCGCGGCTGGTGAACTTCCACCTCTTTCCCGAACACAGCGCCCGACCCTACGTCGAATCGTTGCTCGCGCTAATGGAAGAGGCCGAGAGCGCGAATCTGCACCTGAGTTTGGAGAACGCGCCCGCGACTTCGCCGGACCACGTCAACGCGGTGTTCGGCGTGTTGGCCGCCGTGCCGGGCGCGGCGCGAGTCGGGTTCTGCCTCGACAGCGGGCACGCGAACCTGCACGCGGGCACGCGGAACAACTTCGTGCGGTTCGTCGACCTGTTGGGCGATCACGTTCCGATCACCCACTGGCACGCGCACGAGAACTGGGGCGACCGCGACGCGCACTTGCCGCTGTTCACCGGTCCCGCCGCGCGGGACGAAGCGGGCGTGCGGGCGCTGGTGCGGCGGCTCCACGCGCGGGGGTTCGCCGGCGCGGTGATACTGGAGCAGTGGCCGCACCCCGCGGACCTGCTGACCGCCGCCCGCGACCGCTTGAGGACCGTGATTGCCGAAGAGTGTCGGTGAGCGCTCACACCGACCAATCTTCCCACACCACACCGGGCACGCGGGCGAAGTCGCGGCGGTTGCGCGTCACCACCGCCGCGCCAACCTCCAGTGCAATCGCCGCGATGCGCAGGTCGTTCCCGCCCACGTTCAGCCGCTGCTTCAGGAGCGATTGGTAGCGCGCTTCGGCCGGCGCGGTGAACGGCACGATGTCCCAATTCGACAGAAGGCGAACGGCCGCGCTGAGTCGGACGTGCGCCGCTTCGATTTGCTGCGGTGTGCGTGCGGAACGGAGCGCTCCGAACCAGCCGGCGAGTTGTTCCTCAACAGTGATTGAGGAAACGCGAATGTCGTCGGCGAGGTGATAGAACACGTTGCGCACAACAGCCGGGTTCATGCGTTCGTAGAGCGTCAATGTGTCCGTGTCGAAGATGTACAGGCTCACGGGACCGCCACGGGTTGCGAGGCTGGAACGCTCGCGCTTGGTTGCGCCGTCACAGTCGCGTCGGTGTCTCGCTGGCGGCGGTACTCTTCGATGGCCGCGACCCATTCGTCGGTGAGCGCGTCGTCGGGCACAGCACCAGCGGTTGCGATCCACGGCTTGTCCGGGGTCACTTCCAGCGGCAGCACCGTGAAGCCGGTCACGCCCGCGGCGCGCAGTTGCGCTTCTAATTCCTGCACCGCGTCGTAGCGCGTCGCGCCGGTCGTTTCTATCGGAATCGGGTGCCGGCACCGCGCGCGCCAACCGCCCGCCGTCGGTTCCACGATGATCGGGATTTCCATTTCGCACCTCACTTCGCACTCGCCGCCATTGTACCGCGACGGGTTCCGACGGTCGCGCCGAAGTTTCCTGTTCCCGCGAGTGCGCGCGCGAGGTAAACTGAGGGAGAGCCGAAGTTTCTCCCGCCGCTCGATGTCCGCACGCCAGCCCGCCGAATTGAAGTGGTGTTAGGGCTTTCCTTTAGGCCGCCACTTCATCAGCCGACCGCACCCGGAGCCGCTCAGATGCTCGACGTTGTGCTCAACCGTCACTCGCACACCAACTGTACCGGCAACTCGCGCCGCGACTTCCTGCGTGCCGGCGCGCTCGCGGGGCTGTCGCTGCCCGCACTGCTTCGCGCCGAAGCCGCCGCGGCCGGCGGCAAGGGCGACTCGCTGAGCAAGCACGCCCGCGCGAAGTCGGTCGTGCTCGTGTTCCTCGGCGGCGGCCTTTCGCACCACGACAGCTTCGACCCCAAGCCCGAAGCCCCGGACGACGTGCGCGGGAAGTATTCGCAGATCGACACCGTCGTGAGCGGCCTGCGCGTGAGCGAGCGGCTGCCGATGATGGCGAAGGTGATGAACAAGGTCGCTCTCGTGCGCTCCGGGGCGCACAACAACGACCACCACGAAACCGCCACCAACTGGGTGCTGTCGGGTCGGTTCGGCACGCCGTTCGGCGATTACCCCGCGGTCGGCGCGGTGGTCGCACACGAAAGCGGCTTCAGCGGGAACTTGCCGCCGTATGTGGCGGTGCCGCGGAACCCCAGTTTCACGTGGGAACTCGGCAAGTCCGCGTTCCTCGGCGGCCGGTTCGAGTCGTTCAAAGCCGGCGACCCGAACACCGCGAACTACAAGGTGCAAGACCTGACCGCGAACGACGCGGACGCGAAGAAGGCCGCCCGCCGCGACTCGCTGTTGAAGGCCGTTGACGGCTTAGCGAAGCGCGTGGAGGGCAACGACCAGATCGCCACCTACGACGAGTTCCACACGCGGGCGCGCGAGATGGTGCTTTCCACCGAGGCGCGCACCGCGTTCGCCATCGACCGCGAATCGGACAAACTCCGCGACCGCTACGGCCGCAACACCGCCGGGCAATCCATGCTGCTCGCGCGCCGGCTGGTCGAAAGCGGCGTGCGGTTCGTGACCGTGAACTACGGCGGCTGGGACCACCACAGCAAAATCTTCGAGGGGCTGGACAAGAAGCTGCCGGAGTTCGACCAAGCGGTTTCCGCGCTCGTGGAAGACATGAGCGCCCGCGGCACGTTCGAGAACACGCTGCTGGTAGTGATGGGCGAGTTCGGGCGCACGCCGAAGATCAACAAGGACGCGGGCCGCGACCACTGGGGCCAAGCCGCGTCGCTGCTGTTCGCGGGCGCGGGCGTGAAGCCGGGCCTCGTGCTGGGCAAGACCGACAAGCAGGGCGCGTTCACGACGCAGCGCCCGGTGTCGCCGGCGGACGTGGCGTACACGATTCTCGATGCGCTCGGCATCGACCCGCGCAAGCACCTGCACACCCCGGACGGCCGCCCGCTGGAAATCCTCGATCAGGGCGACACGGTGAAGGAACTGTTCGCGTAACGCGGAGGGGCTGGCATGTGCGCGAACGAACTGCGCGGGCTGTTGAAGGCGCGCCCGTTCCGCCCGTTCGCGCTGCACCGCGCCGAAGAGGATTCGGTGTCGGTGTGGCGTTCCGATCTCGTTCTCCTCTCGCCGCGCGGCGACACGCTCGTCGTGTATCAGCCCGACTCGTCGTTCAGTTTGGTTGATGTCGCGCGGATCGAGTCGCACTCGTTCCACACGGCGGGCGCGCCATGATCGTGCCGCGGTTCTGGGCCGAAGCGCGGCTCCGCGACCGCATCGCCGGGCGGCAGGTCACGATTCGGCGGTGGGGTTGGTCCGACGAGAGCCAAGCCGCGGCGCACGCCCACGCCGAACAGCGCGCCCGCGACGCGCTCGAGCGCAAGCGGGCCGGCGAAGACGTGCGGCGGTTCGAGCAGAAGGTCGCGTACAACGGGGCCGACGGTCAGCCGATCCGCGAAGAGATCGTCGAGCGCCACGGTGAAACGGTCGTCACGCGCAACGGCTACGGTGCGCTCTGCCTGAACACCCCGAACGTGCTGTTCCTCGACATCGACTTCCCCGAACTCTGGGACAGATTTGAACCGCTGCTTCTGCTCGCGTTCGTTGTCGCGGGCGTGACGGGATACTATACCCGCTCGACTGCGCGGACCGTCGGCGCGTTTTTCGCGGCGCTGGTAGTGTGCAGCGCGCTGGTGGGACTAATCGTGCGGCACGAGCGGCGGAAACACGATCCGTATTCGAGCGACGAGCGCGAGGCGCTGGACCGAATCGCGGCGTTCGTGAACGCGCGGCCGGACTGGGAAGCGCGCGTGTACCGGACGCCGGCGGGGTTGCGCGTGCTGGTCACGCACCGCACGTTCGACCCGAACGAACCGGAAGTGCTGGAGTGCTTCCGCGCACTCGGTGTCGATACGCGGTACGCCGCCATGTGCCGGAAGCAGAAGTGCTTTCGCGCGCGGGTGAGTCCGAAGCCGTGGCGCACCGGTGTCCACAGTGTGCGCCGCGTGCGCCCGCGGCCCGGTTTGTGGCCGCTCACACCAGCAGGTGCGGCGAAGCGCGCCGCGTGGGTGGCCGAGTACGACACCGCGTGCGCCGGGTTCGCGTCGTGCCGCTATCTCGATACGCTGGGGCGCGGCGGCGTTCACCCGGCGGCGCGCCCGGTGCTCGAACTGCACGACCGCCTTTGCAAAGCGAACACCACGTTACCGCTCGCCTAACTGACGGTTCCCACCATGCGCTACTTCGCACTCGCCGCGCTGCTCTGCACGTTCGCGCACGCGCAAGACAAGAAAGACCAACCCAAGAAAGACGCGCCGCCGAAGCTGCTGTACGCGGTGCCGCTCGTCGCGAAGGTCGGCGAGAAGCAGAAGCTCGCGCTCCGCGGGAAGAGCCTCGCGGGCGTGAAAGAGGTGAAGGCCGACGGCGCGACACTGAAAGTGCTGGGCGCGAAGGCCGCGGGCGTGCCGAACAACTACCCGGCCGACCGCATCGGCGATTCGGAAGTGGAGATCGAACTCGACGTGGCGAAAGGCGCGAAAGCGGTGAAGCTGATCGCGGTGAACACCGGTGGCGATTCAAACACCTACGAACTGCTGTTGCGCGATGACCTACCGGCGGTGAGCGAAAAGGAAGACAACGGCGGGTTCGCCACCGCGCAACCGATGCCGGTACCGTGCGCCATTGAAGGCACGATAAAGAGCGAGCGCGATGTAGACGTGTTCAAGATCGAAGGGAAGGCCGGTGAGAAGTTCGTCATCGAAGTGCAAGCCGCGCAGTTCGGTTCGCCGCTCGACGGCTTTCTCACGCTGCACGACGCCGACCGCAAACTGATCGCCTCGGCCGACGACGTGAACGGCTCCCCGGACCCGGTGCTTTCGGTTACGCTCCCGAAGGACGGAGTGTACTACGCTTCTCTCATCGACGCGCACGATCTCGGCGGCGCAAACTTCGGCTACCGGCTCGTTGTAAAGAAGGGGAAGTGAAGCGCCGCTACAACCCGAACTCGGCGCGTGCGGCGCGGCCGAACCCGGGACGCGCGCGATTGCACTTTGCCGCCCGCGCGAGGTACAATCCAACAAGCGCCGCGGGTAGTTCCTCTCGCCCGCGGCGCATTTCGCAGGGGGACGTTATGCCGCACCCCAAGCGCCCATCGACCGCGGGTAGTGAGAGCTACCCGGCCGGCTCCGTGCTCGCGGTTCTCGCCGAGCGCCCGCAATTGGATTTTGAGTTGGAGTTCTTCGGAAAGATTCTGGCCGCGGTGCCGGACTTCGCCGACGTGCTCCGCGCGCAGGCGTGCAACCTCACGCTGAAGGGCCGGCTGCAAGACGGCCTCGTGGTGGACGAAAAGCTCGTGTCGGTGCGCCCCACCGACCCGACCGCGCACTACAACCTCGCGTGCCGCTACGCGGTGCTGAAGCGCCGCGACGAGGCCATCGGCGCGCTCCGCCGCGCCGTAGAACTGGGCTACCGCGACGTCGAGTTCATCGAGCAGGACCACGACTTGGACTCGATCCGCAAAGACCCGCGGTTCCGCAAACTGATGAAGCAACTCCACGGGAAATAAAAGAGTATTGATCCGCAGATTTCGCAGACGCACACAGATTTGAAGACATAAGACAACGAAGCATGTTTGACGGAATGAACAGGATCAACAGGATGAAATCAGTGTTTTGACATCCTGTTGCTCTGTTGAAATGATGCTTCTGGCTGTTGGTTGTGTGGCCCCGGCCTCTGGCCGGTGACAAGAATCTTCGTGCTTTACCCCGCCCAGCGCCCGGTGCCACACAACCAACAGCATCATTTCAACAGAGCAAGATCCTGTTCATCCTGTTCATCCCGTCAAAATTCTTCTGTCTTCAAATCTGCGTCTATCTGCGAAATCTGCGGATAAACTCTTCGCATGGCGACTCTCTTCACCTCTCCGGCGTCGAACGCGGCGCGCGCCGCGTTCGCCCAAAAGCCCCGCGGGCTTGTCGATAAGGTCACCACCGTGGCCGAAGCCGTGGCGCGGCTCGTGCGCGACGGCGACTACGTCGCCACCGGCGGGTTCGGGTGCGACCGCATCCCCACCGCGGTGTGCCACGAGATTCTGCGGCAGCGGAAGCAGAAGCTCGGGTTCGCCGGGCACACCACCACGCACGACTTCCAAGTGCTGTGCGCCGGGAACCTCACCGGGCGCGGGGCCACGCTCGCGCGCGTCGATGCCGCGTACATCGTCGGGCTTGAGGCGCGGGGGCTTTCCGCGCACGCGCGCCGGGTGATGGAGTCCGGCACGGTGGAAGTGGTGGAGTGGTCGAACTACGCGCTCGCGCTGCGGTACGCCGCCGCCGCGATGGGCGTGCCGTTCGTGCCGGCGCGCTCGCTGCTCGGAACCGACACACTGCGGCACAGCCCGGCGAAGGAAATCACCTGCCCGTTCACCGGGGAGAAACTCGTCGCGGTGCCGGCGCTGTACCCGGACGTCGCGGCGATTCACGTTCACGAAGCCGACCGCTACGGCAACTGCCGCTTCACCGGCACGTCGGTCGCGGACGTGGATTTGGCGCGCGCGGCGAAGAAGCTCATCGTTACTTGTGAGCGGTTGGTGCCGCACGAGGAGATGCGCCGCGACGCGCACCGCACGCAGATTCCGTTTCTGTGCGTGGACGCGGTGTGCGAGGTGCCGTTCGGCAGTTACCCCGGGAACATGCCGGGCGAATACTTCAGCGACGAGGACCACCTGAAAGCGTGGCTGGAAGCGGAGAAAGACCCGGCCGCGTTCGAGCAGTTCCTCGAAGACCACATCTTCGGCGTGCCGGACTTCGGTGCGTACTTGGAGCAGTGCGGCGGGCTGAAGCGGATGCAAGAGCTGCGCCACCGCGAACTGCTGCTGCACATGGGGAAGTGACCGGCGCGCTACTCTTCGTTCGCGTCGGTCTCTTCGTCGTCGCCTTCGGGCGGTAGACCGCCGAGTTCTTGCATCTTCTTCTTGTGCTTGATCGCGTCTTTGGCGGTCGCGCCGAGGCGGTGCCGGCGGTCGCCGTCGGTGTGGCGGAACGCCCCGGTCTTCGGGTCCGCGTACTTCTTGTTCTTGGCCTTGTTCGGCTTCTTGTCGCTGCCCACGGGTCATCCCTCTGTTGCGCGGCCCACGGACACCGCAGGCGCGGCGCGGGTTCGCGCGCTACCCGTGCAGTTCCGGCGGCACCTCGTGCAGGGCGGTCGCGCCGGTGCTCGCGCCCACGCGCGGCAGCAGCACGCGGAACGTCGCGCCGTTGCCCGGTGCGCTCTCCACGCGCACCAAGCCGCCGGCGCGCTGCGCCACTTGGCGCACGACCGCCAGCCCCAACCCGGTGCCCTTCTCTTTCGTGGTGAAGAACGGCTCGAACAGGTGCGGGCGCGCGGCGTCCGCGATCCCGGTGCCGCGATCGGCCACCTCGAGCAGCACGAACCGGCCCGTGTAGGCGGGGTTCCCGGTCAGCTTCACCGGCGCGAGCCGCACGGCGATGGGGCCGCCGCCGGGCATCGCGTCGCGCGCGTTCGTGACCAAGTTCAGCAGCATGCGCGCGTACTGCGACTTTTCGATGAGCACGCGGCCCAGTTCGGGCGGGTGCGCGAACGTCAGCTCGTACCGCGCGCCCACGGCGGCGCGCAGCACCGGGAGGAACTCCTCGGTGGCGGCGATCAGGTCGAGCACC
>JALHNS010000167.1 GCA_022843445.1 Gemmata sp.
GTCCTTCGCGGAGGTCGTGCCGCCACCGGCCGGTGCGCTCGCGGCGCGGTTCTTCTCGCGCAGCGAGTGAATGCGGGTGTAGCACAGGTTCGCGACGGTGTTGTCGCCGCCCTCGCGGTTCATCAGCCCGGCGAGTTCGAAGTACAGGCGCTCGGCTTCGGCGGCGCGGCCGGCGCGCTCGGCGGCTTCGGCGCGAATCCACAGGTCGTGGTTCACCGTCGGCGCGCCGGAGTCGGGCTGCACGCGGGCCGGGCCGGGCAGCGCCGCCGCGGGTGTGCCGTTCCCGCTGGCGGGCACCACCGGGAGCGGAGTCGCGTTCTCGTTGATGCGCACGCTGAAGGCGTTCGTGTTCGCGGGGCGGTCGTACTGAATCGCGGTCTTCGGAACGTACCGCACGTCGCCCGCGGGCGGCTCGATGGGGTACCACTTCTTGCCGTTGAAGTCCACCTTCGGCCCGATGAGCATGACCATCGTACCCTGCGGCAGCTTCTCGCGCCGCACGTCGAGCGGTTGCGCGAGGCCCGGCTTGCCGGCGGCGACCGTCACTTCGCCTTCGGAGTGAACTATCGCGAGCTTCGGCGTGGGCCGGTCCGGGGCGAGGTCTTCGACGAACGCCGCCGCGATCCAACTCACCGACCCCTTCGGCGCGGTGATGGCGAGCCACCCGCCCAACTCTTCGCGCTCCACAATCACGGCGGTACCGCGAGCGAGCGTGCCGGTGTCGGCGATTCGGTCGGAGGGCGCGGAACGGACAGTGACTTCGTCGACGATCACGACGCCGCGGAACGCGCCCGGTTCGGCGGCGCGTGCGAGCGGGGCGAACAGTAGGGCCAGCCCGACGACCGCGGCGCGGCGCATGGTGAGCCTCCAATAAGTGCGTGAGCGGCGGTCATACCGCGCGCCGCGCCCCGGTCAACCCCGACCGCGGGAGTGCGAAAATGTAGGGGAATTTGAGGTTTTCGGGCCGAAGTGCGGAGCGCTCGAGTTCGCGCAGCGCGCACTTTCTTAAACCCGCCGCGCGGGCCCGCGAATGAATGATATCCGCATGTGCATTATTTGTCAGCGCGCGCCGAACTACTTCTTCCGCTTGAAGACGATGGACCGAATCTCGCCCTGTGGATCGACATCGAATGCCGTGGGGCGACCGTGCCCGCTTTTGACGAACGCGAACCTCAGAGTGTCGCCCCGGATTTCGTAGATCGCTTCGACCACCCAGTGCTCAGGCTTGGCGAGGCGCATCACGCGCGGCGATTGTGTCGTGTCGAGTGTGAACGGGGTGGGTGCTTTCTCTTGTCCGTACTCGTGGGTGACGAGTGCGTTTCCCCGAAACTCGTACTCGTCCCTCTGAGTAAACTCCGCGGGCACGGGTTTGCCGCGGTCGAGCGCGCTGACGATTTGCCAAGTACCTTGAAGCGCCTTGAGGTCGTCTTCCGCTGTGCGCGCTTTGGGTTCGTCTTCGGGTGCTTGTACTCTGGGACCGTCTACCCCGGTGCGCGCACAGCCGAGCGCGGCGACGCACAGAGCGCCGAGTAACACAATCGCGCGCATGGCGGTCGCTCCAGTGAATGAAGCACTCACGCGCCGGGCGGGGCTTCGCTCGCGGGGCCGAGTTTGCCGCTGCGCGTGCGCACCGGGTCGGTACCGGCTTTCGTGGTGGTGTCGAACACGCTCAACAGCTTCTCTTTGTCGAACACCATCTGCTCGCGGCTCAGGCCGGTGAGGTCGTAGAGCGTGGTGAGTTCGATGGCGTCCACCGGGCACGCCTCCTCGCACATGCCGCAGTAGATGCACCGCAGTTCGTCGATCACGAACGTTTCCGGGTACTTCTCGCGGCCGTCCTTCTGCCAGTCCGCGGGCGCGGGCGCGGCCACGATGTCGATGCAGTGCGCCGGGCACGCGGTCGCGCACATGTAGCACGCGACGCACTTCACGCGCCCGGCCTCGTCGCGGTTCAGCCGGTGGACGCCGCGGTAGTTCGCGGGCATCTTCGGCTCATCTTCCGGGTACTGCTCGGTGATCTTCTTCTTGAAGATGTGGCCGACGGTGGTCTTCAGCCCGTCTACGAGCGCGGGAATGTAGAGCTGTTCCCACAGGCCCAGCTTGGCCTCTTCGACCCACTGCACGTCGGCTTCGGTAAGCGGCATGTGTGCGCCTCGAGTAGCGGTCGCCCCGAAGGGGCGGTTGGGTTGAGTCAGCGGCCCGCGTAAGTCACGCCCGCGGGCACGCCGACCGGTTGCGGGGCCACTTGGCGCTTCGGGTTGCTCACCGTGCCGCCGCTCCGCGCGCCCCACAGGCCCGCGCCCACGAACAGCAGCACGTTCACGCCGGTGAGCGTGACGAGCATGAAGCTGTACTGCTTCACGAACATCACCGCGAGCAGGTTCAAGAGCGCCAGCGGGATCATCACCTTCCACGCGAGGTTCATCAGTTGGTCGAACCGGAACCGCGGGATGGTCCAGCGCACCAGTTGCGCGAACACCGCCAGCCCCACCATCTTCCCGCTCAGGATCAGCAGTTTCAGGATCGCGTCGCCGACCACGGTGCCGGTACACGATTCGAGGCCGAACAGGTTCCAGCCGCCGAGGAACAGCACCGCCATCATGAAGCTGGCCGTCACCAAGTGAACGTACTCGGTGAGCAGCAGCAGGCCGAGCTTCATCGAACTGTATTCGGTGTGGAACCCGCCCACGAGTTCCTGTTCGGCTTCCGGCAGGTCGAACGGCAGGCGGCTACTTTCGGCGTAACTGCTCGTGAGGAACAGCAGCGCCGCGAGCGGCATGAACGCGACGAACCAGCCGTTCGCGGCTTGCCACGCGATGATCTTTTCGGGGTTCAGCGAGCCGACGATCAGGAACACGCCCAGCACCGACATGCCGAGCGGAATTTCGTAGCTGATGATCTGCGCCGAACTGCGCAGCGCGCCGAGCAGCGAGTACTTGTTGTTCGCGCTCCACCCCGCGAGGATCACGCCGTAGGCCGCGAGCGAACCGAGCGCGAAAATGTACAGCACGCCGATGTCGAGACCGGGCGCGAGCACGAACTGGAACGTCTCCGCGTATTCGGCCTGCTGCTTGGCGAACTCTTGCACCGGGGCCGCGGGCACGTCGCCGCTGTGAACCGGGATCGGGTCCGGCACCGGCGTTGTTCCGCCGAACGGCACCACCGCGAGCGCCATGAGCGCGGTTCCGACCGCGACCGCGGGCGCGAGCAGGTAGAAGACCTTATCCACGTGGTCCGGCACGACTTCTTCCTTGAGGAAGAACTTCGCGCCGTCGGCCATCGGTTGCAGCAGCCCGCCGGGGCCGACGCGGTTGGGGCCGACGCGGTCCTGCATCCACGCGGAGATCTTGCGCTCGCCGAGCGTGAGGTACGCGCACACGCCGAGCACCCCGGCGAAGAGGCACACGATCACGATCGCGGTAATCAGCGGGTCGAAGGTCGGCATGGTTCGTGTTCTTGGCGAGCGGCACGCGTGAGCGTGCCGGTTGTTCACGTTTCAACCCACCGGCTAACGCCGGCGGTTCGACGGCACTACGCGAAGTACGGGACGGCCGCGGCGAGTTCTTTGGTCACGCTCGCGGGTTGCACCAGCCCGGTGCGGCCGAGCAGGTCGTGCGCCAGTTGCAGTTCGCCGCGGGTTTCGACCGGCGGGCGCGCCGCGCGGGGCAGCGGCTGCTTGTACCCGCTGTGGTTCACGAAGGTGCCCTCCTTCTCGAACCCGGTCGTCGCGGGGAGCACGTACTTCGCGCTCGCGGTCATCGCCGTCGGCAGTAAGTCTTGTGCGATCAACAGGGCAGGGGCCTTCCAACCCGCGGGGATCAGCGCGTCCAAGTGCGAAGGCTCAGGGTAGCCGCCCGCGAACCACATCGCGCTCAGGCTCTCGCCCGCGACGCTCGCGAACGGGATCAACTCGCCCTGAAGCGCCTTCAGCACCTCTTCGACGCCGATGCGGTTCGGGGCCTTCTCCGCGCGAATGGTGAACTTCACCGGCTCGACCGGTTCGCCCTTCACGTTCTTCGGGTACTTGTCGTCGGTGCCCACCACCGGCACCGGGCCGAGCGCGAGGCGCACGTCGGCCGAAAGCGCCTTGAACGCGGTGCCGAGGAGGAATGCTTCTTCGCTCGTGAGGAACGGTGACAGCACCGCGACGACGCCCTTCGGGTTCGCGCCCACCGCCGCGCCGAGTTCGGCCTTCAGTTGCGGGAGCAGCGCGCTCCACGGCTGCGGCTTGAAGCGGCCCTCTACCTTTGCCACCGGGCGCACGAACCGCTCCGCGGCGTTCGCGTGGTGGTACCCGTAGCGGCCCTCGTCGCAGATGAAGTGCCCTTGCGCCGCCGGGTTGTGGCGCGCGCGGAGCCGGTACACGATGTCCTTATTCGTATCGACGTAGGTGCTGCACCCCGTGCTGCACCGGTTGCACACGCCGTCCACGGTCTTCAAGTACCAGACGCGCTGTTTGTAGAGGAAGTCTTTGGAGCCGAGCGCGCCGACCGGGCACAGATCCACCACGTTGCCCGCGAGCTTGTTTTCGAGCGGTCGACCGGGGAACACGTCGATCTCTTCGTGGTGCCCGCGGCCGACCACTTGCAGCTCCGCGGTGCCGGAGATTTCGCGCGTGAACCGCACGCACCGCGTACACATGATGCAGCGGTCGGTGAACAGCGTGATGGTGCTCGAAAGCTGCGGCTTGTTCGGCGGCGTGTTCTTCACGTCCACCATGCGCGATTCGGAGCGCCCGTACTTGTACGAGAAGTCTTGCAGCTTGCACTCGCCCGCTTTGTCGCACACCGGGCAGTCGAGCGGGTGGTTGACGAGCAGCCCTTCGAGCGTGTCGGCTTGGGCCCGCTTGGCGCGCTCGCCGGGCGGCGCGGCCTTCGTGTAGTTCGGGTCGTAGGGCAGGGCGGGCACCGCCGGGTCGCGCTTCGCGTACTCGCCGGTGACGATCACCGTGCCGTCTTTCACGGGCGTCTGGCACCCGGGCAGCACCTTCGGCTGCATCGTCACCTTGCCGTCTTTCAGGTCGCCGACTTCGACCAAGCACATGCGGCACGAGGCCACCACCGAGAGCGCCTCGTGGTAGCAGTAGTGCGGCACGAACTGCCCCGCGAGTTCCGCGGCTTGAACGCAGTTCAGGCGCTTGGTGCCGATCTCGACCGGCGTGTCGTTGACGTAAACGGTCGGCATGCGCGATTCCCGATGTCTCTTAGGGTAGTAGGCACGCTCCGCGTGCCGTTCTGCGGCGCGCGGGAGGGTGTGCGTACACTTGCGTAGCTCAAGCGGCCCGAACACACGGCACGCGGAGCGTGCCTACTACCTTGAAGTCACTTCCCCAGTCGCTGTTTCAGTTCCGCGGCGGTCAGCGTTTCCACGCCGTTTTGCGTCACCGCGTACCCGCCGTTGGTGAGCGCGTTGTAGTCGTAGGCCCAGATCGATTCGCGCTGCGTCGCGCCCGTCAGCACGATGCTGCCGAGGCGCACGTGCTCCGCGGCCTTCTTCGAGCCGGCGGCGACGAGCGCTTCGTAGACCGCGGACGGTTTGGGCATCTTCCCGTCTACGACGGAGGCGTTTTCCATGAAGATGTGAACGTCCTTCATCTCGGCCAGCGCGACGGCGCGCCCGGCCGCGCCGAGCGGCGTTCCGCCACCAACGACCAGCGGCGGCGGGTTCGTACCGGGTTGCGGCGGAACAGGCGGTTGCGGCGGGTTCGAGCCGCCCTGCCAGCCGCCCTGCGGCGGCGTGACGCCCCAATCGGTCTTCCCGGTCGCGGACGGGCCTTTGCCCGGTACCGCGGGCGCACCGGGTTCGCCGGCCTTGCTGTTGAACCGCGGGTCGGTGAGCCAGTTCGGTTCGTCGGCCTTCGCTTTGGGCGGAGCCGGCTGTTGCGGGGTGTTCTGCGCGACCGGTTCGTCGGTCGCGGCCGGCTTCTTCGCGCGCCGCGCGCAGCCGAGCGCGACCAGCACGCACAACCCGGCGATCAGCACTCGCGCGCCCATAGCGGAAGCCCTCAAAGTAGTAGGCACACTCCGTGTGCCGTGTGTTCGGGCCGCTCCAGTTTCACCCACTTCGTTCGGCTACTGTCACCCCAGAGCGACGGCACGCGGAGCGTGCCTACTACTATGGGGTCACTTCTTCAGCGGTGTCGCCTTCTTCATCGTCGCCAGTTCGTCGTTCGTCACCTGTTGCACGCTGCCGTCGCACATGAGCGCGACCGACGTGTTCGGCCCGGTGGCGACGTAGCCGATCACGGTCTGGCTCGCGGCTCCGTCTTTGCAGAGTTCGGCCATGCCCGCGCCCCACACCATCGTCACGCCCTCGCAGCTCGGCGTGATGTCCGGCACTCTCGCCTTCAGTTCCGCGAACGACGCCGGCGGCCGCGATTCGATCAGTTGGAACTTCATGTACTGAAGCCCGATTTCCTTCGCGTCGTTCGTGAGCTTCGCACGGTTCGCGGCCTCTTGCACTTTCCCGCACCCCGCGGCGCACGCGAGCGCGGCAATCACGCAATAGCGAACGAGTGCGGGCATCGCGGTTCTCCGTAGGACGGGCTTCCAGCCTGTCCAAGCTGTGACAGGCTGGAAGCCCGTCCTACTCATTAGTGGGCGCCGGCCAGCGCCAGCGACTTCGCGTACTTGCTCTTCTCGCCGCTCTTGATGGCGGCCTCGAACTCGGCGCGGAACTTGCGGATCGCGGTCTTCACCGGCCAGCCGGCACCGTCGGACAGGCCGCAAATGGTCGTTCCCGGCATGATGCCGATTCGGTCGCCGACTTCAACCAGAATGTCGAGGTCTTCCTTGCGCCCCAGCCCGCGGCGCAGACGGTCGGTGATCTTCAGCATCCAACCGGTGCCCTCGCGGCACGGCGTACACTGGCCGCAGCTTTCGTGGCTGAAGAACTGGCACACGTTGTGGAGCACGTCCACCATGCTGGTCTGGTCGTCGATCACCGTGACGGCCGCGGTGCCGAGGCCGAGGCACCCGACGCGCCCGGGGCCGTTGAAGTCCAGCGGGATGTCGTACTCCGTCTTGCCGTCCGCGCCCTTCAGCGGCGCGTTCACGTCGATGAACCCCATACTCAGCCCGCCGGGGTTGATCGCTTTTGCCTTGCGGCCCTTCCAGACGCCGCCGCCGTGAACTTCGACCAACTCGCGGATCGTGACGCCCATCGGCAACTCAACGCAAATCGGCTTCTCGACGTGCCCGGCGAGCGTGTACAGCTTCGGGCCGTAGCTGCCGGCGTCGCGCGGGTTCGCGGGGTCCGGCGGCACGCCGAGCGACTTGAACCACTCGTTGCCGCGCTTCATGATCTGCGTGACGCACGCGAGCGTTTCGACGTTGTTGACGATGGTGGGCTTGCGGAACGCGCCCTCGACGGCCGGGAAGGGCGGCTTGATGCGCGGCCACGCGCGCTTGCCTTCGAGCGACTCGATGAGGCCCGTTTCTTCGCCGCAGATGTACGCGCCCGCGCCGCGGTGCAGCACGATGTCGAGATCGAAGTTGCTACCGAAGATGCCCTTGCCGAGCATCCCGGCCGCGTACAGTTCTTCGATTGCCGATTTCAGCGCCCGGTACGAATCGCCGTACTCGTAGCGGACGTAGAAGAACGCCTTCTGGGACTTGATCGCGTAGCACGCGAGCATGATCCCTTCGAGCACCTGATGGGGGTCCTTCTCCATCAGAATGCGGTTGTTGTACGTACACGGTTCCGACTCGTCCGCATTCACGCACAGGTAGATCGGCCCGGGGTGATCCTTCGGCAAGAACGTCCACTTCAGGCCGCACGGGAAGCCCGCGCCGCCGCGCCCGCGGAGGCCGCTGTCCTTCACCTGCGTGACAACGTCGAGCGGCTGCTTGTCCTTCAGCACGCGCGCGATGGTCTCGTAACCGCCGTCCGCGCGGTAGCCCTCCAGCTTGCCGCTGCCGGGCTTGGTGACGCGCGCCAGAAGTACGGGTTCGTATGGCATGGTTCAGTTCGCTGCTTGGTCGTCGTCTTGTGAATCGTGACCGTTGCGCGACCCGTTCTCGTAGTGGTGGTGGCCCGTGTGGGCCGAACTAAACTTCTGAATGAACTCCGGCGTCTTCTGGTAGTCCTTCCGCGGCAGGAAGTATTTCTTCTCAATCACCCATTCGTAAACCGGCGCATCGAGCGGGTACCACGTCAACACACCGCTCAACTTGTGTCGCGCGATCCACTCGTCCGCCTTCTCGACCGTCGTGAACACCGCCGACGGGAACTGCCCGCCGTACCCGTTGAACACCCACACACCGGGTTCGTCGGGCGCGTTCATTTCAGCTTCAATTCGGTAATCAGCGCGTCGGCCTTCTCTGGGGTCACGTCCATCGCGTGAACGTCGTTCACGAGGCACGCGGGCGCGCCGTCGCACGCGCCGATGCACTCCGCGAACTCCAGCGTGATCTTGCCGTCCGGCGTCGTTTCGCCGCAGTGGACGCCGAGCTTGTGCTCGCAGTGTTCGAGCAACTCGTACGCGCCGCGCAGCATGCACGCCAGCCCGCGACACACCCACAATCGCGTCGTCCCGAGCTTCTGGCCCTCGCCCTTGAAGAACTCGTAGAAGGTCATCGTGTCGTGAACTTCCGACGGGTGCAGTTCGAGGATCTCCGCGATCTCAACAATCGCCTCGTTGCTGACGGTGCGCAGCTCGTCGTGAACGAGGTGCAGCGCCGGCAGCGTGACGGCCTGCTTCCGCGGGTACAGCGGGAGGAACGCCCGGATGCGGTTCTTCAGGTCTTCGGTCAGTGCGGCCATCGGTAGCTCTTAGCTGTTGGCTGTTAGCTGTTAGCCGATCAAAACGGTTCCCGCGGTTCGGCTAATAGCTAACAGCTAATAGCCAACGGCCCCGCGTCAGCGGTCGAGTTCGGCCGCGATGATGTTCAGGCTGCCGAGTACCGCGGGCACGTCCGAAATCTGGTGCCCTTCCATCAGGTGCGGGAACAGCGCGAAGTGGATGAACGACGGCGGCCGCGTCCGGGCGCGGAACGCCGTCCCGCTGCCGTCGGTCACCACGTAGAACCCTAACTCGCCGTTCGCCGTCTCGTTCGCGCCGTACACCTCGTTCACCGGGCTTTCCCAGCGCCGGTTCCACATGAACAGCTCGAAGTGCTGAATCAGCCCCTCGATGCTGCGGTAGGTCGCGTTCTTGTCCGGGATCGTCTGCTTGTCGTTCAGCGCCACGTTCACCGGGCCGCTCGGCAGGTTCTCCACCGCCGCGGCCACGATCTTCCAGCTTTCCAGCATCTCGCCCATGCGCACGAGGTAGCGGTTGTAGCAGTCGCCGTTCTTCGCGCACACCACCTTGAACGCGCTCTGAAGTTCGCCGTACGCGAGGTACGGTTCGTCCTTGCGCAGGTCGCGGGTCACGCCGCTGGCGCGGGCGATGGGGCCAGTGCAACTGCGGTTGATCGCTTCTTCTTTCGTGAGGACGCCGATGCCCTTCGTGCGGTCGATGAAGATGCGGTTCCGGTTCAGCAACCGGCAGAGGTCGTTGTGAACCTTCGGGAACGTCTTCACGAAGTCGCGGATCTGCGCGACCACGTCGTCGCTGATATCCGCGGCGAGGCCGCCGACGCGCGTGTACGACGGGTGGAACCGCTGCCCAGCGGTCGATTCGATGATGTTGTAGATTTTCTCGCGGGCGTTGAAGGCGTACAGGAACGCGGTCAGCGCGCCCAAATCCAACCCGCACGCGCCCACGCACAACAGGTGGTCGCTGATGCGCGCCAGTTCCGCGAGGATGGTGCGCAGGTACTTGCACCGCGGCGTGATCTCGATGCCGAGCAACTTCTCGACGGTGTGGTGCCACGCGATCTCGTTGGCGACCGGCGAGATGTAGTTCATCCGGTCGACGATCGTGGTGTACTGGTTGAAGTCGAGGTCTTCGCCCAGTTTCTCGAACCCGCTGTGAAGGAACCCGATGTCCGGGACCGCCTTCACGATGGTCTCGCCGTCGAGCGTGAGGATGAGGCGCAGCGTGGTGTGCGTGGCCGGGTGCTGCGGCCCGAAGTTCAGCGTGTACAGGAACTCTTGGTCCGCGCCCGCGACATCTTCGACGGCGGTCGCTTGTTCGAGGGCCATTGCTCACTCCCGTCGAATGAAAAGTTCAAAAGGAAAAATGCAAAACGGAACCGCGGCCCACGCCCTTTTTCACTTTTCCTTTTTCCTTTTTCACTGGTTCAGCTTTCGGCCCGCGTGACGGTCGGGAAGTTGTGGCGCTCGCCGTAGCCGCGCAGCGGGTAGTCTTTGCGTAGCGGGTGGCCGACGAACTCCGACGGCATCAAAATGCGCCGCGGGTCCGGGTGCCCCGCGAACCGCACGCCGTACATGTCGTACACTTCGCGCTCGAACCAATCCGCGCCCTTCCACAACTCCACGACTGACGGCAACTCCGGGTCCGGGTCGTTGGCGAACGCCTTCACCCACACGCGCTCGCCGGTGACAGTGTTCGTGAGGCCGTACACCACGCAGTAGCGGTCGGTGGCGTTCGGGTAGTTCAGGTAATCGATGCCGCCGAGTTCGGTGAGCATGTCGAACCCGCACTCGTCCTTCAGGCACTTCAGCAGCGCGAACAGCACCTTCGGCGCGTGCTCGGCGCTGAGGTGAACGCGCGCGTTGTCGCGGAAGGCGCTCGTGGTGAACGCCCCGGCGAACTTCGCGTTGAGGGTGTCGAGGTAGGGCATGGGGTTCTTTATGGTAGTAGGCACGCTCCGCGTGCCGTGTGTTCGGACCGATCCAGCTATCCAACTGAACGCACAACTCTCCGCGCTCCACAGAACGGCACGCGGAGCGTGCCTACTACCCTTAGTTCAGCGGCTTCCGCAGGCGGGTCGCGGTGCGGTAGTCGCCCGGTGCGATGATCGCCTCTTCCGCGCCCAGTTCGCGGGCCAGCGCCGTCGGGCCTTCGTAGGTGTCGCGGGCCGCGAACTCGCGCGCGTCGATCGTGCCGGTGCGCTGCACCTTCTCCTGAAGGTCCAGCACCGCGCGGATCAGTTGCTCCGGGCGCGGCGGGCAGCCGGGAACGTACACGTCGACCGGGATGAACCGGTCGATGCCCTGCACCACCGCGTAGGTGTCGAACACGCCGCCGCTGCTGGCGCACGCGCCCATGCTGATGCACCACTTCGGTTCCGGCATTTGCAGCCAGATGCGCTGCATCACCGGCACCATCTTCATCACCACGCGCCCGGCCACAATCATAACGTCGCACTGACGCGGCGAGAACCGCATGGCTTCGGAGCCGAACCGCGCGATGTCGTAGCGGCTGCTCGCGGTCGCCATCAGTTCGATCCCGCAGCACGCGGTGGCGAAGGGCATCGGCCACAGGCTGTGCTTCCGCGCCATGCTGGCGAGGTAGTCGAGCGGGGCGACCATGAAATCCGGCAGCAGGTTCGTTAGCGCCACTGGAACACCCCCTTCTTCCACGCGTACACGTACGCGATCACGAACGTGGCGAGGAAGACTAGGATTTCGGCGAACACGATGGTGCCGAACACGGCCTTCCACGTCTGCTCGCCGCCGTCGCCGTAGGCGATCACCGCCCACGGGTACAGGAACAACAGTTCCACGTCGAACACGAGGAACAGAATGGCGATCAGGTAGAACTTGATGTCGAACTGCATCCGGGCCGAGCCGACCGGGTCCATCCCGGACTCGTACGGCATCTGCTTCACGCGCGTGGGCTTCCGCGGTTTGAACGGGAACAGTTGCGTGCCGAGCAGCGTGCCGCCGGCGAACAGCAGCACCACCACGCCGAACATGAGGATCGGGTAGTACGCGCTGAGGTCGAAGGCGGCTTCGATCCCGGCGGGCGTTTGAATCGGTGTGGCCGACATCGCGCAACCCTTCCGCGTCGGATCAACCACTGCTAGTGTACCGCGAACTTGTGAAGGATTTCACAAGGGCGGGCAAAAAACAACCGCGACGGTTGGTGTCGCGGTGGTTCGGTGTGGATGATGCTACGAAGGCCCGCCGCGCCGTCAACCGCCAACGTTCGCCCGCGGCGCGCGTTCCGCAGGCAACGCTCCACGGGAGGCCCGGTCATGCGCGCGCTACTCGTTCTCGCCCTGTTCGCCGCCGCGGTTCACGCCCAACCGCAGCCGAAGCCGGAGAAGGGCGATTCCAAGACCGTTGTGAAGGTGTACGACACGGCGCACCTCACCGGTGCGACCGGCAAGGCGAGCGGCGTAGCGAATACCGACGCGGTGCTGAAGGTGCTCATCGAAACGCTGCCGGCCGGCGCGAAGGCCGAGTTCGTCGAGCGCGACGGCGGCAAACTCGAAGTGCGCGCCACCGCGAACGATCACGAACAAATCGCCGACCTCCTCTTGGCGCTCGCGCGCCTCCAAGACCTCGCCATCGACATCAAGGCCGACGTGTACGAGCTCGACGCGGCCGGCTACGAGAAGTTCTGCAAGGCGCTGCCCAAGAGCGCCGCGAAGCCGCCGGTGCTGTTCGCCCCCGGCGACGCGGGCGACGACAAACTGCCGGCGCTCGACGAGGCGAACAAGTTGCTCACGGCCGCGCGGCTGGTGCAAACCTCCAAAGCGCGGTTCGTGAACGGGGCCGAAGCGACCGTGAGCGCGCGGCGCACGGTCGTGCGAATCGACGCCACGAGTGAACCGGCGTTCGTGAAGGACGGGTTCGCGCTGGTCGCGGTACCGGTGGTTTCGGCCGACCGCCGGTTCGTGCGGTTCAAACTCACCGAGCAATCGACCGCGGTCGTGGGCACCCGCAAGCGCGAACTCGGCGAGATCAGGGGCCAGAAGATCGTCGCCGAAACGCCACTTCTCGAAGACCTCGGCGGCACCGGCTCCGCGGTAGTGCCCGACGGCAGTTCGCTGCTGTTCAAACTCGCCTACGCGCCGAAAGACAAGGTGTGGGTGGTGAAGCTCGACACCACGATTTTCATTCAAGCAGAAGAGAATGAGTTGAAGCGCCAAGAAGAGAAGAACAAGAAGTAGCGGCGCGGCGGGCCGGTGTTGTATCTCAACACCGGGGCCGAGTCGCGCCCCGTTTCTCGCGGGGCGCGCAGATGCCACTCCCGGCCGGCGTCGAGTTGGTGAACCCGAACGTGCGGCGCGGGCCGTTCCGCGCCGCGGTGTTCGACTTCGACGGCACGCTCTCGCTCATCCGCGAGGGTTGGCCGCAAATCATGGTGGACCGGATGCTCGCGCACCTCCGCGAGCAGAACCTCGTCCGCGAACCGGAACCCGCGTGCGCCGCCCACCTGCGCGCGCTCGTCATGGCCCTGAACGGGCACCCAACTCTTAAGCAGATGGAGCGCTTCGTCGAAGAGGTTCGGGCGCGCGGCGGAGCGCCCGCGGACCCGGAGGCGTACCTGCGCGACTACCTCGACGCGCTCATGGCCGTCGTGCGCGAGCGCTGGGCGGCGCTCGAAGCCGGCACCGCGAGCGCGGAAGAGTGGGTGGTGCCGCACGCGCACGCGGCGCTCGCGCTGTTGCAAGCGCGCGGCCTTCAACCGGTGGTCGCCAGCGGCACCGACCTCGCGCACGTTTCGCGCGAGGTGGACCTGCTGAAGTTGTCGCCGTTTGTTTCGGGCCGCGTGTTCGCGCCGAAGGACAACGACGCGACCTTCCGCAAGCGGGACGTGATCGCGCGCACGCTGGAATCGGGTCGCGTACCGGGAACCGAGCTACTCGGATTCGGGGACGGTGTGGTAGAAACGCAGGAGGTGAAGCGCGCCGGCGGCGTCGCGGCGGGCGTGGCGAGCGTGCCGGCGGGCGCGCGGGGCACGCACGCGGGCAAGCGCGAGGCGCTGATCGCGGCCGGGGCCGACCTGATCGTGTCGGACTACGAGCGCGCCGCGCACCTGCTCGCGTGGCTGTGGGGGGAACCGTGAACGAACGGGACTGGCTGACCGGCGCGCACGGCGACGCGCTCGCGCGGCACTGGGGCGCCCGGTTCACCGAGCGCACGGCCCGGTTGCTGATGCTCGCGTGCTGCCAGCGCGTGCGCCGCCACTTCCGGCACGGCACGCTCACGGAGGCGCTGGCGGGGCTGGCGAACCACTACGCGAACCCGGACGCGCCGAACGAGCCGTTCGAGAGCGCCGCGGCGTGCCGCTGGTACCGGGCCGCGAACCGGCTCGCGAGCCGGCGCGTGCGCGACCCGGGCCGCGGCGTCGCGTTCGGCGTGCTCGCGGCCGTCGAACCCAATTCCATCGCCGACGAACTCGGCGAAGACTTCGAGTTCCTCACCTACAGTTGCACGCACGACATCGCCCACGCGATGAGTGCGGGGGCGTTCGAGGCCGAAGCCGCGGGCCAAGCGCGCCTCGTCCGCGAGATTCTGGGCAACGTGTTCCGCCCGGTGCAATTCGACCCGCGGTGGCGCACGCGGGACGCGGTGGCGCTGGCGCGCCAGATGTACCAGACGCAGAAGTTCGCCGCGCTGCCCATTCTCGCGGACGCGCTGCAAGAGGCCGGGTGCGAAGACGAGCAGGTGCTGAGCCACTGCCGCGACACCGCACTCGAGCACGTTCGCGGCTGCTGGGTGCTGGACGCGGTACTCGGCGCGCGCTAGAGCGGTTCTCGAGCGCTCGTAGCGGTTCGATTCAGGCAGCGAAGAACGACGCGGAGCGTCGTGCCACTATTGTGGTGCGACGCTCCGCGTCGCATTGGC
>JALHNS010000168.1 GCA_022843445.1 Gemmata sp.
CAGTTCGCCCTGATGAGACGACCGACGGCGACCCAGTGCCATGACGACGACCTCACACGGTGATACCCCTTCGACGCGCACCGGCACCAAAGAGTTGCGCCTTTTTCAACGGGCTGCTATGTGAGTGTGGAAGCCGCGCAAAAGGAGGCTGCGGCGGGCGGGCAAGGCACATACGTTGCGCTCACCGGGTGCATCATCGTCGGCGCGTGGATGCTGTTCCGCGGTACGCTCCGAGCACTCACCGGGCGCTGAGGCAATCAACTTTGGCGGTTCAGTTGACACTCAAGGACTTCGCGAAGCCGCCGCGCGGTGCCGCGGCGGTCTGGCAAGCGCGCGTGCCGGTTGCGACGCCGTTCGGGGATTTCGTCGTCGAGTTGGGGAGTGCGCCCGACGCGGAGTTGCTCGCCGTGGCAAACGAACTCGCGGCGTTCGTTTCGGCGAACTTCGGTGACGTTTTCGAAGTTGTGTTCACCGACTTCCAGCGCGCTTGCGAAGATCGACAGTGGATGCGCGGCTGCGACGTTCCGCTCCGGCTCGCCTACGACCGCGTGCCCGAGTTCGTGCGCGACCGCACCATCTCTGTGCGGCGCGAACGCAGCGGCTCGGTGTCGGGTGTAATCTTCCTCGTGCCCGAATGGAATGTGGAACACGGAATCGAGTTGTTCTTGCGTGACGGTCAATTGGTTCGCAGCGACGATTAGTCACACTGGGACGGAGGACGAATCGCCGTGGCGCTGTGGCCGTTCGTTGTCGCGGGCATTTGGTGTTGCGGCATTCTGCCGTGGTACTGGCGCACCGAAGACGAGGACCGGCAACTACTGGAACGCCCCACGCCGGTACACCCGCCCGCGACGCTCTGGACGTACGCGGAACCGGCGCTCCTGATCCCGTTCGTGCTCTACCACCTGCCGGTTCTCCTCGCGCTGATGTGGTGTTTCAAATCGCTGCGCGACCGGCGGCTTGTGGCCCTGCTGGCGACCATCTTCCTGACCGCGGCGCTGTACTCGGCGCTGTTCACTTGGGTATTGTGAAGCTGCACTGACGGCGTGAGGGCGAGAGATGATTTTCCCAATCGTCTGGACCGAGTACACCGTTACCGTCAACGGGCGGGTTCACAAGCGCGTGCCGTGTGAGGGCTGCGGAGTCGAATACGTTTACGTGCTTGAACGCGAAAGTACGGGGACGGCGATTAGCCCGTACTCGGTACCCGGTGGGGCTGAGGAAGTGCGGCTCGCGTCAGCAGCCGAGGAATCCGTTCAACAGTATTTGGCGAACGATTTCGATCCGGTGCCGTGTCCGGTTTGCGGTCACTACCAGAAGCACATGTTTCCGAAGCTCATGGAAACGGGGTGCCTCTGGGGTGTCGTCGCGCCGGGATTACTCCTTGTTGCAGGTGGCTTGTCCGTTGTGAGTACCGTCTTTGGAGCTATTGGATATTTGGAACGGCCGAACGATCCGGCTCTGTGGCGACTGATCGGTTCGTGTGCCGCGCTCGCCACCGTGGGATTCCTCGGGGCCGGTCTCTGGGCCATCCGGCGAGCAAAGGTCCGCAACTTCGATCCGAACACAGAAGATCAGCAGACACGAATTGCGAAGGGCCAGAAGCGCGCAGTGACGCGCGCACAGTTTGAAGCCGGTCAGCAACCCTCGCAGGGACGCACGGAAGCTTCACGATGACGCGACGGGTACGGTTCCGCACACTGATCGCACTCTGCGCCGCGGTCGGGGCGGTGTGGTGGTGGGTCGCGCAGCGGAACCCGGCGCTCGCGGGCATTGAGGCCGATTCCGTGCGCGCGGTCGAAGTGCGGTTCAGCGCGTGGGGTGAGGAACCGCCGCGGGCAGGGGGCGAATCGAACGATCGTGATGCGGTGGCGGCGCTCGTCGCGGTGTTGCGCGACGGCACCGAAGGCACCGATCACAAGTGCGGCAGCCGCGGAACGCTCGTTCTGAAGCGCGCGTCCGGCGCGACTGTGCGCGTGGACTTCCTACCGGGCCACAGCGCCGAGTGGTACGAACTGCGCTACGGCGGGAATCTGTATCGCGTGCCGCGGGCCGCGTTCGTCGAAGCGATGCGGCGAATTGGTGTCGCGCTCCCGCTGGAATGCTGACGCGCCGAACGGCCGTTTTCGCTTTTTTCGCGCGGTTCGTGCTGCTATCATTGTTTTGAGTTAGTCCCGCCGGTGCCCTCCCCGCACACCCGGACGGCCGCGTCCGGTTCGTTCTTTCTCTGAAGTACCGAACATGATGCGACTCGCGCTCGCTGCCGCTGCGCTGTGTTTGCCGTCGGTCGCTCGCGCGGCCGAACCGGACGCACAAGCCGTCGAGTTCTTCGAGAACAAGATTCGGCCGGTCCTCGTGGAGCACTGTTACAAGTGCCACTCCGAAGACGCGGCCAAAGCCGGCAAGCTGAAGGCCGGTCTGAAACTCGATACGAAGGCGCACACTCTGAAGGGCGGCGACACCGGACCCGCGGTCGTCGCCGGCAAGCCCGCGGACTCGCTCCTGCTGAAGTCGCTGAAGTACGAGGGCGAGCTGCAAATGCCACCGAAGGGCAAACTGCCCGACGCGGTGGTGAAGGATTTCGAGAAGTGGATCGCGGCCGGTGCGGTCGATCCGCGCGGCGGCGAGATTGCCAAGCCCGTCGGCATCGACATCGAGAAGGGCAAGAAGTTTTGGTCGTTCGTTCCGCCGAAGGAACCCGCGCTTCCGACCGCTCCGAACGCGCACACGCCCATCGATAAGTTCGTCGCGGCGAAGTGGGCCGAGAAGGGTCTCGTGCCGGTGAGCGCCGCCGACAAGCTCACCCTCGCGCGCCGCGCCGCGTTCGACCTCACGGGCCTGCCGCCGGCACCGGAGTTGGTGGAAGCGTACCTGAAGGACACCGCGCCGGACGCCTTCAATAAGGTGGTGGACCAACTGCTCGCGTCGCCGCAGTACGGCGAGAAGTGGGCGCGGCACTGGTTGGACGTGGCCCGCTACGCCGAAGACCAAGCGCACACGTTCGGCGTGAAACCGAAGACGCAAGCGTGGCGCTACCGCGACTGGGTGATCGCCGCGCTGAACGCCGATATGCCCTACGACCGGTTCGTGAAACTGCAACTCGCGGGCGATTTGGTGAGCGACGCGCCGAGCGATCCGTTCACGAGGTACGCGGGCCTCGGGTTCATCGGCCTCGGTGCCGAGTACTACAAGAACACGGCCGCGGCGCAGGCCATCGCGGAGGAACTCGACGACCGCGTGGACACCGTCACCCGCGGGTTCCTCGGCCTCACCGTGAGCTGCGCGCGGTGTCACGACCACAAGTTCGATCCGATTCCCACGAAGGACTACTATTCCCTCGCGGGCATCTACATGGGCACGAACTTCAGCGACGCGCCGCTGTGCGCGCCGAGCGAACTGAAGGCGTTCAACGACGCGCAAGCGGCGCTCAAGAGCGCCGAAGCGACGATGAAGAAGGTGCAAGACGGCCAGAAGGCGAAGACCGGCGGGTTCGTCGCGCGGTTCGCGGCCCCGCACCTCGTTCGCGCGATGACGGCCGACATCGCGGAGCGCAAGAAGGCGATGCCGCCGGCCCCGGCGGTCGCGCACACGGTCAGTGGGAACGGCAGCGGCATGAAGGTGTACCTGCGCGGCAACCCCGCCACCAAGGGCGAAGACGCGCCGAAGGGGTTCCTGCAAGTGCTGCCCTCGCCGGCGAAGCCCGGCAGCGGGTTCGGCCGGTTCGAACTCGCGGAGGCCATCGCGTCGAAGGACAACCCGCTGACGGCGCGCGTGATCGTGAACCGCGTGTGGGCGTGGCACTTCGGTCGCGGCCTCGTGAACACGCCGAGCAACTTCGGCGCACTCGGCGACAAACCGAGTCACCCCGAACTTCTCGACTGGTTGGCCGTCAATTTCGTGAAGAACGGTTGGTCGCTGAAGTGGCTGCACCGGCAGATCATGAACACCGCGACCTACCAACTGGAGAGCAAGCCGAACGCGGGCAACGACGCGATCGACGCCGCGAACGTGTACCTGTGGCGCGGCACGCGGAAGCGCCTGCAAGTGGAAGACTGGCGCGATTCGCTGCTCGCGGTCAGCGGCACGCTCAGCACGCAAGTGGGCGGGCCGACGTTCGACCTGCGCGACGCGAGCGCGACGCGCCGCACGGTGTACGCGAAGGTGAGCCGGCACGAGCTGAACGGCCTGCTGCGGCTGTTCGACTTCCCGGACGCGAACGTGACCGCGGACAAGCGCACGATCACCACCGTGCCGCAACAGCAGTTGTTCGCGCTGAACAGCGACTTCATGGTGAATCAGGCGAAGGCGTTCGCGGCCCGCGCCGAGAAGCTCGGCGCGAACACAGAAGAGCGCGTGAGGGCCGCGTACCGGCTGGCGTTCGGCCGCGCCCCGGAGCGCGCGGAACTCGAACTCGCCACGAAGTTCCTCGCGCTTCCCACTAGCGCCGACGACAAACTGACGCGGTGGCAGCAGTTCGCGCAGGTGCTGCTCGCCAGCAACGAGCTGCTGTACGTAGATTGAGAGGAGCCGCGCGCCCGCGGTTCCCCCTCAACGGTGCCGAATGACCGAGCCTGAACTTCCGCCGCAACGCGCCGAGATCGAAGTGACGCTGGACGCGCAGACGATCACGCTGAAGGTGCCGGGCGGCGCGGCGAACCTGACGCCGGAAGACGCGAACGAAGTCGCGGGCCAACTGCTCGAAGCCGCGATGCTCGCGCGGGGCACCGACCCGGACGAAGTCGACATCGCCCGCGTGCCGATGCAGTACGTGATCGTGCAAGCCGAGCGCGTGCCGCTTGAGGGCGCGCCCGACAGCGACGAACCCGACGAACTGCGCGGCGCGACGCGGGCCGAAGTTCACTGCTGGATCAAGGACCAAACGCACCGCAACGGGCTGCACATTATCGCGGGCACCGTCGCGGAGCACGGCTGGGTTGTGACCGAAATCCTCGAACAGGCCGCGGTCACGCGGGACGACTTCGAGGGCGAGTACCTGCAATACTTCGAGCAGGCGCTCACGGAGTCCGAAGTGTTCCTGTACGAGATCGAAAACGCCGAAGGCGAAGAATAGTACGCCGCACAGGGCTTCCGCCCTGTGCTACGATAGCCGGCCCCTCCGGGGCGGAAGACACCTGTTGTCTTGGCACCCTGCGAAGCAGGGTCGCCTACCGTAGCACAGGGCGGAAGCCCTGTGCGCCCGACGCGGACACAGAACGAGTGCATTCAAGGGGTACGCCGATGCTTCCGAACGTGGGCCTCTCGCGCCGCGACCTACTGAACCGCACCGGCACCGGGCTGGGGGCCATCGGCCTCGCGGCGCTGCTCGCCGAGCGCACGAGCGCCGCTCCGAAACCCGGAGCGAACCCGCTCGCGCCGAAGGTCGCGCACTTCACGCCGAAGGCGAAGCACGTCATCCACCTGTTCATGAACGGCGGGCCGAGTCAGGTCGATACGTTCGACCCGAAGCCGGAACTCACGAAGAACCACGGCAAGCAGGCCGGCGCGCTGGGCAAATCCACCGAGCGCAAAACCGGGCCGCTGTACAAGTCGCCGTTCGCGTTCAAGAAGTGCGGGAAGAGCGGCATCGAGGTCAGCGAAATCTTCCCCGAAGTCGGCTCGTGCATCGACGACATCTGCGTGATTCGCAGCATGCACACGAACATCCCGAACCACGAACCGGGCCTGCTCCTGATGACCTGCGGGAACACGCAGGCGATCCGGCCGAGCATGGGTTCGTGGCTCACTTACGGCCTCGGCACCGAGAACCAGAACCTGCCGGGCTTCGTGGTGCTGTGCCCCGGCAAACCGGTGGTGGGGCCGGCGCTGTGGAGCAACAGCTTCCTGCCCGGCGTGTTTCAAGGGTGCCACATTCAGAACCTCGACCCCAAAAAGGTGATCGAGCACATTCGCAACCAGAACGTGACCGCGACCACGCAGCGCGAACAGTTGGACCTGCTTAACCAACTGAACGGCCTGCACAAAGACAAGCGCGGCGGCGACGACCAACTGGACGCGCGGATTCAGTCGCTCGAAATCGCGTACCGGATGCAGACCGAAGCGCAAGAGGCGTTCGACGTGACCCGCGAGCCGGTGAAGGTGCGCGACGCCTACGGCAAGGGCTACTTCGCGGATGCGTGCCTCGCGGCGCGCCGCCTCGTCGAGCGCGGCGTGCGGATGGTGCAGGTCTTCTACGGCAGCGGCCAACCGTGGGACGATCACGGCGACATCGAGAAGGGGCACCGCAACAAGGCGAAGGACAGCGACAAGGCCGTCGCGGCGCTGTTGCGCGACCTGAAGGCGAAGGGACTGTTGGAAGAAACGCTGGTGCTGTGGGGCGGCGAGTTCGGGCGCACCCCGACGAGCGAGGGCGCGAACGGCCGCGACCACAACAACCACGGGTTCAGCGTGTGGCTCGCGGGCGGCGGCGTGAAGGGCGGCATGACTTACGGCGCGACCGACGAATTCGGTTTCGCCGCGGCCGAGAAGAAGGTCCACATCCACGACCTGCACGCGACGATCCTGCACCTGATGGGCTTGGACCACGAGAAACTGACGTACCGCTACAGCGGCCGCGACTTCCGCCTGACCGACGTTCACGGCACCGTGGTGAAGGACATTTTGGCGTAGTGGGGAGTTGTCAGTCGTCAGTTGTCAGTCAGAATGGAAGCAGTTCGGAGCGACCGAACTGACCGCTGACTCCTGACCACTGACGACTATGGCGCGCGGCGACCCGGTGCGCGTGCGCTCGGCCGTGTTCGTTCGCGGCGCGCACGCCGGTTACGCGACTGCGGTCGAATACCCCGACCGCGACCTCTCCGCGTTCCCCGCGGGCCTTCCCCTGTCCGAACTCGCGGTCGCGGACCTGAGCGAAGCGCACGTCGCACTCTTCGAACGGTTCAAAGCGCACTGGCTGGTGCGGTGCGGCTCCGACTACTGCACCGCGGACGTCGGCGGCGCGCTCACCGCCGCGCAGCGGGCCGAACTTGCGGCGCTGGCGCTGGACCTGCACGACCAATCGCCAACAACTCGCGCCGACCGGCTCGCGGCGGCGCTCGAAGCCGTTCTCGGTAGCGCGTGACGGCACTTCCGCGCGTACAACAACCGCTCCACCCTCACCCGGAAGTGCGCCATGCAAGCGATCCAGTTCGCCGAGCCGAAGCAGTTGCGCGTCATCGACATCCCCGAACCGCCCGCGCCCGGCCCCGGCGACGCGGTCGTGCGCGTGTCGCGCGTCGGCGTGTGCGGCACCGACTACAGCGGCTACCTCGGGAAGATGCCGTTCTTCAGCTACCCGCGCATCCCCGGGCACGAACTCGGCGTAGAAGTGGTTGCGGTCGGCGAGGGCGTGACCAACGTGAAGGTCGGCGAGCGGGCCGCTGTGGAACCGTACATCAACTGCCAGAAGTGCTACTCGTGCGCCCGCGGGCACTCGAACTGCTGCGAGAACCACCAGACGCTCGGCGTTCACGTGGATGGCGGCTTGCGGAAACTGTTCACGGTGCCCGCGCGCAAGTTGCACGTCTCCGCGAAGCTCACCTACGAGCAGCTCGCGCTGGTCGAAACGCTCGGCATCGGGCTGCACGCGATCAATCGCGCCGCGCCGCGCGCGGACGAAACCGTGTTCGTGATCGGGGCCGGGCCGATCGGCCTCAGCGTCATCGAGTTCGCCAAGCTCGCCGGCTCGCGCATCATTGTGATGGACCTGAACGAGCAGCGCCTCCAGTTCGTGCGCGAGAAGATGGGCGTCACAGAAACGATTCTCTCCAAAGGAGACTTCGACGCGGACGTGAAGGCGTTCACCGAACTGACCAACGGTAAGCTCGGCAACGTCGTGGTGGACGCTACCGGCAGCGCGCGGAGCATGAACGGCGCGTACCACTTCGTGGGCTTCGCCGGGCGGTTGGTGTGGGTGGGCATCACGCAAGACGCGCTCGGGTTCACGCAACCGCTGATGCACAGGCGCGAGATGACGTTCCTCGCGAGTCGCAACGCGCTGCCGCACGAGTTCGTTCGCATCATCCGACTCATCGAAGGCGGGATGCTGAGCACCGACCCGTGGATCACGCACCGCGCGCCGATGACCGCGCTGGCGAACGAGTTCACCAACTGGCTGAAGCCCGAAGCCGGCGTCGTGAAGGCCATCGTGGAAGTGAGTTAACTACCACGGTTGACGCGGGGGCGCGGATCGCGGAGCATGAAGCGGCAGTTCACCTCGGAGCCGCACATGAATCGCCTTTCGCGCCCGCTTCTCGCCCTACTGGTGGTTACCTCGGTCGCGGTCGCCGCACCGCCGGAGACGCCGAAGAAACCCACCGACATCACGCACCACGGCGTGACCTTTACCGACGATTACGGCTGGCTCGAAGACGCCGGCGACCCGGCCGCGAAGAAGTGGATCGCCGCGCAGAACAAGCACTCCGAAGCGTTCATCAACAAACTGCCGGAGCGCGCCGCCATCGCCAAGCGCGTGAAGGCGCTGTTCCGCCTCGAACCGCCGTCGTTCGATCTGGTGCGGTACGCCAACGGCGTGATGTGCGCCCGCGTGGACGGCAGCGAACTCGTCGTACTCAAGTCCGAGAACGACGACAAACCGCTGCGCACGCTCGTGGACGTGGACGACCCGCCGTTCGGCAAGAAGGGTAACGTCGATCACTACGCGCTCTCGGAAAACGGCAAGTACGCCGCGGTGTGCGTGTCGGCCGACGGGATCGAAGAGGGGACGATCTACTTCTACGAGACCGCCACAGCGAAGCGCCTGCCGGACGAACTCCCGCAAGCGAGCGCCGCGCCCGGCGGCGATCTCGCGTGGACGCCGGATTCCGCAGGCCTCTACTACACGAAGTACCCGGACGCGACCGCGAAGGGCAAAATCGGGCGCGACCGCTACGCCCGCCTCGAAGTGTGGTTCCACAAACTCGGCACGAAGGTCGAAACCGACACGTACGTGTGCGGGCGCGAACTACCGCCGTACACGCGGCTGTTTCTGAGCGTCACGCGCGCCGGGCGGCTCATGGTCGGCGCGTTCACCGGGTTCGGCAGCGACGAGAACGAGTGGTTCTGGTTCGACGACGGCAAACTGACCCGCATCTACAAGCCGGAAGACCTCGCGGTCGGCGTCGGCGCGGCGGACGACGGTTCGGTGTACATCGAATCGTGGAAGGGCGCGCCGCGCGGCAAGTTATTGCGCCTGCCGCCGGGGGCCGCGGACCCGACGAACCCCGCGGCGCGCGCGAAGCCGGTCGAGATCGTGCCGGAAGGCCCCGGCGCTCTCGTCGAATGGCTCGTCACGGACCACTTCGCGTTCGCGGTGCAGCGACTCGACGGCTCGGAGCGGTTCCGCGTGTTCGGCTTGTCGGGCCGCGAACACCCGGAAATCCCGGTGCCGCCACTGTGCGCCGTCGAAGAACTCACGCAACTCAAGGGCGACGTGATTCTGTACCGTGTCACCGGGCACCTGAGCGCGCCGACGTGGTACCGCTACGACCCCGCGACGCGCAAATCCGAGCGGGTGGCGCTCTCGGAAACCTCGAGGGTCAGCTACCGCGACGCGGAGGTGGTGCGCGAGTACGCGACCGCGAAGGACGGCACGAAGGTTCCCATCACGATCATTCGCAAGAAGGACTGCCAACTCGACGGCGAACGGCCCGTGCTGCTCACCGGTTACGGCAGCGCGCGTTCGGCCGAACGGCCGAGCTATCAGATTCAACCGCGGTTGTGGCTGGACCGCGGCGGCGTGTACGCCATCGCGCACCCGCGCGGCGAACTGGAAGGTAGCGACGAGTGGCACCGCGCGGCCCGCGGCCCGAAGAAGGGCACCACCGGCGACGACTTCGTGGCGTGCGCCGAACACCTCATCGCCCGCAAGTACACGAAGCCTTCGCGCTTGGCAATTCGCGGCGGCAGCGACGGTGGGTTGCTCATCGGCATGGCGATCACGAAGCGCCCGGACCTGTTCGCCTCCGCGGTGATCGATTGCGGCGTGCTGGACGCGATGCGCATGGACAAAGACTATTACGGCCCGCACTGCATCTCGGAGTACGGGAAGCTGGATTCGGCCGCGAACGTGCGCGCCGCGCTCGCGTTTTCGCCGCTCCAGAACGTGAAGCCGAAGACCGAGTACCCGGCGATCTGGATTCGCGTGGGCGACAACGACCGGCGCGTCGATCCGATCCACTCGTGGAAGATGGCCGCGGCCCTTCAAGCGACCGGCACGAAGAAGCCGGTGCTGCTGACGACCGTTGCGAACGAGGGGCACGACTTCTATGTGCCGATGGCCGACGAACTGGCGTTCCAGTTCGACCAACTCGGGGTGAGGTTCGGCAAGGGCAAGTGACAGCGCGTTGTCACCCGTCGTGGGCTTCGGTGCGGTCGAAGCGCGCGGCGCGCAGGTCGTCGCTGCGGACGTACCAGAACAGTTCGTGCCCGTCGCCCCAACCCCATTGCAGGTCGTCGTCGGACGCGAACGACGCGAGCTGCTCCCACTCCGAGCCGGGGATCGGGTCGCACGCGAGGTGCCGCGGGCGCGCGTACCCGAACAGCACGTGCGTGATGCCGCGCTGCGCGAGTTGCACCTGCCAATAGCGGTCGCGCACCTCCCAGCAGTCCGCGGCCCCAACACCGGGAAAGCCGAGTTGCGCTGCCCACGGGTCGGTGGCCGCAGGAAGATCGAGCGATTCGCGCAGTTGGAACGTGTACGGGTCGCCCGGTCGCCCGGTCTCCTCTTGGAGATCGTCTGGCGGTTCCAACACTTCAAGCGTTTCTTCTGGCGGCGTAAACACGACGAGCGGCGGGCCGTGTTCGCCCATGTCGAAGTCTTGGTACTCGAAGAACGACAACACTCCCGCCGGCGGGAGCACTTGCCCCGCAACGGTAGCGTGCAAGTCCGCGAGGTCGAACTGAGCGAGGAACGCCAGCGGGCCGCTCTTGCAGCGCGGCCAATCCGACCCGCGAGCGAGAGCGGGCAGCCCGCCGAGGCGCGAGCCGCCGAACGTCACGCGCCCGTCGCGAACCGCCGTGAGGCCGATCAGTTCCAACACCGGGCGCGCGAGCGGCAACAGGCTCGGAACGTACGCGCCGAGGTCCGCCGCACGCAGGCGCGCCACGAGCGGCGCGCCGACCGTTTCACACCAACCGCTCGGCATGTTTTCCGTTATCGGCAGCAGTTTGTCGTTCTGGACCGCGCGCGCGAACGCGCGCAGGTATTCGCCGCGCGGGTCGTTGTGCTCGTCGAGCCAGTCGGCGTACACGAGCTTCGCGGTGTGGTCGGCGAGGTTCGCCGTGACCGCGCGGAGAAACGGCATTTCGCCCGGCAGCACCGCCGCCGGGTCGGGAACGCAGACGCGACGCGCCACGGTAGCCTCACTTCTTCGCGGGTTCGAGCAGGCCGCGGGATTGCATCCACTCGCCGGCGCGGTCGGGCCACTTAGAACACGGGTGTTGCGTCTTGCGCATCCCGTAGCCGTGGCCGCCGGTCGCGTACAGGTGCAGTTCCGCGGGCACGCCGGCCTTCTTCAGCGCGGAGTAGAGGGCTACGCTGCCTTCGCTCGTCACCGGGTCGTCGGTGCTGTGCGCGAAGAACATCGTCGGCGACTCTTTGTTCACCACGAACTCCGGCTTCAGCGCGCCGCCCTTGTCTGTGAGGTACGCGGGGTACACCAGCACGCAGAAGTTCGGAGCGTGCCCGAATTTCGCGTCGGCTTCGGTCTCGTCGTAGAGGCGCGCTTTCGTGAGCGCGGTGCAAACGGTGAGGTGTCCGCCGGCGGAGAAGCCGAGCATCCCGACGCGGGTCGGATCGATGCCCAGTTCCTTGCTCTTCGCGCGAATCAGCGTGATGGCGCGCTGTGCGTCTTGCACCATCGCGCGGTTGTCGGGGCTTTGGGCTTCGCGCTTCGGCACGCGGTACTTGAGTAGCACGGCCGTAACGCCGAGCGCGTTCAGCCACTCGCACACCTGAGTGCCCTCGTGCTCGATGGCGAGAATGTTGTACCCGCCGCCGGGCGCGACCAGCACCGCGGTGCCGTTCGCCTTGTTCTTCGGGGGCGCGTAAATGCTGATAGTCGGCGCGCTCACTTTCGCGAGCCGCTTCACTTCGAGCTGCCCCTTCTTCGGCTCGATGTACTCTTCGGGGCCGATGTCTTTGGTCTCGCCCGGTGCCTTGCCGGGCCACAGTTTGTGAACCGCGGGTTCCGCGCCGCGCGCCGAAAGCGCGGCGCACAGCAGGCAGACGAGAGCGAACGCGGTGCGCGCCATGGGGAGGATTCCTTGTGTGAAACGCGAACGGCCGGCAGCGCCGGCCGTTCGACAGCGTACCGCATCGCGGGTCGCGTGTCACACCTTCTTGAACTCGGTGACGATCTCGAACGTGCCGTCCGGCAGCGGCACCTTCTTGTAGTCCCCGAAGAGGTTCGGGCTGTCTTTCTGAAGCGCGTCGAGCACGGCGCAGCTCAGCTTGCGGATTTCGGGTTCCGCGTGCGCCGAGCCGCGCATCTCGAGGAAGTGCCGCAGCGCGCGCGCGTTCCCGGTCACGAAAATCTTGGTCTCGCACGCATTGGGAAGCACGCTGCGGGCGGCTTGGCGGGCGGCCTTGCGGCGCGTGGTGCGGTCCGGGTTCGGGGGCAGCATCGCGGCGGTCGCGGTGGCGGCGTCTGCGAGTTTCTCGTTCAGCTTGTCTGCGAGCTTGATGTATGCGGCGTGCGCGTGCGAAACGGCGTCGAGCCAGATCGCGTGCAGTTCCGGGTCGTTCGCGATAATGTCCGGCTCCACGTACTCCGCAACGCTCTCGTCCACGTACCGCTGCGACAGTTGGGAATTGTGCGTCACGATCCCGTTTGCGACGAAGTTGTGGTGCGGGGCTTCCATTTCGATGTCGTAGGTTTCTTGTTCGCCCGCGAACGTGACCGCGACGATCTTCTTGAAGCGCGGCACGAGCAAGCGCCCGGTGCCGGAGTTCCGCTTGCTCCGGTCGATCGCGCGAACGGCCGCAAGGGGTGCGCCGAAGCGCTCGGCGTACTCGAGTTCGCGTCCGCTCACTTTGCCGTGACACGGTTCGCACAGCGGAACGAGGTTGGTGGGTTCGAGCGCCAAATCCGGGCGCGCCCAAATGGGGAGGACGTGGTGCGTGTCGAGCGCTCCGCCGCGCGTGCCGCACAGTTGGCAGGTGAAGTCGTACCGCTCGCGCACGGCGGGCGCGAGCGCGGCCACATCGGCGCGAATCGCCACGGCGTGCGGGGTCACGCCGCCCTTCCATTGGGGGTTCCGCGGGCCGCGCTTCTGCGCGCTGAGTTGCCGGCGCGTTTCGGGGGTGTGCTTCCAGCCGGCGCGGTAACGCTTGCCGCGGTTCCACGGCTCGCGCCCGACGGTCCACGAACCCATCGGTTTCTGAAGGTTGTGCTTCCGCACCCACGCTCGAATGGTGTGCTTCGATACGCCAGCGAGCCGTGCGATTTGGACTTGTTCTAGGCGCTGTTCGACGTAGTGCGCGTGGAGCCAGTCACGGTTCTTGTAAGCGCCTTCGCCGTTGGTCGCGATCGGCCGGTTCAACTCGCCGTGAACCGCGAACCCGCCGGGGCTGACGGCTAGGCCGTTTACGATCTCGCGGAGCGGCAGCCAACCGTCGCGCGTGAGGAACCGGTGGTCCGCAGAACAGGTGATCGCTTTAGCGCCTTCGAGTTCGACGCGAAACACGGGTTTGACACCGGACTTGGCGACGCGCGCGACGCGCCCGGTGGTGAAGGTGTTCGTGGCTTCGTCGAGGCACCGCAAGCGGAGCAACTTGAGCCGCGAGCGGCCGTGCGGCGTGAGCGTCATTTCGTAGAGGCGGCGCAGTTCGCGCTTCTTCACTCCCTCGCGCCGCCGGTTGCACTTGTGGTCGCTGTAAATGAGTGTGTCGCCGGTGAGACAGTACCCGAAGCCGGCCCGGTGCCGCACGAGTTCGTGCGTGAGCGACCGCGACACGCCCGTGATGAGGAGGCTCCACACCGCGTGTTCGAGCACCGACCCGTGCCCGACTTCTTTGATGTGCGTGAGGTACGCGCTGTTCCCACCGGGGCGCGGCTTCGCGAACGACATATAACAGACCCGGCCGGCCGTCTCGGTCAGCACCTCTGCCGCGACTTCGCTGTCACTCTCCCAACTCACGCCGTGATCCGTCAGGAAACGATCGAGTTCGGCACCATCGACCGTTTGCCGGCCCACGATGTACACCGACGGGTTCGTGATGACGCGAAGTGAGTTGTCCACTGCGAGTTCCATCCGCGAGGTACGATGTAGTTAATGTATCGGTTGCGCGGGCTTCGCCGGTTGATCGGATTTCCCACATGCCCCCGTTTGACGTGTCGCCGGTGGCCGCGCACGAGTTGCTCGCGGCGTGCCGACTGCTGTTCGCCGAAGAGCGCGTGGAGTACGCGCGCGGGCGGTTGCTCGCCGACCCGAGCGCGAGCCGCGTGTTCGTCGCGCGCGACCGCGACGCACCGGTCGCCGCGACCGTCGCGCAGGTGCTGCCCGGTGCGCTCGCGGTGCTGTGGC
>JALHNS010000169.1 GCA_022843445.1 Gemmata sp.
CGGGCCTTGGTGTTTCGGGTGTAACTGCACCCGGGGTTTGCTCGCTGCGCTCGCTGCACCCCGGGCTATAAATCTGCCGCCGCTCCGCGGCTGAATACACCGCGCGCTCGTGAGGTGTTGCGCTACCCCGCGATCCACCGGGCCGCGTAGTCGAGGTACGCGGTGCGAATCTCGGCGAACTGCGTCACGTTCGGGACGTGGTTCAGTTCCAGCAGGTGCGGGGTGCCGTCCGGGGCGACGATGTAATCGGCCGCGCACACCGCGAGGTCGAAGTGGTCGCGCATGCGGCGCACGTCGGCCGCGAGGCGCTCGTCGAGCGGCAGGAACGCGGCGGTCGCGTGGTGAATCGACTTCTTCCAGTCGTCGCCGCCGAGCCGCAGTTGGAAGAGCGCGTCGCCGATCGCGGTCACGCGCACCGCGTCGCCGTCGATGAACGGTTCGATCAGCGCCGGTTCGGTCGCGGCCCACTCGTCGGTGAAGCGCTCTTTGCCTTCGCCGCAGTGCCACTCGCCCCACTTCGCTACGCTCGGCCCGTCGGCGCGGTAGGTGGTGCCCGCGTCGGTGTACGAGCGGGGCAGGGCGGCGAACGCGGACACGCGGCGCGTGCGCGCGAGGTTGGCGATGCGCGGGCGGCAGTCGAGCAGCCCGCTCGCGCTCGGCAGACACGGCCCGCCCCACAGCGCGAGCGCCGCGAGGCCCGGCAGGTCGTTCTCGAAGATGCCGTGGAACACCACCTTCGCCACCGGCCCGGCCCAATCCCACGTGCCGAACCGCGCGAGGAACAACTCGCCGGCGCGAATCTGCACCTTCGGCATCATCTCGAACGCGACGAGTTCGCACTCGGTTCGCGCGCGCAACTCCTGAACCTCTACGCGCTCCAACCCGATCAGCGCAACGGTCAAATCGGCCATGTCACATCTCCGCGATCACGCGGCGCACGAGGACGCGCAGCTTCTTCTCGGCTTCGTTCGCGGTCGCCACGATCTCCGGCAGGCTCACCGGGTGCAGCGCGTCCGGCAGGCACATGTCGGTAATCACCGACACGCCGAGCACGCGCATCTTCGCGTGAACCGCGACGATCACCTCCGGCACCGTGGACATGCCCACCACGTCCGCGCCGATCATCCGCAAGAAGCGATACTCGGCGCGGGTCTCGAGGTTCGGGCCGCTCACCGCGACGAACACGCCCTGTCGCGTGACGATCTTCTCTTCCAGCGCGACGCGGTGGCCGAGCTTGAGCAGTTCGCGGTCGTAGCAGTTGCACATGTCCGGGAACCGCTCGCCGAGCCGATCGTCGTTCGGCCCGATCAGCGGGTTGTCGCCGAGCAGGTTGATGTGATCCTCGATCAGCATCAAATCGCCCTTGTCCCACTGCGGGTTCATGCCGCCGCACGCGTTGCTCACGATCAGCGCGTTCGCCCCGAGCGCCTTCATCACGCGCACCGGGAACGTGACCTGCTGAAGCGACCAGCCTTCGTAGAAGTGGAACCGGCCCTCCATCACGGCGACCTTCTTCCCGCCGAGTGTGCCGCACACGAGTTGCCCTTTGTGCGTCGGCGCGGTCGAAGTCGGGAAGTGCGGGATCTCGCCGTAGGGAATGGCGACGTCCACCTGAATGTCTTCGGTGAGCTTCCCAAGCCCGGTACCGAGAATGATGCCCGCGGTCGGGGCGTGCGGCCACTTCGCGCGGATCGCGGTCGCGGCTTCTTGAATGTGATCGTAAAGCATCGGCGTTGTGGGTTCGAGTGATGCGTCGTCCGCGTAGGCCGCACAGGGCTTCCGCCCTGTGCTACGTTAGCCGGCCCCTCCGGGGCGGAAAGACAGAGCGGTTGCATTCGCACCCGCGGAGCGGGTCGCCTACCATAGCACAGGGCGGAAGCCCTGTGCGCGCCACGCGGACACGCCAACACCCGAACCCCCGAAGCACATGGCCGTCAACCTTCCCCCGCACTACCACGACGCCGAAGCCCGGTACAAGAAGGCGCAGACGCCCGAGGACAAGCTCGCGGCGCTCAAAGAGATGTGGGTGCTGCTGCCCAAGCACAAGGCCAGCGAGAAGGTGCAGGCCGATCTCAAGACCAAGATTTCCGAACTCACGGACCAGATCGAGCAGGCGAAGCAGGGGCCGAAGAAGGCCGCGCCGGGCACGTTCAAGTTCCCGCGTCAGGGTGCCGGAACGGTGGTGTTCGTCGGCCCGCCGAACGCCGGTAAGTCTGCGTTGCTCTGTAAGCTCACCAAGGCGTCCCCGGCGGTCGCGCCGTACCCGTTCACGACGCGCGAACCGGTGCCGGGCATCATGGACTACGAAGACGTGCGCGTGCAGCTCATCGACCTGCCGCCGATCACCGCGGACCACTACGACACGTTCGTGACCGATCTCACCCGCGCCGCGAACGCCGCCGTGCTGTTCCTCGACCTCGCGGACGACGACGGCCCGGCCGCGACCCGCGTCACGCTCGAGCGCCTGAAACAAGCGCGGCGCGAACTCGTGCCGCCCGGAACAACGCAGACCGACGACCCGACGACGTACACCATTCCGACGCTGCTCGTGGCGACGAAGGGCGACGACGAGGCCGCGGACATCCGGCTCGAAATCGCACGCGAAGAGTTCGGCACCGCGTTCCCGCTGCTCGTGGTGAGCGCCGAACGCGGCGACGGCCTGCCGGAACTGCGGAAAGCGATTTACGACGCGCTGGGCGTGATGCGCATTTACACGAAGCAACCGGGCAAGCCCGCGGACATGACCAGCCCGTTCACGCCGCCCATCGGCGCGACGGTCGCGGAGTTGGCCGGCATGGTTCACCGCGACCTCGAAGACGCGGTGAAGTCGGCCCGCGTGTGGGGCAGCGGCGTCCACGACGGCCAAACGGTCGGCCGCGACCACCCGCTGCACGACAAAGACGTGGTGGAGCTGCACACTTAGGAAGTGTGAGGGTGTCAGGGTGCGAGAGTGGAGAGAAAAACCGTGCGCGGGTACCACAGTGCCCGAGTGGAGAGAACGGTTTTCTCCCTCACACTCTGGCACTCTCACACTCTGGAACTGTCCCCATGGAGCACATCCCGGCGATTCACGCGGCGAAAGTGGGGATGCGGTTCCCCGCGCGCGTCCGCGGTCGTTACACCGGCGTTGCGGTCCTCGACCTCGATTTGAGTGGAGTTGCGCCGGGCCGCGACCCGACGCTGACCGCGTTTCTCCTGCTCGATACGACTCTTCGCGAAGACGAAGCCAAAGAGCTACGGGGCGGTCACTCGGTAGAAGTTGTGCTCACTGATGTGGACCAAGCGCGCCAGCAACTCCTCGCGTCGCTCCCGGCTCCGTTCGACTGGCTGACGTGGAACGGTGGCACCGTTCGCTCGCTCGCGCAGCGAGTCCGCGACACGAACGACGCAACGCTGTTCCCGATCCTCGCGGACGCGCTCGAAGACGCCGGCTGCACCGAAGCCGAGTTGCTCGCGCGGTGCCGCGACCCGCACGGCGACAGCCTCGATTGGCTCGCGATACTGCTCGCGACCCAAGAGTGATTCGCACCGTCGTGGCGCACAGTTTCGGAATTTTGTTCACGAGTATATGAGTGTACAATTTGCGCGCGAAATGTGCCGTTCTCGCGCACAATTGCCGCAGGAGGGGGGTATCGCGCGTGAGTTGGCCAACTTTGGCCAACTTACCCCTCGGCTCCCTCACTAGACTCTGGGATTTCTAGGCGCATTTCTAAGTGCGCCAGCGGTTGGCATTCTTCGGCTTTTGGTTGGCCTCCTTTGGTCGGTTGGCCACCTTTGAAGTGCGCAAATGCGCCCGCGGCGCGTGCGAGCAGCGCATTCCATTCGGCACGAGGTGAAACCGTGAACGCCCAAACGTGCGAACAGTTCCGTGCCGCGGTCCGCGCGCGCGGCACACGCGATTTCAACGAGATCGTGCGGACGGTGCGCCCGCCAGCCACACTGGGACGGCTGTGCTACTGGCAGGAGCAGATTCTCGAAAAGATCGCGGCCGCGCTTGGCGTACCGGTGCCGACGTACGCCGAGGCGGTCGCGATCTTTGCGGGCGCTGAACTGATGTACGAACCGCCCGACGAGGTGCCGGGCGTGAACACTCTACTGTTCATGTTGCCCCAATTGGACGTGACGCTCTCCGCACGCGGATCGAAACAGTGGGCGGCGGAATTCTTCACCGCGTGCCGGTGGTTCGACCGCCGCGCCGATCTCGCCGAGTACCTCGTCGGGTGGCTGAGCCGCCCGGCGCTTCAGGCGCTCGTGCAAGAATCGCTCGTGCGGTTGCACCCGAAGTACGTCGAAAGCGCGGAGCATTACGTGACGCAGAGCCAAGACCCGGGGTGGATCGCCGACCGCCGCGCGATCGAGCGCGCGTGGGCGGAGCTGTTCTTCCGCGTCACACGCTAACGGAAGCCGAGTTGCCACTTCCGCCGCGGTGCGTGAAGATAGCGGTATGCAACCGCCTGCCACACAACTGCTCGTGCGCCACGGGTCGATGCGCTTTCTCGGCGCGTTCGACACGCGCGTGCCCGCCGCGCGCGGCGACGGCGCGGTGGTGCGCACCGAGCGCGGCACCGAGTGGGGCGAGGTGCTGTGCCCGGTCACGCCGCAGGTGCTCGCGCAGATCCCCGAACCCACCCGCGGCGAACTGCTGCGCGTCGCTTCGGAAGAGGACCGCGCGAAGCGCGCCCGCATTCTGGAGCAGCAGAAGGAGCAGTACACGAAGGGCACCGAGCTTGTGGGCAAGCACAAACTCGCGATGCAGATCGTGGACGTCGAGTTCCTGTTCGGTGGCGAGAAACTCATCTTCTACTTCATGGCCGAAGGGCGCGTGGACTTCCGCGAACTCGTGAAGAGCATGGCCCGCGAGTTCCACACGCGCATCGAACTGCGGCAGATCGGCGTGCGCGACGAAGCGAAGTTGCTCGCCGATTTCGGCGACTGCGGCAAACCGGTGTGTTGCAACTCGCACATGGCGGTGATGCCCCCGGTCAGCATGCGCATGGCGAAGTTGCAGAAGGCGACGCTGGACCCGACGAAGATTTCCGGCCGGTGCGGGCGGCTCAAGTGCTGCCTGCGGTTCGAGCAGGACGTGTACGAAGAGTTCCTGAAAGAGCTGCCGCCGGTCAACGCGCGCGTCGTGACGGCGAAGGGGCCGGGCCGCGTGTTGGCGCACGAGGTGCTCGCGCGGCGCGTGCTGATCGAGTTCGAGGACGGCCGCCGACTCCCGGTTCCGGTTGATGAAGTGCTCTCGCGGCTGTAAAAGTAGGCGCTCGTTCTCAAGAGTAGGTCGCTCGCTCCGCGAGCGACCATACCCGGTGCGAACCACGCACAGGTAATTGGAAGCGCGAATGGCAACTCGCGGAGCGAGCTGCCTACACTTGAAATCGCCATCCCTGTAGAGGCTCCCGTGGACCCACGGATTCTGGAACTGTGCCGCACGGACCCGCGGTTCACCTACGAAGCGTACGAGTTCGTGTGCGACGCGGTGAACTTCACCGTGGATCACCTCGGGCGCGACGCGGGCGAAGCCGACCCCACCGACGACAACCACGTGAGCGGCGGCGAGCTGCTCCGCGGCGTGTGCGACTTGGCCGTGCAGCAGTTCGGCTACATGGCCCCGGTGGTGTTCAAGCAGTGGGGCGTGAACACTACCGACGATGTGGGCGAAATGGTGTTCCAACTGATCTCCGTGAAGCGGCTGAGCAAGTCGGAGCGCGACGACCCGGCCGACTTTCGCGCCCTGTTCGACCTGCACGCGGAACTGGCCGCCGGGTTCGCGTTCGGCGCGAGCGGCGACGTGCCGGTGAAGCGGGGTGCCCGATGACCGGCGCGAAGGTGCGCCTCGCGCTGGCCGCGGCCCTGTTCTTCGGCTGGATGGCGCTGCTCGGTTACACCGCGTTCAACAAGAGCCGCGCGCCGATCGTGTCGCGCGCGCAGGCCGCGGGAACACTGGTCGCGGTGCGGGCGAAGCTCACCGACGGCGGCGACGGTCGGCCCGCGCCGCAGGCGGATGCGCTTGCCAACGTCACCGGCGAAGGCCCGAAGCCGGGGCCGATTCTGGTGCCGAACCTGCCGAACGCGATCGGCTTCGCGGGCACCGGCGAGTACCTGCTGCTGCTCGTGCCGGAAGTGTCGCTCGACGGCACCGACACGTACCGCGTGACCGGGCAGCAGCGCTCGCCGGGCGCGGACCTCGACGGCGTCGGCCCGCCGAAGATTTACGCGTGGTCGGCGGACGTGGAAGCGCAAGCGCGCCGCCTGTTCCCCGCGAAGTGATCGCCCGCAACCCGCTGGTCTTGTGATGCAAACAGCGCGGCGCGTCGCGTTCCTCACGCACTACACCGAGTTGTACGGGGCGAACCTGTCGCTCCTGAACCTTATCGAGGGCCTCGCGCCGCACGGTATAGCCGCGCACGTGATCGCGCCGGAAGGCGGCGACCTGCTCGGCGCACTCGCGGCCCGCGGCGTACCCACCGCGGTGCTGCCGTTCGAGTGGTGCGTCTCTACGAAGCGGACGCCCGAAGCGGTCGCGGCGCGCGTCGCGCGGAACGTGCGCCACCTGCGGCCGCTCGCGCGGCAGGTCGCGAAGTGGCACGCGGACCTCGTCTATTCCAACTCTTCCGTCTTCAACATCGGCGCGCTGGTGGCGGTGGAACTGGGCTTACCGCACGTGTGGCACCTGCGCGAATTCGGCTTCCGTGACTACGACCTGAAGCCGGACTTCGGCCCGACGATGGCGCGGCTCGCGTTCCGCACGGCGGACGCTGTGGTGTGCGTGTCGCACGCGCTGAGCCGCGCGCTTTTCGGCCCGAACCCGCCGGCCCAATCGCGCGTCATCTACAACGGAGTGGCGAGCGCCGCGACGTTCGATGCGCGCCGCGCCGCGGCCGCCGCGCTCGCGAGCCGGGTGCAACCGTTCACGTTCGTGCTGGTAGGCCGGTTCCGCGAGAGCAAGGGCCAAGAGGTAGCGATTCGCGCGTTCGCGCGTGTCGCCGAGCGGTACCCGAACGTGCGCCTGTTGCTGGTGGGCGGGGCCGGCGCGACCGGGCAATCGGACTACTACGATCGGTGCGTCGCGGTGGCTCGCGAATCGGGCGCGGCGAGCAAGATCGAGTTCTGGGGCTACGTCTCGGACCCGGATCGCGCGTTCTTGACGGCGGACTGTGCGCTGATGTGTTCGCGGAACGAGGCGATGGGTCGCGTGACCGAGGAGGCGATGTCCGCGTGCCGCCCGGTGATCGGGTTCGACAGCGGCGGAACGAGCGAGCTGATCGCGCACGACCGCACGGGCCAACTGTACCGCGGCGGCGCGGACGCGCTCGCGGGGAGCATGGCGCGCTACGCGACGGCCCCAGAATTGGCAAAAGCGCACGGCGAAGCGGCGTGGCTCGCGGCCCGCGAGCGGCACACGACAGAGGTGTACGCGGAGCAGATTCGCGGCGTGCTCGCGGGGGTTGACACTTCGTGCGCCGGGCACTAGGTATAGGTGTACGAGGGGGTGTAGCTCAGTTGGTAGAGCGCTTCAATGGCATTGAAGAGGTCAGGAGTTCGACTCTCCTCACCTCCACCTCGCAAAGCTCCGGGTCAAACCGGGGCTTTGTTCGTTGTTGGGTCCGCGCGGGTGCCGCGGGTCAGTTGTCCACGTCCCAGAGCACTACGGCACCGGTGGTGCGGCCAGCGCGCCGTCCGCACCTCCGCGCCCATTTCGCCCGTCCTGTCGTGCGGTTGAACCGTTCCTTCTCAAAGCTCCGTACTTCCGGCGAACTCCCAACGTTTCCGCCGCAAGGTCGCGGCACCGCCGTGTGCGGTTCTGAATTGGTGCCGGGTCGTCGTAGTCGACCACAACGGCCCGCGCGTCCTCGGCTAACAGTTCCCGCTGCCGCACCCGGCGCTTGGTCGCGTGATCGGGACGGCGGCCCGCCCCGCGGTGCGCTGGTTGCGCATCGCGCGGTTCGGTTCCAAACCCACTCGCCGATGACGGCACTCGGATTCCGGGGAATCGCCGAATCGGGACCCGGCGAGTCGCCATCGAACTGTCCGGTCTCGAAAAAGCAGTCCCCGGCTGACGGGAGCGGTAGTTCCCTCAGCCGCACAAGGAGTCTGCCATGAAGAACAGGGTAATCGCCACTGTTCTGGGCTCGATGGCTCTGGCTGTGAGCGCCGTGGCGCTCTCGGATGCGCCCTCGTGGTCACAGGATCCGAGGGATCCGAAGTACAAGAAAGCGAGCGACCTGAAACTGACGCCGGTCAAGATCAAGACGGACGCGAAGCACTTCAAAACTCCGACGGCGCACTCCACCGTGGACTGGAGCTACCTGCGCATGAACCGCCCCCAAGTGATCACGGGCGTGGTCGCGTCGGTGCAGGCGAACAAGCTGAAGCGGTCGACGCTGATCGGCGCGGCGGATCCGAAGGTGTTGGACGCCATGCTGAAAACCTCTTGGGTGGGGTGGATGCCCGAGACGCTGACGGCCAAGGAGTGGAAGCCGAGAGTGAAGTTGGACCCCAAACAGCGCTTCATCGGCGACTACTCGGCCGACCAGATGAAATCGGCCAAGTGGGCCTCGATCTTGGAAAACACCAAGACGGTGAGTCGCCCCAAGCAGGACTTCACCCTGTACGCGACCCACAGCCCGGAGAAAATCGACTTCGGGTCGGGGTTGGCCCACACGCGCAGTGCCGTGGTCACCGTCACCTCGCCCACCGCCGGTCAGGTGAAGGCCTCGTGGGGCGCGGGCAACAAAGAAGCGTTTTCGATCAAGAGCCTGACGAGCTACACCGGAACCCTCACGAACGGGCAGCCCACCGTCGACAAGACCGTCTCGGGGACGGGCGCGCTGACGGTAAAGGCGGGACAGGATTACATCGTCGAGATCGAGTTCAATTCCCCGAAGCACGGCGATTTCACCGAAACGCTCCAGATCCGCGGGCACCTCTACTCGGTCGATGTGCCTGTCAAGGTCCATGTGACGCCCGACCCGCCGATCCTGCAGAGCGTGACGATCACGCCGGACAAAGCCCTGATCAACCTCGTGCCCGGTGGCTATGTGCTGGTCGGGGCCAAGATCAAGAGCGTCGGGGCGGCGACGCCCGAGGCCGTGGTCGAAGGGATCTCCCTGCCGACCGGAATCTCGATGGAACCCGTGAAGGTCAAGGGCCTCTTGAAGAACGAAGAGCGGAACGTCACCCTGAAATTCACCGCCGACCCGCTGGCACTTGAGAAGTCCGATATCCGGATGTCCGCGCCGGGAACCGTTCGGGTGACATGGGGCAAGTCCGTGACGGACCGCTTCTTCCAGTTCACGGTTCGCCAAGCCTCGTGGGTTTGGGACACGGGCTACGTGAACATCACCGACTCGGTGGAGTGGGGGAGCTGGCTGTGGATCAACAGCGACGGTGCGTATCACTGGCACGCACACCTCAAGGACACGAGCACGGTCAGCGGAGATTCGTTCGTCGTCGGATGGTACATCAATTTCAACTTGGATGGTGTACCCGTTGCGATGATGGAGAAAGGGAAACTCGGTTCCAAGTGGTTCGGGGGTGCAACCGATGCCTATATCGACAAGAAGGGCGTCAACCCGAATCTCGGGAAATACTGGCCGCAAATCTACGACGGCAATAACGTCACGTTCTTCGCCAATGCGAATGCCGACTGGAGCGGGGTGGTCGATTGGGCGATTGCCACTGGGCTCGAGGCCCTCATGGCAGCGGCGGGTGGCGGCTGACCGCGACGGGTCTCGGGCTGTAAGATGATCGCCGTCGGAGCCTATTCTTGGCTCCGACGGCCACTTCATCGGACTCCGTGAATCGAAGGACGGGCTCGCGGCCGTGCGGTAGTTCCCTCGCCACCTCCGCCATTTCGTGCCCACACACCAACTGTTCGCCGCGCGGGCGGTTGCGCTTCAACACGACTCGGTATCAGTCCTTTTCCTGCACGCGCTGTGCGGTCATGATCTCGTAGCCGTTCTCCGGCGTCGATTTGAACTCGGTGGGCCGCTCGCCGCCCGGTTTGCTGCAACAGTCGATGAACTTGTTGCCGTCGAACTTGTACAGCCCCTTTTGGATCACGCCCTTCCGGGTGCCTTCACCGACTGGCCCGCCGAACTCGTAGTCGATCTCTTTGGGGTTCTTCGTCGGGTCCATGCGCACGATCTTCCCAGAGTCGGAAGTGGAGTTGCCCCAGCGGAAGCCGCCCTCTTTGCCGAACACGAGGATCGCTTCCGGCAGGCGGTCTTTGCCCGCGACCGCCTCTTCGCCCGCTTGCACCCGCGAGACGATCTTCCACTTGCCCGCGAGTTTCGCGAGTTCGGTTTGGGGCGTCTCTTTGGGGAGCGGCGGCACCGGCGCGGGCACCGCGACCCCGCCATACGCGACCGCCAGCGCGAGCGCGCCCACACACGCGAACGTCGTCTTCACGGCACCGCCCTCCGTTGGAACGAACCCACCCGAATCGTAAACGGGCGCGGCGCGGCGGTCAACCGAACACCCTTCGCGCTTGCCCCGCGGAGCGCGCCGCGTCACACTGTCGGCATCTCACCCGCGTTCCTCTTCTCGGTGCTGCATGACGCGCATTCTCTCCCTCCTCGCGCTCGCTGTCGCGGTTCCGCTCGCACCTGCCGCGGACGATGTGCCGCCCAACAAGCAGTTTCAAGCGTTCGCGCTGAAGCAGGCCGCGGAGTTGCGGAAGAACGACAAAGCTCCTGCGACGCTCGCGGAGTGGGAGAAACAAGCCGCGGAGTTGCGCAAGAACCTGTTCGCGGCATGGGGCGGTGATGCGTGCTTCCTGCCGAAGCCGTGCGACCTCGACCCGCAACAGCACGGCGAACCGCTCAAGCGCGACGGCTACACCGTGGAGAAGCTCACCATTCAGACGCGGCCCGGCGTTCGCATGACGTGCAACCTGTATGTGCCGGACGCCGCGAAGAAGAAACCCGCGCCGGCGATTCTGTGTGTTCACGGGCACTGGAAGGGCGCGAAGCAAGACCCCACCGTGCAAGCCCGGTGCATCGGGGCCGCGAAGCTCGGCTTCGTGGTGCTGTGCGTCGATGCGTTCGGGGCCGGTGAGCGCGGCGTGGGCACCGCGCTCGGCGAGTACCACGGCGACATGACCGCCGCGACGCTGCTGCCCATCGGCCTCCCGCTCAGCGGGTTGCAAGTGTACGAGAACACGCGCGCGGTCGATTACCTCGAAACGCGCCCCGAAGTGGACAAGTCGAAGATCGGCATCACCGGGGCGAGCGGCGGCGGCAACCAAACGATGTACGCCGGCGCGTGGGACAAGCGGTTCAAAGCCGTGATGCCGGTGTGCAGCGTGGGGAACTATCAGGCGTATCTGCACACAGCGTGCTGCATGTGCGAGGTGGTGCCGGGCGCGCTGAAGTTCACGGAAGAATGGGCGGTACTCGGGTTGGTCGCGCCGCGCGCGCTGTGCGTCGTGAACGCGACGAAGGACGGCATTCAGTTCTCGGTGGGCGAGGCGAAGAAGTCGCTGGCGCTCACGCAACCGGTGTTCAAACTGCACGCGAAGGAATCGAACCTCGTTCACGCGATCTTCGAGGGGCCGCACGACTACAGCAAGGCGATGCGGGAGCAGATGTACGGCTTCATGTCGCTGCACCTGAAGGCGGAAGGGAAGGGCGAGCCGATCCCGGAGCCAAAGTTCGCTACCGAGAAGCCGGAAGACCTGCGGTGCTACCCCGGCGACACCCGCCCCAAAGACTTCGTGACGATCCCGAAGTTCGCTGCGCAAGAGGGCAAGAAGCTGCGCGCTGCGGCCCGCACCGACGACGCAGACGCGCGCCGGGCGGCGCTTGTGAAGGCGCTCGGCGGCTTCCCGGACGTGAAGCCGCCACAGGTCTTGTTCGAGTCGACGAATGTCGAAGGGGTCGGTACGTTCGTGCCGGAACCGGGCATCCGGTCGCAAATCGTGTCGCGCCGCGGTGCCGTCTTTTCGCCGCTGCGCCCGTTGCCCGGCGTTCAACCGCTCGTGATCGTGCTGAGCCTCGAAGGGAAAGGCTCGGCGAGTTGCGAACGACTGGAACGGGCCGCGCGCGATGCCGGTTGCTCCACGTACACACTCGACCTACGGGCGACGGGAGCACTGGCGCATGCGACGGAGAAAGTCGGCCGCGCCCCGGATCACCATTCCGCTGAATGGGGCCTGTGGCTCGGTCGCCCGTTACTCGGGCAGTGGACGTTTGACGTGCGCCAAGTCGTGGCGAGCGTCCCCATGGACCCGCACGTGCCGGGACCGCAAGACATCGTCGTGATCGGCGAAGGGCCGGCCGGGTTGGTCGCATTGTGCGCCGCGGCCACCGACAAGCGCATCACGAAGGTCGCGACCGTGAACACGCTCGCCAGTTTCGTGACCGACGCGCCGTACACGAACCAGCGCCTCGGCACGCTCGCACCGGGCGTCCTCCGCGACGTGGGCGACGTGGCGCACCTCGCGGCGCTGTGCGCGCCGAAGCGCGTCGTAATCGCCGGCGGCGTGAACGGAAGCGGGAAGGCGCTGAGCGCCGACGAACTCGCCGCTGCGTACAAGCCCACGGCCAATGCGGTCACGCTCACTTCCCCCGACAACGTGCTGAAGGAACTCGGTCTTGCGAAAGCCGACGCGAAAGAAGAGCCGGTCTTCGAACCGGGGGCGAAGTTGCAGAAACTCGCGGGCGACGGGGCCGCCGGCGAAGGGCCGGCGTTCGACTCAGAGTTCGGCGTGCTCACCAGCGGGGCGAAGGGCATTCACCAGTTCACTCCGAAGGGCGAGAGCAAAGTGTGGCGCGAGAAGGCCGGCACCAACGGCCTGCTCTTCGACCGCGACGGCACGCTCGTGTGCTGCGAACCGGCCGCGCGCTCCGTCAGCCGCATCTCGCGCGACGGTAAGCGAACGGTGCTCACCGATTCGTTCGGCGGCAAGAAGTACAACCAGCCCAACGACCTCACCATCGACAGCAAAGGCCGCATCTACTTCTCCGATCCGCGATACGGCCCGCGCGACGACATGCAGCAGAAGGACGCGGACGGTAAGACCATCGAGGGCGTGTACCGCATCGACACCGACGGGAAGGTGAGCCGCATCATCGGGCGCGAGGTGGACCGCGCGAACGGTGTGCTAGTGAGCAGCGACGACAAGTTCCTGTTCGTCGCGGACAACAACAACGACAAGGGCGGCAGCCGCAAGCTGTGGCGCTTTGATCTAAAGGCGGACGGCACCGTTGATCTGAAGTCGCAGAAACTCCTGTACGATTGGAAGCTCGGGCGCGGGCCGGACGGCATCAAACAAGACGCGCAGGGCCGGCTGTACGTCGCGGGCGGGCTGAACAAACCGAACCCGCCCGCCGAACCCGCGACCGACGTGAAGGGCGGCATTTACGTCATCGACCCGGAGAGCGGGAAGCTGCTCGCGTTCCTCGCGGTGCCCACCGACGAGGTGACGAACTGCGCGTTCGGCGGGGCCGATCTGAAGACGCTGTACATCACCGGTGGCGGCACGTTGTACAGCGTCCGCACGAGCACCCCGGGCCGCGTGATCTGGCCGAAGAAGTGAACGGGAGAGTGGCCCGCTCGCTCCGCGAGCGGCACCGCGCGCACGAAGCAGCGCCGCGAAGTGCGCGTGAGCCACAGCGGGTGCGAAGCACCGCTCTGCTCACCGCACCTCACGCGCGGTGCGGTAGGTCGCCTCCCACTTCTTCGGCGAGCCGGGCAGCATCACGCCGGGAATCGACAGGTCGTGCTTCTGGGCGAGCTGCACCAGCCGCTGCGGGTAGTCGGGCCACTTGCCCTCCAGCCGCGCGAGCTCGCGCGCTTCGTCTTTCGTGAGCGCGGGCAGTACCCTGTCGGTCACGAACGCGCGGGCGGGTTCGCGGAACTCCGACACCTTCGCCGGGCCGAACGGCGGCGCGGTCGGGGCGAGCTTGGGGAACAGCGCGACCTCGCGCTGCAATTCCAGTTGGAACTCCGGCCACTTGCCCGTTTGCAACCGCAGCCGGGCCGACGGCAGCTTCTTGGGGAACGCGGTCACGAACGCTTGCGGCAGGTCCGTTACGTCGGTGTACATCAGCTTCGGGTCGGCCGGTTCGGGCAGGTAGGGGTGCTCTCGCGCCAGTTCGTACACCAGCAGCCCGTGCCACGCCCACACCCCTTCTTTGTTGCCCAGTTCGAGCGTGCGCCGGAACTCGTTCAGTTCCTCCGGAGTGAGGCGCGGCTTGCGCGGCTCGTCGCCAATTTTGAACACCGCTTTGGCGAACTCCGTCACGTCGCGCCGGCCCTGCTCGGTGTCGAACGGCCACGGCGAGCGGTTCGCCGCGAACGCCTCCGCGTGCCGCCGCACGAACGACAGGCGCTCGCGGCGCGCGGCTTCTTCGTCGCGCCACTGCTGGATCGATTCGGGCTTCGCGCGCACCGCGGCCGGCAGCGCGTCGCGCCACTGGCGCGCGCGCACGTCGCGCACCACGCCCAACCGCAGGCTCGGCGTCGCGGCGGCGAGCACCCCGCGG
>JALHNS010000170.1 GCA_022843445.1 Gemmata sp.
CTTCGTCGGCGAGTACGTCGTCGCATTCGGGGGCGCGCGACAGGTCGAACTCGGCTTCGGTGCGCGGCGCGGGGGCCGCGGGCAGTTGCAGTTCGGCTTCGGTCGCGTGCGGGTCGCGGGGCGCGTCCAGCGGTTCCAGCGCCAGTTCCAGCGGCCGGGGGCCGCGCCCGGCGCGCACCGCGGCCACCGTGGCGGACAGCGGGAACCCTTCGACGGTGCCGGTGACGGTGTAGAACAGCCAGTCGGTCGCGGGCGGCAGTTCGCGGAACAGCCGCGCGCGGACCTCGGCCCGCACGAACTCCAGCACCGTGGCGAGGGTGGTTTCCGGCGCGACTCGCAGGTCGAGCGCGAACGGCTCCTCACCGGGCCGGTTCAGGGCGGGAACGTACACGGTCAGTTGCACGAGCGAATCGGACACCGGCGGCCCTCTGGGAACGAGCGAGACGTGTAACCGTGTGTTCGCTGTGGGCGCGCGATTCTTCAGGTCGGCGCGGGGCGCTCCGGGCACCGGCGTCGCAGTTCGCTCGGTCGGGCGGAACCGCGCCGCGCGCCTCCCGCGATCACTTCTTCTCGCCCTTCTCCTTCTCCAGCGTCAGGTAGACGCCCTCCTTGTCGTCGAAGTTCTTCGGGCGCGGCGTGTCTTTGCCGCGCACGAAACCGATAGTCAACTTCCCGTCCTTGTCGAACTTGTAGATGCCCAAGATGATCTCGTTTTTCGGGCTGGTCAGATCGATCTCCTTCGGGTCGGCCTTCGCGTTCACCGTGTAGCCGCCGGTGTTCTCGCGCTTGCCCTCGATGATCGTGAGCTTGTCGCCCTCGAACTTCATCTTCAGCCGTTCCAGATCGGCTTTGGGCGCGTCCTCGCCGCCCTTCTTGCCGGCCACGGCTTGCCACATCCCTTGGAACGGGACCAAGTCTTTCGGCACGTCTTTCTTGTCGTCGGCCGAGGCGGACAGGGCGACCGCGAGGAGGGGCACCGCGAGCAGAACGAAACGCATGACGAACCTCTGGTGTGTGGAGAGCCGGCACGGGGTACCGCGTACCCCGTGCCGCGGCGCGCGGGCGCGATTTTTGCGCTTTTCTGCGCGGGGCCGGCGCTTGACCGGCGCGCGCCGGCGGTTTAACATCTCTTTCACCCCGCCTGTTCGCGCACAGCGCGCCTCCCCGCTGCTGCCGCTTCCCGGAGAACCTCCCATGCGCCGGATCGTGCTCGGCCTGCTCATTCTGGTCGTGTGCGGCTACGCCGCCGCGCAGCCGCCGCCGGGCCTGCCGTCGCCGCGCGTGCAGTACGTCGCCCCGCTCGGCCTGAAGGCCGGTTCGTCGGTCGAAATCGTGCTCACCGGGTTCGACGTGGAAGACCCCACCGGCCTGCTCTTCGCGCACCCGGGGTTGAAGGGCGAGTTCGTACCGCCGCCGGCCGCGCCGACGCCCGATCCCAAAGACCCGAAGAAGACCGTGCCGCCGCCCAAAGCGCCGCCCGGCGGGCCGCACAAGTTCAAGATCACCGCGACCGGCGACGTGCCGCCCGGCCACTACGACCTGCGGTTCGTCGGGAAGTGGGGCGTCAGTAACCCGCGCACCTTCGCCGTGAGCGACCAAATCGAAGTGAGCGAAAAGGAGCCGAACAACGACGTGGCCGAGGCGCAGAAGATCGACCTCGGCACCACCGCGAGTGGCGTGATCGCCAACGCGACCGACGTCGATTACTTCGCGTTCACCGGGAAGAAGGGTCAGCGCGTGGTCGTGTCGTGCCTCGCGTCCGGTATCGACAGCAAGGCGTCGCCGCTCGTCGAAGTGTACGAGGGCACGCGCAAGCTCGCCGCGAACCGCAACTACCGCGACAACGACGCCCTCGCCGACGTGGTGCTGCCGAGCGACGGCGAGTTCCTCGTGCGCGTGTGCCAGTTCACCTACACCGCGGGCGGCCCCGATTACTTCTACCGCCTGAGCGTGAGCACCGCGCCGTGGATCGACGCCGTGTTCCCGCCGGTCGTCGAACCGGGCAAAGCCACCCCGGTCACCGTTTACGGCCGCAACCTGCCCGGCGGCGCGCCGGCCGACGGGTACGCCGCGGACGGCCGCCCGCTGGAAAAGGCGACCGTGACCATCACCGCGCCCGCGAACACCGGGAAACTCGACAGCGCCACCCGCGTCGATCCGGTTTCGGCGCTGCAAGACGGCTTCGGCTACACGCTGAAGGGGCCGGGCGGCGCGTCGAACCCGGTGGTGGTGTACTTCGCGCGCGAAAAGCTGACGGTGAGCGCGAAATCGGCCGCGACGCCGGAAACCGCCCCGGTGGTCAACACGCCGGGCGAAGTGGCCGGGTTCCTCGCCAACCGCGGGCAGCGCGACTGGATCGCCTTCAACGGGAAGAAGGGCGAGAAACTCGTATTCGACCTCGCGGCCGAGCGCATCGGCAGCAGCGGCGACTTCTTCTTCTCGGTCCGCGACGGCAAAGACGCCAAGCGCGACCTGAGCGGCGAACAGGACGACGACAACGACTCGCTGCACCCGTCGGGCTTCTTCACGCGCACCGCCGACCCCGCGCCGTACACGTTCACGGTGCCCGAAGACGGCAAGTATTACGTCACCATCGGGTGCCGCGAGTCCGGGTACCTGAACGGCCCGAAGGCCGCGTACCGGCTGCGGATCGCGCCGGCCGCACCGGACTTCCGCGCGGTGGTGATGCCGTACAGCCGGTTCTTCCAAACCGGCTCCGCGGTGTGGCAGGGCGGCACGCAAGCGTACTGGGTGTTCGCGCACCGCACCGACGGCTACAGCGGCACCATCGACGTGACGTGCGAGGGGCTGCCGGCGGGCGTGACGGCACTGCCGCTCACCATCGGCCCGGGCGCGCGGTGGGGCGTACTGCTGCTGAAGGTCGCGCCGACCGCGGCCCCCGCGACCGCGGCGCTGAAGGTGAACCTGACCGGCACCGACGCCGCGGGCAAGAAACTGGTGCGCGCGGCGCGCCCGGCGTCGGTGACGTGGGGCACGAACCAACCGGACCAGAACGTGCCGGTGGTGTCGCGGTTGGACCAGCAACTGGTGATCGCGGTTCGCGCGGAGAAGGCCCCGTTCGCCATTTCCGCCGACGTGCCGAACGCGACGATCAAGCCCGCGAACGGTAAGGAGGCGAAAACCGGCGGGCCGCTCATCGTGCTGAAGCAGGGCGAAAAGGCCAGCGTGCCGGTGAAGGTGGAGTGGGCGATCGCGGATAAGCAGAACGTGACGCTCGTCGCCGAGCCGATGGCGGTGAACCAACAGGCCCAGCCGCTCACCGCGGCGTTCGCGGGCCAGCCGACGAAGGACAAGGCCGAGGCGGTCATGAACCTCGACGCGAAGGCGAACGCGGTGCCCGGCACGTACTCGCTGGTGATTCGCGGCACGTCGCAGGTGCCGTTCAGTAAGGACCCGATGGCGAAGAAGGGCGCGAACGTGCCCGCGGAGACGTTCGCGGCGCCGGTCCCGGTGCTGATCGTGCCGACCGCGCTGGGCAAGTTCACCACCGGCCCGCTGCCGAACAACACGCTCAAGCTCGGCAGCACCACCGAACTGCCGATCAAGGTGGACCGCATGTACGACTTTGCGGGCGAGTACAAGGTGACGTTCGTGCCGGACAAGGGCGCGACCGGCGCGACCGCGGAGCCGGTCACGATCGCCGCCGGGAAGGACGAGACGAAGCTCGTGCTGAAGGTCGCGGCGGACGCGAAGCCGGGCGCGCTCGCGGGCGTGGTGACCGTCACCGCGACCTACGCCGGCAAGTACCCGGTGGTGTACGAGAACAAGGTGAACTTCAACTTGGCGAAGTGACTCGGATTTGTGGCACAGGCTTTCCAGCCTGTGCTGATTTGATGTGCGAAGGAGCACAGGCTAGAAAGCCTGTGCCACCAAGACAAAAGCAGGCGCGTTTCGCCAACACACCAAACAACCAGTAACCAACAACCAATAACCACCAAACATGCTCCGCTACACCCTGTGCGCACTCGTGCTCGGCACGTTCGCGCTCGCACAAGACAAGAAGGACGAACCGAAGAAGGACTTGGAGCCGATCCCGGTGATCGACCTCAAGCTCACCGAACCGGTGGAGTACAACAAGCACGTCGCGCCGATTTTCGCCGCGAAGTGTACCGTGTGCCACTCGGGTAGCGTCACCGAGGGCAAGTTCGACATGGGCACCTACGAGAAGCTGATGAAGGGCGGCGCGAAGCGCAAAGACAAGGTGATCGTGCCCGGCAAGTCCGCGGAGAGCTTCCTGTACCAGAGCTGCGCGCGGCTCGTGAAGCCCATCATGCCGCCCAAGAGCGAGGAGCCGCTCAACTCGCGCGAGGTGTCGCTCATCAAGCTGTGGATCGACCAAGGCGCGAAAGCGCCCACCACGATCATCGAGAAGGCCAAGATCATCGTGAACCTGCCGCCGGCGCTGGTGAAGCCGGTGCGCGCGGTCGCGGTGTCGCCGGACGGCAAACTGGTCGCCGGCAGCCGCGGGAATCAGGTTCACCTGTTCGAGCTGAAGACCACCCCCGCGGACAAGAAGGGCGGCAAAGACACCACGGAATGGGTGTACGCGAAGTCGCTGTTCGACCCGAACCTGAAGACGCCCGACGGCAAGACCGCGAAGGCCGCGCACGTGTCGCTGGTCGAGTCGATGGCGTTCGCGCCGGACGGCAAGACGCTGATCTCTGGTAGCTTCCAAGAGCTGACCGTATGGGACGTGGCGAAGGCCGAACCGAAGGCCCGCGTCAGCGGGTTCGCGGACCGCGTGTGCGCGATCGGCTTTAGCGCCGACGGCACGAAGTTCGCCACCGGCGGCGGCGCGCCCACCGAGGACGGCGAAATCAAGGTGTTCGACGCGGCCACCGCGAAGGTGCTCACCGAGGTGAAGGCCGGGCACTCCGACACCGTGTTCGGCGTCGCGTTCAGCGCGGACGGCAAGCTGCTCGCCACGTGCGGCGCGGACAAGTTCGTGAAGGTGTGGGAACTGCCCGCGAAGACCAACGAAGCGCCCAAGCTGGCGAAGACGTTCGAGGGCCACACGCACCACGTCATGGGCGTGGGCTGGACCCCGGACGGCAAGAAGCTCGCGAGCTGCGGCGCGGACAACTTCGTGAAGGTGTGGGACTACGAGAAGGGCGAAAAGTTGCGCGACATGCAGGGTCACCAGAAGCAGGTCACGGCGCTGACGTTCGTGGGCAAGACGGCGCAGTTCGTGACCGGCAGCGGCGACACGAGCGTGCGCATGTGGAACGCCGACAACGGCGGCAACGTGCGGCAGTTCACGGGCGCGCCGGATTTCGTGTACGCGGTGAGCGCCAGCGGCGACGGCGCGGTGGTCGCCACCGGCTGCGAGGACGGTGTGCTCCGCGTGTACAACGGCACGAACGGCACGCTGCTGAAGGCCGCGCTGCCGCCGGATGCCGAAGCGAAGAAAGAGGAGTCGAAGAAGAAGTAGGCCGGGCGGCGTCCGGCCGAGCCGGCCCACTGTGAGGCCGGCCCCGAACCGGGGCGTCACTTCGTTTTCTTCTTGCTCTCCACTTCGAAGTAGTGGCCCACGTTGGCGAGCAGCAGCGCCCAGAAGTCCGCTTCGCTCGCCAACTCGCCCCCCAGCCAGATGCCGCCCATTTCGTCGGTGCTGTTCTCGCCGTTCAGCACGCGCTTCGGCGGGCTGTTCGGGTTCCGCGGGTTCTTGTCCGTGTTGTCGAACCGCCACTCCGCGCGCAGCACCGTACCCTTCGGGAGCGGCACCGCGTCCTTGTACAAGTAAGTGTCCTGCCAGTTGAAGTCCCAGTCGCCGATCTTCAGCAGGTTCACCTTCTTACCGTCCGGCAGTTCGGCCCACAGGCGCGTTTCCTTACCGATCAGGTGCATGTGCGCCCACACGCTCGTCGCTTTCATCGCCACCGGCAGCACGAACTTGTCTTCGCGCACGTAGTTGCCGTCGCCCGGTTTGATGTCGATATCGGTGGTGCCCAACAGCACGCCGAGCACGTGCTTGGTCGGCTTCTCTTTCGTGAGGTACAGGCCCACCTCGGTCCGGTCGTACTCGTCTTTGCCGGTCGGGTGGTAGTGCATTTGGAGAACGAAATCGGTGCCCTTCTTGATCGTGATCGCGGAGCCGTCGGGCAGGAACCGCGGCGTCTGGCCGGGGACGTACCCGGGAGTGAACCCGGACACGAGGAACCCCGGGCCGCCGAAGCTCACGTAGCCGCCGGTCTTCGCGTCGGCCTTCTTGCGCGCCGTGCCGCTGCCGTCGAGCAACCCGATGGCGTGGTGCGCGACGCGCGCGTTGCCCGGCCGCACCTCCACGCCCTTCACGTAGATTTCGGTCTTGATGTCGAGCGGGAACACGAAGTGCATGTACACGTCGCGGCCCTCCGCGGGCACCTTGAACGGCTTGGGCACCTTCAGCACGATGTCCGGCGTGCCGAGCTGCCAGCCGGTCTTGAACGCGGGCACCTTCGGTGTGAGTTTGGCGTCCCCCTCCGGCGCTCCGGCGTCTACCCACGCCTTGATGGTGGCGATTTGCGCCGCGGTGAGCGCCCGGGCGTCGAGGAACTCGCCGTGCCCGGCTTCGGGCTTCCACGGGGGCATGGCCTTCTCGCCGGTCACGCGCGCGACCAGCTTCGCGCGGGCTTTCACCTCGGCATACGTGGTGAGCGGGAACGGCCCGATGGAGCCGGCGCGGTGGCAGTTGGCGCACTGCGCGAACACGATCGGCGCGACGTCCGTCGCGAAGGTGGGGGCCTCCGCGGCGCGCGCGGGCGCGCACAGCGCCAGCGCGCACAGGGGCGCGAGCGGGAACCGCATGGGAACCTCACGGCTGGGTAACGGTTAGGGGAATTCGATGTCGCAGCCGACGGCCGGGGGCCACGGCTTCGGGGCCGGTGTGCCGTCGAGCGCGGCCCGTAGCGCCGCGCGCAGGTCGAACGTCGTCGGGTGCTCGCGGCGCTTGCCGCCGGGCTTGTCGTAGCGGTCGTCGATGCGCCCGCGGTAGAGCACTTCGCCGCTCGGCGACAGCACCACCGCTTCGGGCGTGACGGTCGCGCCGAGGCGCTTCGCGAGCGCCAAGTCGCGGTCGTGGACGACGGTACCGGGCAGCGCGTACTCCTTCGCGTGCGCGCGCACGGCATCGGGTTCGGCGCGGGGCAGCGGGTACGCGACGGTGAACGCGACGCCCTTCGGCGCGAACTCGTCGGCGACGCGGGCCAGTTCCGGGGCGTACGCGTTGGCGATGGGGCAATCGGTGCCGGCGAACAGCACGCACCGCGCGCGCACCGGGCGCGGCGCGGGGGCCGGTTCCGGCGGGGCGGCGATGAGCAGGGCCAGCAGCACAGTTCCCATGCCGAACCGTACCCGGTCCCGCGGGGCGAGGTTTCACGCGTTCGGGCGTTCGTGCGGAAGTGCGGGCCACCGAGTGGCAACTAAGCACGCCATTCGACGGTCGCGGACTGCCCCGGCCCTTCTTCGACTTCCACGCGCAGCACTTCCGGCGTGAAGTTCTCGTTCGCCTTCAAAGATTCCCACAGCCGACCGGCGATGTAGCGCGCGATCAGTTCCGCGGTGGTGTTCTCGATGGGCAGCAAAATGCAGTCGCCGCGCGGGAACACCCACTCGCGGTCGCGGTAGTTCACGCGCACGCACTTCGGCGTGTCGTCCACCGCGATGACCGGGTTGCGCGTCGCCACCAGCATGTGGTGGTCGAGTTCGTCCGTGATTTCCTTCGTGCGCGCCTTCAGCGCGATGAAGTCGAAGACGTAGTAGTCCCCTTGGAGCGGCCCTTCCACTTCCACGGCGCACCGGTAGTTGTGGCCGTGCAGCGTCTCGCACTTGTGGCCGTGGTAGCTGATGAAGTGCCCGCAGCAGAAGACCAAGTGGTCTTTCGTGACGCGAACTTTGAAGCGCTCGGTGGGCATAACTAGAGCCAATCGGCGACCGGCCAGCGGAACGGGGCGTTCGGAGTCACCTTATTCTCGCGGAGCGCGACGAACAGGCACGCGGTGATGAGATCGGCCGTTGTGCCGGGGTTCAGCTTGTTGCCGTCGCTGCGAAGGTGCTTATCGAGCGCGACGCCCGCGGCGCGCCCTTCGGCGGTGGAAATGCCGCCGAGCGCGAGCACTTCCGTCGCGCGCCGCCGCACATCTTCCGCGACCGCCGGGCCGTTCTTGCGTGCGATCAGCGAATCCGGGTACGTCGCGAGCCACGTCAGTTGCGAATCAATGATGGCCGCTTCGACGCACCCGAACTTGGCGAGCGCATCGACGAACGCGGGCACCCCGAAATCGAACACGTCCGCGAAGCCGTTCGCGTACTGCCGCGCGACCATGTCGCGGTCGGCCGCGAGCTTCATCGCTTCGAGCAGCGTGACGGTCGGTTCGGCCCGCACGTCTTGCTCCGGGGCATCACCAAGCCCACCGGGGTTGGCGATGCGAATGGCTTCGTAGACGTATTTGGTATCTTCAACTGTCAGGCTGTTGAGAATGTTTGAGAGATTTTGCACTGGCGTGGTGGGTGATGCAAGCCAAGAGAATCGGACAGCAGCCAACGGCGCGAGCAGGAGAATGATGCCGAGGTTCGGATTGGTCCCAACAGTGAACCGGGTATCTTGAACCGCGCCTCTGATCCGATCCCCCAACGAAATTCGCTTTCCGCGTCCGATCGGGCCGAGGTCGCGGATTTCGGAAGCAGCGAGTACGAAGTCGATGTAGGTCAGATCACGAAACGACGCCGTCGGATGCACATTCCCGATTTTCCGAGCCGATGCTTCCCACACGCACGCTCGGTTGATGTCGCGTGGAGTGTTGACGGCATCAAGGTTCACGCCGCCCATCAGCGCCCCTCCCGCGTCAAGAACCGCACGACTTCTTTCGCCACATCGACGCCGCACGTCGGGGCGAGCGCCTTCCAACCGGGGACCGCGTTCACTTCGATCACGAACCGCTCGCCGCCGGGACCGGGCAGCAGATCGACGCCCGCGACCGGGCAACCCACCGCCTCCGCCGCGGCCAGCGCGAGGCGCTCTTCTTCGCGCGTCAGCGCCACGCGCTCGGCGGTGCCGCCTTGTGCTACGTTCGTGCGCCAGTCGTTGCTCGCGGTGCGCTTCATGCTGGCGAGCACGCGCCCGCCGAGCACGAACGCGCGCAAGTCCCAACCGGGGTGCCGCACGAACCGCTGAAGGTAAATCACTTGGCCGGTTTGTTCCAGTACGCGAAACGTGCGCCACGCGGTTTCGGCGTCGGTGATGCGACACATGCCGCGGCCCTCGGCCCCGAACAGCGGTTTCAGCACCGCGTCGCCGCCCAAGCGCGCGAACGCAACCATCGCGTCGTCGCTCTTCTGGCACACGGCCGTTTCCGGTGTCGGAATGCCGGCCCGCACGAGCCGCGCCGTGGTGAGGTACTTATCGACGCACACTTCCACCGCCCGCGGCGGGTTCAGGACGCGCCCCCCACGGGCCGACGCTTCGTGCAGCAAATCCATGCGGAACACGACCTGTTCGAGCGACCCCGCGGGCATCGTGCGCACGAGCACCGCGTCGAAGCCGTCGAGTGCGCGATCGTGGAGCGCGCGAAAGTCGAGCGGTTCGGCGCAGAGGCGAAGTTCGCGCGCGGCGCGCAGCACGTCCTGAACGTGCCACCCGCTGCCGCCGGAAAGAACCGCGATGCGCATAGTGCGGTTGTAGGACAGGCTTCCAGCCTGTCCAAGTCGAGACAGGCAAGATGCCTGTCCTACGAATTGAGACCGAACGACTTTCGCAAAAGCCCGGCATCACACTGCCCGAAGCGCCACGCGCGGCCGGTCTTCAGGTTGCGGAACTCCACTTCCGCCGGCGAGAACAGCAGCGGGTCGATCTGGTAGAAGTCGCCGTTGTACCGCTTGAACACCTCCGCGAATGGCGCGCCGTAGTCCTTCGACGCCGACGACGGCACACGCGGCCCCACGCGCTCGATTTCTTCGTCGTCGGCTCGCACCCACAGTGTCACCTTGCCGCCGTACAGAGTCGCGTCGTTCGTGCGGCCCATCGCGGTCACGAAGTCCGGCGACACCGGCGGCAGCGGGGCCACGCCGTACGCACTCACCACGTGCGCGACATCGAACTTCAGCTCGTGCAACTTGTGGAGCGCCGTTTCCACCGACCGCGCGACGATCTGCGTGGTCGCGGAGATGCTCGTGGTCGGCGCGACGAGCAGCGTGAGCCGCTCCGCGACCGGTGGCAGTTTCGCCACGATCGCGGCCACTACTTCCTCAGTAGGGTGCTTGTGCGTTTCGAGGACGCCCACCGCGACCGGGGCTTCTTCTTTGCCGGCGATGTGCTGGAACAGTTCTTCGCGGGCCGCGAGCGCGCGCATCGGGCCGGACCCCATCGCGAAGAACTTCCCCACGCTGATCTGCATGCCCGCGTACTGGGACGCCAAGCACGCGCGCACCGGGTCGTCCGTGAACACTTGCACCGCGGGGCCGCTCACTTCGGGCAGCGGGCACGGAACGTAGCTCACGTCGCCGAGGTCCGCGAGGCACGCGCGGGCCATCAGCAGCCCGGCCGCGAGCGAACCGGGCACCGCGCCGCCGCAGTCGATGACGCGCGCGCCGCCCACCTTCGACACCCCCACGCGCAACCGCGCGGCGTTTCGTTCGAGTTCGTCCGCGACGGCGTTCGCCCGTTCGTTCAGTGTCATGGCTGGTGCTCTCGGAAGAGGGAATCGAGTTCCGCCGCGCGTGATTGTAGGAGTTGCCGCGCGGTCGCGCTCGATGTGGCTTCGGCAAATAACGTGAGCACCGGCCACCCGTGTTCGATGCGCGCGCCGGCGTGCGGGATGTCCGCGAAGCCCGGCACGCGCCACGGGTCGAACGGCGCGGCGAGGTCGGCGTCCCACGGCCCGCTTCGCGGGAAGCGGATCGCGTGCGGCGCGTAGTAGATGGCCTTGGCGACTTGGTGGGAAGTTGAGGCTTCTGGGCGCGTGGAGGTTTCACCTACCCCCCCGGCCCCCCTCCCTAAAGGGAAGGGGGAGACAGAGGAAGACGCCTCGCTGCGCTCGGCGAGCGCAGAAGCAGTGTCTTCGCCGTCGAGCGCAGCGAGGCGCCTCTCCCCCCTTCCCTTTAGGGAGGGGGGGCCGGGGGGGGTAGGTTGTGATTCCCACTCGCGCGCCCCACCCACACTCAGCGCCGCGCGCCCGGTGGCGAGTTCCGGCACCTCAATTGCCGCGGTGTAGCGCGGGTTCACTTCCAGCACCACCGGTGCGCCGTCACACAGCACGAAGTCCGCGCCCCAAACCCCGCGAAGGCCGGTTTCGCACAGCACCTGAAGATGAGGCACGAGAGTTGGCACCGGCACCGGGCCGAGGTTCCCGCAGTACGCGAACGGGGCCGCGTGCAGCCACCTTTCGCCGACCAACTGCTCCGTTACGCCGAACAGCGCGTCGTTCACGAACAGCGCCGACATCGGGGTGCCTTCGACGAACGCTTGGAAGACGTGATCGGCGGACGCGGGTTCGCCGGCGCGCGCGAAGCGGACGCCGAGGCCACCGCCGGAGCGCAGAGGCTTGCGCAGCCAGCGCCCATCGGTCGGGCACGGCGCGCCCAAAGGCACCAACTGAGGCACGCGGAAGCCGGTGCGCGCGAGGTGCGCCGCCAGCTTGAACGGGGCGCGCACGCGCGCGAGCACTTCGGGCGGGTTACCCCACAGCTCGCGCGTTTGCGCGAGTTCGTCCACAACGTGTGGGTAGTTTTCGAGGCCGCCGGTGTAGAGCACCGGGCCGGGCGGGAACCGTGCCGCGAGTTCCGGCAGCGCGTGGGGGTAGCCCCCTTCGGGGCACAGCGCGCAGGGGGCGGCGCGCGCGAGGTCGCGGTCGTTGAACTGATCGACGGCCCACGCCGAGAACCCGGCGCGGGCCAGCGAGTGCACCGCGGCCCGCGCGCTCGCGCCGACGACACCGACCGGCGTCACCCGTCCACCGGGGTGGGCAGGCCGAAGAACTTGCGGAGCATTTGCAACTCCTTAATCATCATCACGCGCATCACGTCGGCGTAGTCGTCGGTCCACGCGTCCACGCCGTCGAGCACGATGACCGGGCGGAACGCGTGCCCGGTCTCGTTCTGCAAGATGGTCATCAGCGTGGTGTACTCGGAGCGGTACTTGCGGAGCCACTCGGCGTACCGCTGGGCCGTCGCGTCGCCCTTGCGCGCGTCGAGCCACCCGAGTAGCGCTTCGGTGTGCGCGACGGATTGCAGCCCGGCGTCGGTACCGTAGCGGCGCACCAGATCGGCGTACCGCTTGCCGGGGGCGTCGCGGGCTTCGAGCCACTCGAGCACCGGCTTGCCCTCTTTCGCCACCGCGACCACTTCCGGGTACACCCGTTCGAGCAGCCCGCCGAGTTTGTCCGGGGCGGTGGTCGGCGGCAGGCGCAGCAGCGCCGCGTACTGGCGGGCGTGCGCGTCGCCGCGGTCGGTGAGCCACTTCGCGGCCTCTTCGTTCGCGGGCGGCACGCCGGGAAACGCCGCGGCGAACTCCGGCACCACCAGTTTCAGCGCGCGTACCAAGCGGGTGCCGCCCAGCGGGTCGCTGGCGTCCCGCGGTGCCGCGGGGAACGACGCCCGGATCGCGTCGCCCAGTTGCGTGCCGCTGTCGTACTGGCCCACGAGGTCGCCCGCCGGCGACGCGATCCGGTCGCCGAGGTGCTCCTTCTTGCGGGCCAGCGCCACCCAACTCGACGCGGTCTTGCCGAACTTGCGCAGCCCGCTGCCGTCGTCGTCGTTCCACACGTACGCCACGAGGTCCAGTTCCTTCGCGATGGCCGCGACCACGGGCTCCAGCCGCACGTACTTGTTCGAGATGTGCAGCGCCAGAATGCCGTCGTCCTTCATGCGCTCCAAATACAGCCGCACCGCTTCCACGGTGAGCAGGTGAACCGGGATCGAGTCCGAACTGAAGGCGTCCACGAGCAGGAGCGAATACTTGTCGTCGGTTTCCTTCAGCTTCAGGCGCGCGTCGCCCATGCGGAAGTCGAGGAGCGCGCCGCGCTTCTTGGCGTCCCGCACGTAGGTGAAGTACTCGTCGGTGTCGGCCACCAGCTTCGTGACCAGCGGGTCGATCTCGTAGAACGTGAGGCGCTGGCCGGGGCGCGCGTAGCACGACACGCTGCCGGTGCCGAGGCCCACCATCGCCACGTGGTCGTTCTCGCGCCCGCGGCGCAGCAGCTCTTGGAACATCGCCCCCACCGGCCCGGTGCGGTGGTAGTACGTGAGCGGCTCTTGGCGCGCGTCGTACGCGATCTGCGCGCCGGCCACCGCGAGGTTGTCCCACGGGTTGGCGAACGTCATCAGTTGCAGTTGGTCCCACATGTGCCGCTTGTGCTCGGCCACCTGCGTGCCGTGCAGCGTGGTGCCGTGAACCAGCCGGCGGAACTTGAGCTGGTGCATCAGCACCGGCTCACCCTTGTCGTCCCGCACCACCTTCTGGCGCTCCCCGTCGCCCGGTTCCATCAGGTACGACTCGTACCCCTCGGACTCCTCGATCTTCAGGATGCCGAAGAAGCTGCGCTCGCTGTGCTTCGCGCCGCCGCCGGCCTCCCGGTACGTGACCGGGCCGAGGATCGCGGCCACGCACAGCGCGAACCGCAGCGGCCGGTCCACGAAGAAGAAGCACACCATCACCGGCAGCGCGTACACGATGATGATGTTCACCGTCTTCGGGCCGATGTTGAACGGCACCGTCTCGGCCACCTTGTTCAGCAGGCTCTGGTACCACTCGTACCGCAACAGCGTGCCCATCTGCCAGAACGCGATGCCCACCAGCAGCGGGACCACGATGTCCAGCGCCAGCGCGATGCGGCCCCACAGTTCCGCGGCCTTCTCCTCTTGCGGGGTCTTCGGCGGCGGCGGGATCGGGTTGCCCTTATCGTCCTTCTCCGGCTCGCCGGTCAGTTTCGGCACCATGAGGCACGCCACCAAGAGCGCGAGCTGGTACTCGTAGGCGTGCGGGAACGCCAAGGGCGCGAGCAGCGAGTTGAAGATGCCGCCGAGCACCCCGCCGAACGACATGATCAGGAAGTACGTGGTCAGGTACTTCGGGCTGGGGCGGTCGCGGGCCAGTTCGTAGTGGCACATGAGCGCCGCCGCGAAGAACGTAATCAGGTGCAGCAGCAGGCTCAGCCCGGTACCGGGGTTCACGCCGGAGATCAGCAGGAACACGAGCAGCAGGATCATCACCGGGGCGAGGTTCCCGATCAGGATGCGGAACCACGACGGCACGCGGCCGAACGAGATGATGAACGTGATCAGGTACAGCGCCAGCGGCCCGACCCACAAGAGCGGGATGCTGGCGATGTCGGTGGTCATGTGGAACGTGACACCGAGCATGAGGCTGCTGGGCACGAACGCCAGCAGTGTCCACTTCGCCATGCGGCCCCACGTCGGCTCGTCCTCCGGGGGCGCGGGCGCGGCCGGTTGCGCCGCGCCCTTGCCGCCTTG
>JALHNS010000171.1 GCA_022843445.1 Gemmata sp.
GGGCGCGCGGTGGGGTGCGGGCGCCCCGACTTGGAACTGCTGGAACTCTGGAGCTTGGACCTTCAGAGAGTTACTTCGGCATCAGCACGGTGTCGATCACGTGCACCACGCCGTTGCTGGCCTTCAGGTCGGCCTTGATGACCTTCGCGCCGCCGAGGAACACGCTGCCGTCCTTCACTTCGACCTTGAACTCGGTGCCTTGCAGCGTCTTCACGTTCTTGCCGTCGAGCTTCACCACTTGGGCGGCTTCCCACGACCCCTTCGCGACGTGCGCGGTCAGGATCTTGGTGAGCAGTTCCTTGTCGCCGACGACCTTCTTGATGGTCTCTTCGCCCAGCTTCTTGAACGCTTCGTCGGTCGGGGCGAACACGGTCAGCTCGCTCTTCCCGCTGAGGGTGTCCACGAGGCCCGCGGCGGTCACGGCCTTCAGCAGGATGGTGTGGTCCTTCGACCCGGCGACGATCCCGGCGATGGTCTTCGGCTCGTCGGCGCGAGCGGTGAGGCCGGCGAACGACAGGATGGCCACGGCGGCGAACAGCTTGCTCTTCATCTTCACGAACTCCACGCGGAACGGGTGTGAAACGGAACCAGGGGACGCTCCCCGGACGCGGCATACTACGCACCCCGACGCGCCGCCGGATTCGATTCCGCGCAGTTTTGCGATTAATGTTATCTGCCGAAATTCTCAGCGGTTTATGGCGTTTCGTCGCACTCATACCCCGCGGACCGCGAGCGCGAACTCGTGCGCCTCGTCGACCGGTGCGTCGTGCGGCAACCGGCTGCCGCGGAACGCGGATTCCATTTTCGCTTCCCATTCCGCCAGCTGCCGCGTGTGGAACGCCACGTCGGTGTCGGTCAGGGCACCCGCTTCCGCGCGCTCCTTCTGCGCGATCAGGTCGGGGATGAACGGCAACCCGAATTTGGCGTTGAGCGCGGGCAGGTGCGCTTCCACTTCGCCCGTTTCCAGCAAGTGAACGCCGGTGAGCGCGACGCGGTACGCGTACAAGAGCGTCTTCGCGCGCTTGGGGTGCTGGTTCTCGAACTGCTCGCGCTGCGTCTTCAGGAACCCGCGATAGTGGTAGTAGCAGTTGCGCGTCACGCACCGCGCCGCGAGCGGCCGCAGGCGCGCCAAGAACGATTCGCCGAACGCGACCAGCGGCGAGAAGATCTGTTCGAGCACGTAGCCGTTGTTCGCGCACATCATGCGCAGGTACTTGCCCAGTTCGTGGCTCACGGCTTCGGTTTCGACGCCCGCGAACGCGCCCTTCGGTTCGAGCGTCTCGACCGGCTTGCGCAGCCCCACGAGGTCGCGGACCGGTGCGAGGAAGCAGCCGCGCAGGTCGATGTCGCTGTCCGCGGAGGGAAAGCCGTAGAGGTGCGCGCCGGACACGGTCCAGAACAGCGCGTGCGGCACGCGCGCGGTGCCCCACGCGGCGAGGCCCGGCAGGTCGAGTTGGTCCGCGGTCACCGCTAAGCCTCCGGCTTCATGGGGCTGCGCCCGCAAGTGCGAGTGGCGCGCCCGCGCTCAAAACTCCGCGTTGCCCGGCGTGCGCGGGAACGGGATCACGTCGCGGATGTTCGCCATGCCGCTCAGGAACAGCAGCGTGCGTTCCAGACCCAAGCCGAACCCGCTGTGCGGCACGGTGCCGTACCGCCGCAAGTCACAATACCACGAGTAGCCTTCCGGGTGCATGCCCTGCTCGCGGATGCGCGCTTCCAGCACTTCGAGGCGCTCCTCGCGCTGGCTCCCGCCGATGATCTCGCCCACGCCCGGCACCAGCACGTCCATCGCGCGCACGGTCTTCTCGTCCTCGTTCACCTTCATGTAGAAGGGCTTCAGCGTCCGCGGGTAGTCGTACAGGATCACCGGGCACTTGAAGTGCTGCTCGGCGAGATAGCGCTCGTGCTCGCTTTGCAGGTCCACGCCCCACGCCACCGGGTACTCCCACGTCTTCCCGCTCTTCAGCAGGATGTCCACGCCTTCCGTGTACGACACGCGCTTGAAGGGGTTGTTCAGTACGTTGTTCAGTTTGTCGAAGAGGCCCTTGTTGTTCTCCAGCTTCTCCGCGAAGAACGTGAGGTCTTCCATGCAGAACTTGAGCGCGTCCGCGATGATGCGCTTCAGGAACGCTTCGGCCAAATCCATGTTGTCGGTGAGGTCGAAGAACGCCATCTCCGGTTCGATCATCCAGAACTCCGCGAGGTGCCGCGGGGTGTTCGAGTTCTCGGCGCGAAACGTGGGGCCGAAGGTGTAGATGCGGCCGAGCGCGCACGCGAACGCTTCGCCCTGAAGTTGGCCGCTCACGGTGAGGTACGCGGGCTTCCCGAAGAAGTCCTTCGTGTAATCGACCTTCCCTTCGAGCTTCGGCGGGGCGTCCGGGTCCAGCGTGCTCACGCGGAACATCGCGCCCGCGCCCTCGCAGTCGCTCGCGGTGATGACCGGCGTGTGAACGTAGTAGAAGCCGTGTTCGTGGAAGAACTGGTGAATCGACATCGACACTTGGTGCCGCAGCCGCGCGATGGCCCCGAAGGTGTTCGTGCGGGGCCGCAGGTGGGCGATGGAGCGCAGGAACTCGAAGCTGTGGCCCTTCTTCTGAAGCGGGTACGTCTCCGCGGGCGCGTCGCCGATGCGCTCCACCTTCGTGGCGAGCACTTCGGTGGCTTGGCCCTTCGCGGGCGACGCCTTCACTTCGCCCTCGATGGCGACGCTGGACCCGGTGTGCAGGTGCTTCACGACCGCTTCGTAGTTCGGCAGTTCGCCGGGCGCGACGACCTGCACGTTGCCCTGACACGAGCCGTCGTTCAGCTCGATGAAGCTGAACCCGCCTTTGGAGTCGCGGCGGGTGCGCACCCACCCGCGGAGGAGAACGGTCTTGCCGACGGCGTCCGCTTTGCGGGCGTCGGCCACGCTGATTTTCTGCATGGAAGCGCTCCGAAATGGTTCGGAGCGTTAGTGTAGCGAATCGGCACCGGCCTCCGTCGGGGGCGGCCGCCGTTACCTCTTCTCCCGCGGGTGGGGGGCCGGTTCCGCCGGGTGCAGGAGCGCCTTGGCCTCGTTGTAGGCCAGCCACATGATGACGTCGTCCGGGTTCGTATTCGGCTCGAGCGGCGCGCCCGGCCGACCGGGCCGCGGCCGCATCCGTTGCTCGGCCTCGGCGAGTAACTTCCGGGCGTCGTCCACTTGCCCCAATCGGAACAGCGCCATCGCACGAAAGCACGAGGCGGTGCCGTCGATTTGCGAGTTCTGCTTGCCGGCCGCGTGCGCGGCCGCCTGCGTTTTCTCCGCTTCGGCGAACAGCCCACTGCGGTACTCGGCCATGCCGAGCGCCATTTGATAGTACGCGAGATACTGGTGCCCCTTGCCGTGCTCCACTCCCGCGCGGGCCAGCGCGAGGATGGAACCGAGTCTCGCCTTCTCAGTGGTCGGCAGAATGCAACAGGCTTTGGCGACCCGGTCCGCCGTGCTCGGGTCTTTCGTGCCCTTTGCCAACTCGAGGGCGCGCGCGCACATCTCCGACCACTCTTTCTCACGGCCGAACCAAGCGTGGTCCGCACCGACGGCCAAGTAGCCCCGGGTCAGATTTTCCGGTAGCGCGAGGGTTCCGGGGTTGTTGGGATCGAGTTCCGCCCGCCGCGCCTTCGCGTCGGTTTCCAGCGCTGTCAAATCCAGAACGGGCTTGACGGCAGGAGTCTTCGGATCGCGCTTCGGCTTCTGGGCCACCAAGGGCGGTTTCTCCGGGTCGCTGAGCTTCTGCGGTGCCGCTTCGGGGTAACTCGCTCGCAGTTCGCGATACCTCTTGACCTCGTCCTTGTTGTTCGCAGTCAGATACAGCGCGATGAGCCGGTCCAGCGCCTCGGGGATGGCCGCACTCGCGGATTCCGGGAGGAACACCTCGCGAGCCTTTAGGCCGTGGTATCCCTGAATCAGGTACTCTTCGGCTTCCGCGCGTCGCCCCAGCCCCAAGAGCGCTTGGCCGTAACGGGACTGGGTTCGGAAGGTCCGCCACGCCCCGGGGTACTGCTTGAGCCGCTCCGAATACAGGTCGCCGAGTTGCCGGACCGTTTCCAAACGGAACGGGTGATCGGCCTTCCAGTCCCGGACCGCCTCGGTCAACTCGAACAGAATGGCTTCGGGTTCGTCGAGCGCCCGTGCGAGCGGTTTGAATCGCGCGGGCCTGTAGTTGTACTTTTCATCTTTCTCTGGACCGTAGTAGATCGGGTGAACCACGTCGCCGATGGATCGTCGCAACTCTTCCGCGAGGTGGCGGCGGGCCTGGAGCGTTTCCGGGTGGACCGGGCCGAGCCGGCGCCACCGCTCGGCGTACTGCTGGCGAGCTTCGGCCATCGGGTCGGGGGGAGGGGGGGATGTCCAGTTCTTCGGTAAACCGCCGAGGCGGCCTGAGAATGGGCCAAAGTATGACACTGCATCCAGATTCACCAGCTGTTCAGACCACTCCAGTAGTTTTCTCGCTTTCTCGTACTGCTGGTGGTCCCGATACATTTTCTGAATGAACTCCATTTTCTCGACCATTGCCTGGTCGTAGTAGAGTTGGGCCAATTCCCGCATCGCATCCAGCGTGAGGGGGTGGCCCCCGCCGAAGTGCTTTTCACACAAAGTCACGGAGTCCTCAAGGGTGTCCATCGCGATGTCGCCGCGTCGGTCACGGGCGCAGCCGATGCCGTAGCGGGCGCGCGCGGCGACCGTCCGCGGGTGTCGCGGCCCAAACACGGTATGGGTTCGGGCGAGGATGTCTTCGTAGAGAGCGACCGCCTTGTCGTGTTGAAACGTATTGCTCAACCCCCAAGCGTAGCTGAGGCCGCACTCCAGCACGTCCGGGTGATCGGGGCCGAGGTGCTTCGTCAATTCGGAATGAGCCAACTCGTACAACCTGATGGCCGTCATGGGGTCGCTCACGCGCATGAGGGCGTCGCCGAGCGAGGCCCGGATGAGCGCGACGGACACCGGGTCGCCGACGGTGGCGGAATCGAGTTCCTTCGCGGCCTGTTGCAAGTTGGCACGTGTCGCCGTGTTGGCGACAGTCATGCGGTTGAACACGCCGATGATCACCTTTTGCCCTTCCCGGGCGTAGGCGAGGTTCTGCTCCGCCTCCTGCCGCTTCCGGTCGGCATCGTTCTTCGCGCTCGTCGCCTGCTCCGCGAGCACGGCGTTGGCTCGCGCGAGTCGGTCGGCCTTGCCGCGCTCATCGGCTTCCCGCTCGCGGGCCGCCTCCGCCCGCACGAGGCCGACTCCGGTCCCGATCACCCCCGCCACCAGCGCCAGCAGAACCAAACTCGCGGCGAGGACGCGCCCGCGGTTGCGGCGCACGAACTTCTTCAGTCGGTACGCCGCGCTCGGCGGGTGGGCTTGCACCGGCTCGCCACTCAGGTACCGCAGCACGTCGGCCGCGAACCCGTTGGCCGTTTCGTACCGCCGCCCGCGGTCCTTCTCCAGCGCCTTCATCACGATCCAGTCGAGTTCGTTCCGCAACAGCCCGGTGAGTTTCTTCGGCTCGGTGCCGCGGTTCGCGCTCAGCGACGGCAGCGCGTCGGCGGTGCTCAGTTTGGTGCTCGGGCGCGGCGGCTCTTCCTCGCGCACGACGCGCAGGATTTCCAGCAGCCCCTTCTTCTTCAGCTCCGCGCCCGAAAACGGCGGGCTGCCGGTGAGCAGTTCGTACAACAGCACGCCCAGCGCGTACACGTCCGAGCGCGTGTCGATGTCGAGGTTGTTGAACGTCGCCTGTTCGGGACTCATGTACTGTGGCGTGCCCACCACGCCCCCGAACCCGGTGTCGATGGTCGCTTCCGTCAGCGCGCCGCCGGTGGCTTTCGCCACGCCGAAGTCGATCACCTTCACCACCGGCTTGTCGTCGTACAGCGCCACCAGCACGTTACTCGGCTTGATGTCGCGGTGAATCACGCCCTTCTGGTGCGCGTGCTGAATCGCCTGACACGCCTGCACGAACAGCTCCAACCGCGCCCTCGGTGTGAGCTTGTGAGTGTCGCAATACTCGGTGATCGGCACGCCCTTCACCAGTTCCATCACGAAGAACGGGCGGCCCTCGTGCAACCCGCCGTCGAGCACCTTCGCGATGTTCGGGTGGTCCATCACGGCCAGCGCCTGTCGCTCGGCCTCGAAGCGGGCCAGCACCTGTTTGCTGTCCATCCCGGCTTTGATGAGTTTGAGCGCCACGAACCGCTTCACCGGTTCGGTCTGGTTGGCGCGCCACACGCTGCCCATCCCGCCCGCGCCGATGATTTCGACGAGGGCGTACTTGCCGGCGACGACGGTGCCCTCGGTCGCTTCGGCCGCGGGGCCGCCCGCGGGCGCGCCGAAGGTGCGCGTGGCCGCGTCTGGGGCGAAGTCGGCCGTGGCCGCGACACCCGCCGCGGCCACCGCGCGGTCGAGCGGGTTCTCGCCGCGCGCGTGCGCCGACACCAATTCGTCCAGTCGGCGGCGCAGGTCCGGGGTGTCGGCGCACGCGCGGTCGAGGAACGCGGCCCGCTCGGCGGGGTCCGACAGGGCCAGTGCCGAAGTGAACAGGTCGAGTTCGTTCATGGGTGACTCCCGGCATTGGTGTGCGCAACCCAATGCGGATTCCGGCCCCGAATCGCGCAGGCGATTCCGAAAAAAAGGTCACGCGCGGGAGAGGTCCGCGGCGAGCCACGCGCGGGCGTAGGCCCACCACGCGTCGGCGGTTCGCGGGGAGACGCCCAGCGCCTCGGCCGCTTCCGCAACCGTTAGCCCGCCGAAGTAGCGCAGGGTGACGAGCCGGGCGACTTCCGGCTGAACCGCCGCGAGCCGGGTGAGGCCCTCGTCCACCGCGAGCAGGTCGTCGTCGGGGTCCGCACCGGCGACGCGGTCCAGTTCGATTGTCACGCGGCGGCCGCCGCCCCGTTTGGCCGCGGCGCGCGCGCGGGCGTGGTCGGTGAGCACGCGCCGCATGGCTTCGGCGGCGGCGGCAAAGAAGTGACCGCGGTTCGCCCAACCGGGGCCGGTGGTCGGCCCGACGAGCCGCAAGAACGCCTCGTGAACCAAGGCGGTCGGGTCCAGCGTGTGGCCCGGCGCTTCGCCCGCCATGCGCGCGGCGGCCAGCGCCCGCAACTCGTCGTACACGAGCGGGAGCAACTCGGTCGCGGCGCGGCGGTCGCCGGCGCGGGCGGCTTCCAGCAGGCGGGTCGCGTCGGACATGGGGGGCGCGTGTCGTGTCTCTTGGGCGGGAGAAGCACACAAACGACGGCGCGTCCCGTCGCTCGCGCAAAGCAACGACACGCGCCCGACGGCTTCCGACGCGGTCACGCGGCGGCGTACTTCTCGCGCAGCTTGTCGAGGTACTTCTTGCTGTCCGCGGTCACCTGCCACGCGTGCGGCCAGAAGCACAGGTCCACGCACCACCAGTCGTGCGGCACGCCGCAGTTGCGAAGCGCCGGCGCGAGCTTGTCGAAGTCCAGCTTCCCGGTACCGAACGGGTTGTGCGTGCTCGTGTTGTGCTCGTTCAGCGTGCCGTCGCTGTCGATCACGTGCACGTGCGTGATTTTGCCCTTCAGTTTTTCCAGCAGTTCGAGTTCGCCACCGGGCAGCGTTTCCTTCGTGCCCGTTTGGTTCGCGCCGATCACCGCGCACATGTAGGCGTGGCAGGTGTCGTACAGCACGCCGAAGTTGTCGTTGCCCTTCGCACGCACGCCGTCCACGAGTTGCAGAATCTCGCTCGGCTTGTTGAACGCGAAGCCCGGTTCGAACTCCCAACACACGTTCAGCCCGTAATCGGCCGCGATCTTGCTCGCCTTGTCCCACACGCTGATGAACCGGTCCATGCCCTTCTGCACGCCGATGTCTTTGCCGTCCTTCTCGAAGTAGTCCGGGGCCACCACGGTATCCACGCGAATGGTCTTCGCGTCCACGTCTTGCGCGAACGCGCACCACCCGAGGAACGCGGTGAGGTACGCGGAGGGCGTTTCGTCCATGATCGACGTGCCGGGCGTCTTGAACGCCCACAGGTCGACCGCGATGCCGGAGAGCGCGAGGCCGTGGTCGTGGATGCTGCGGCGCAGCTTCTGGCGGCTCGCCTTCGTCGGGTGCGACGCCGGGCTGGGGTGCGGGCCGAAGCTGCCCAGTTCCACGCCGTCGTAACCCAAATCTTGCAGCTTGTGCAGGATGGTGTGGAAGTCGTTCGTCGGCACCTCTTGGTTGAACAGGTAGGCCCAAGTGCCGATCGAGATGCGCGCCTTGCCCATTTGAGAGAGCCTCCGGGAGAAGTTAGTGAAGCTGTGCGGGTTGTGCGAGCGCGCCGGCGGGCCGTTCGATTCGCGCGGCCGAATCGTCTTACCTTCCGACCTCGACGCGGAGCGCCCGACCCAGTAAGGTTGTAGCTCCCGTTGCGCTATACACGAGTGTAGCGCGACGCGGGCCGTTGGTGGTCGGTGTACTTCACCGCGCCAGCGGCCGCAAGGTGTTACCGTGACCCGCCTGCCGATTTCCCGCCCCGGTTCGTAATTCGCTCGCCGCGCGTGCGTACCCCTTGTGCCGCGATTTTTTCCACCGCCAGCGCAAGTTTCGCCCGCGGGACGCGAACTATTGGGAAACGAACCGTGTCCGGGTGGTGTCGGCAGGAAAGGACGAAAGGAACGATGAACAGCAACTGTAAGACGACCTCCACCGCGACCCTTACCCCGCGGCGCGCCGCCAAGCGCGTCGTGCTGGCCGGGCGGTTCCGCGCCGCGGGCCGCGTAGCCGAACAGCTCCGCAAGCACGGCTGGGAAGTTCACGCCGCCGGCGACCGCTGCGCGCACGAGGCCGCGACGGCCACCGGCGCGCACGCCGTGCTGGTGTCCGAAGACGCGGGCCACGAGAGCGGGTTCCTCGCGAGCGCGAAGCTGTTGCTCGCGCGCCCGGACCTGAAAGTGGCGGTGGTAGGCACCGAGAGCACGCCGGAGCGCGAGCGCTTCGCCGAGTTCGTCGGCGCGACCTACCTCACCGAGTGCGCGCTGCACGAGTGGCTGGTGTGAGTGGCTACTGCGGCCGAACGTGAGTGCAGGCGCGCACGCGGCGCGCGGGATCGTTCCCGCGCGCCGCGTGCGCGTTTGGTGGTTCTGCGAGGCGTGAGAGCGGGTGGCGTTCGGCTCGATACCCCACCTGCTTCGCCGGCGGGACAGCCGTGCCATCGGGAGAGGCGCACCGCTCGGCCTTCCGCCGCGCTCGAGCCGACCGCACCGGCTCGGAACAACCGTTCACGGGCCGGTGCGCGCGAGCGGAACTGTCAGGCTGTCAGGCGCGCCGGCCCGTTGGCAGGCGAAACCGCAGTTCGGGCCGCAGGCCGGCTTGACCGCGTGCTCGTAATTGACGTACTCTTCATAAGTTAGCGCCGCGGGTTGCGTGCCCCGGTCGCTGGCACTCCATTTGCGTGTTCACGTTCCGTTCCTCCCGGTGGTTGCCGCTGGTGCCGCACCGGGGGAGGGTGGAGATGGCCGAAGATCGCGCGACACCGCCGACGCCCGCACCGCCCGCCGACGCGCAGAAGTTGCGCCGGTTCTCGATCCTCATTGCCGACGACGACCGCGGCACCCGCGAAGCCCTCGGCGAGATGCTCGACGCGCGCGGGTTCCGCACGCTGCTCGCCGCCGACGGGGGCGAGGCCGTCGAACTGGTACAGGTGGACATGGTTCACCTCGTGCTGTTCGACATGCACATGCCGCGACTCACCGGCTTGGAAGCGTTTGCGGTCATCCGCCAAACGCTCGATCGCGCGCTGCCCGCGGTGCTGATGACCGCCGACGCGACGAACGAACTGATTCGCAACGCGTTCGCGGCGCAGGTGTACAGCGTGATTCCGAAGCCGGTCAGCCCGAACGTGGTGGTTCACACGCTGGGCCGCGCGCTGGCGAAGGTGTACGGCCCCGACACACTCAGCGACAACCCGCAACAGGAGAGCCAGAAGTGAAGATCACCCCGCTGAACGACAAGATCGTGGTGGAGCGCCTCGAGGCCGACGAGAAGACCGTCGGCGGCATCATTCTGCCGGACAGCGCGAAGGAGAAGCCCAAGCAGGGCAAAGTGCTCGCGCTGGGCGAGGGCAAGGCGCTGGAGAACGGCACCCGCGCCCCGTTCCAAGTGAAGGTGGGCGACCGCGTGCTGTTCACCAGCTACGCGGGCAGCGAGGTGACGCTCGACGGCAAAGAGTACCTCATCATGACCGAAGACGACCTGCTCGCCATCGTGGACTGACCGAAGCGAGCGGCGCGACGCGAATCCGCCGGGAGAAGCCCAACTTCAGAAGCGCTTGGCGCACTCGAGTTGTGCTTCTACCGGCGGACTCGCGTCGCGCCGCTCGCCTCTCCATCTCCCCACTCCAAAAATGTCAACCGGAAAACGCTTGCGGGGCCAAATTCGGCGCTTATAGTGTGACGTTTGTTCCGGTCACACCGGGACGGCATTGCGCGCCGGCCCCCCGCGGCTCATCTCCGCCCAGCGTTCGGGCGGGGTCGCGGGACCGACCGCCGCGCGAGAACGGCGCACGCGGGTTCGCATGGCTACGAACATCTACGTCGGCAACTTGCCTTGGAGCACCACGAACGAAGAGCTCACCGCCCTGTTCGAGCAGTACGGGCAGGTGTCGCGCGCTCAAGTGGTGATGGACCGCGAGACCGGCCGCTCGCGCGGGTTCGGCTTCGTCGAGATGCCCAACGAGGCGGAAGCGCAAGCCGCCATCGCCGCGCTGAACAACGCGCCGATGAACGGCCGCCCGCTCACGGTGAACGTGGCGAAACCCCGCGAAGAGCGCCCGCGCGGCGGCGGCGGCGGTGGCGGCTACGGTGGCGGCGGCGGGGGCTATGGTGGCGGCGGTGGCCGTCGCGGTGGCGGCGGCGGTGGCTACGGTGGTGGTGGCGGCGGCTACGGCGGCGGTTACGGTGGCGGCGGCGACCGCTACTAGCCGGAATCGGACTTCCACACGTTCAAACGTGCTGTACGATAACCGAAGTGCGGTCGCTCCGGGCGAAAGCCCGGTGCGACCGCGCGCGCTCCACTTTCTGCTACGCACCGCCTCGCGGTGCGCGGCTTTCTCCTGTCTGGAGTTTGTATGGCGAAAGAAGAAGCGATCGAAGTCGAAGGCCGCGTCAAAGAGGCGCTCGCCAACACGCAGTTCCGGGTCGAACTCGACATCGGTGGCGAAGTGATCGCGCACGTGTCGGGCAAGATGCGCAAGAACTTCATCCGCATCATCCCCGGCGACCGCGTGAAAGTGGAAATCTCCCCCTACGACCTCACGCGCGGGCGCATCACCTACCGTGGGCGCGGCGGCTGAGGCCCCCCGGTTTTCGCGCGCGCCGAACCCCAAGGCGCGCACGGCACTTGAGGCAAACTTTGCAATCCGCGGCGCTTTTTTCTTGACCTTCCGGCCCGATGTCGCCACTTTATCACCCGTCGCACGACGGATCGGCGACTTCAGTCTTCCCAGCCACGGAGGGTCCCCCCGATGCTCGTCACTGTCGAATCCAAGGCCCAACTCTGGCGCGCGGTCGCGGTGTTCGACGACCGCCCGGACGCCCTGCTGTTCGTCGGTCGCTCGTCCACGCACGTCCGCCAAGAATACGCCGAAGCGTTCACCGAGGTGCTGGACGAGGAGGAGCGCGAGCACGTCACCAGCGTGCAACTGCAGCAGTGGAACGGCGCGCCGGACGCGGGCCGCTGGGTGCTGAAGAACGTGCTGAAAGTGCCGGTCCCCGCGGCCAAGCTCCGCGTCGCGGCCTGACGCGATCGGTTCCGCGTTCCAGACGTTCCACGTTCCAAGTTCCGAACCGTGGAACTCTGGAACGTGGAACGTGGAACTCCCCGTTTGCGAACCCCTTCCCGCTCGCGCGCGTCCCTTCACTTTGCCTCGCCGAAGCGCCTTCCCCGAACTGCCGGCCTTGCAACCGGACGGTTCCCGGCGAACAATAGCAACACACCCGGTGCGCTCGCCGCGACCGGTTCCATGAAAGGGACCGCGATGAACTCCTACGCCGCGCTGTGCGATGACTTCGGATGCTCCACATACGTTCACGGCAAGCTCGAGATGCCGACGAACCGCGAAACCGTGCTCCACTACTTCGAGGCGCTCCAGAAGGTGGCCCCGAAGATGACCGAGTTCGAGAAGCGCTCCGACACCGAGTTCGCGCTCGAAGAGGACCGCGACGGCGGCAGCTACCGCTGGGCCACCGTCGACCACCGTCGCCTGTGCGCCGGCTACGTGAACCCGCCGACGCTCGACGACGCCGACGTCCACAACGAGCGCGTGCTCGAACTGGCCCCGTACCACTTCGACCTCGGCGCGCTCACCACCGAATCGATGGACGTGGTGTACTACTTCGACTTCACCTATCAGGGCAACCACGACGAGGTGGTGGCGGAGGCGCTGCTGAACGGCACGCCGCTGGAACCGCTGGCGCAGGTGCCCGCGGCCCGCGTGCTGCACTTCCAGCCCACGATGACGCTCGCGCTGGACGACGGGTGCCAGCTCCAGTGCCGCGTGAGCATCGAGACGCGCACCACCGCGTACCAAGTGCGCACGAACAACTTCCCGGAATCGCCGATCACGGTGTACTTCACGGTGCGCCAGTTCTGGGGCAAGCAGCCGTTCAAGACGTTCGCGGAGAGCTACCACAACCAGCGGCGCGTGCTCGACGAGTTGGCCGCGTCCCACGTGATCCCGAACGTCATCACCCCGCTCTCGAAGGCGATCGGGGCGAAGCAGTGACGGGAAACGACACGAACCGCGGGCACCGGCCCGCGGTTCGTTCGGAGCGCGCTCCGCTGCGAGCGGGCTACGCGTAGGCCACGGTGCTCGGCTCGCGGGGCAGGGTGGTGAGCAGTTTCGCGCCGTCGGGCGTCACCAGCACGTCGTCCTCGATGCGCACGCCGCCCCAATCGGGGATGTACAGGCCCGGTTCGATGGTGACGACCATGCCCGCTTCGAGCACGTCGTCGGAGTTCGCGCGGATGCGCGGGGCCTCGTGGATCTCCAACCCGATGCCGTGCCCGAGGCCGTGCGTGAAGAAGTCGGCGAAGTTCACGCCCGCGTGCTTCTGAAACTTGGCGCTGGCGAACACCTTGCGGGCCGCGGCGTCCACGTCTTTCGCCTTCGCGCCGGGGCGGATCGCGGCGAGCGCGGCCTCTTGCGCGGTCTTCACCAGCGCGTACAGTTGTTCGAAGTCGAACCCGACCCGCTCGCGCTTGTTGCGGCGGCTCGGCGAGGTGCCGAACGGGCTGCGGAGCGTGCGGGTGATGTCCGACTTGTACAGCAGGTCCGCGCCCCAGTCGACGAGCAGCTTGCTGCCCTCGCCCAGTTGCTGCGCCGTGGGCGGGGCGTGCGGCAGCGCGCCCCGCTCGCCCACGGCCACGATGGGCGGGAACGCGGTGCCCCGCGCGCCGGCCCGGCGCACGTAGGCTTCCAGCGCGTCCACCATGTCCTTTTCGGTGTCGGCCTCGCGGAGCGTGTTCACGAACATGCGGAACCCGCGCTCCGCGACGCGCACGGCCTCGCGGATGTGCTCCACCTCGCCCTGATCCTTCACCACGCGTTGCGACTCGACCTGCCCGGCGATCGGCACGAACGTGACCTTCGGCGCGAGCGCGCGCAGCTGCTCCAGTTCGGCGAGCGACATGCGGTTCGCTTCCACGCCGCAGCTCTTCGCCCCGCTCTTGGTGAGCACCTCGGCGGCGGCCTCCATCGTGGTCTTGTTGTGCGGGCGGATGTGCGCCTCGAGGCCGGGGCACTCTTCCTTCAGTTGGGCCTCGAACCGCGGGTCGCTAATAATGATCCCGTTCTTGGGCGCGGTACAGTAGAAGCTCGAATCGCCCGTGAAGTTCGTGAGGTAGGTCACGTTCACGGCGGCCGTGACGAGGAACGCGTCGACCTCGTGCTCCGCGAGCGATTTGTTCAGAACGGTGCGCCGCTGCTGGGGGTAATTCATGCCGCGTGTCGCCTTGTGATGTGGGCGTGCCCTACTGTTGGGCGCTACCCGGTAGCGCCGGAACGACGGGAGTGGGGGGAAAGTTGGCACAAGTAGACAGCACGCGGCGCGGAATGCAACTAAGAATTCCTCAGATTTCCTATCATTTTTCCGCCCACCTCCGAACGGGAGAACGAATGAGCGAGCCGCGACCGGACCCGGCTCAGGCCGACCGTGCGTGGTCCGGCTACCACCCGCGGGCCGCGGTGCCGGCGCTGGCGCTGGGCGCGGCGGCGGCGCTGTTCGTGTCCACCGGGCGGCACTACCTCGACGACTTCTCCGAACTGGCCGCGCGCGTCAGCGCGCTGGCACTGTTCGCGCTGCCGTGGGCGGCGCTGGCGCTGGGCTGCGCCGCTTACTTGTACCGGTGTGTGACGTTCACCTACCGGCTGACCGACCGCGCGGTGCACGCGGACTTCGGCCCGCTGTTCCGCCCGGTGCCGCCGCTGGAACTGGCCGCGGTGCGCGAGGTGCGGGTGC